>NZ_JAPMLV010000001.1:0-303021 GCF_026420145.1 Enterobacter pseudoroggenkampii
ACCTGACCCCATGCCGAACTCAGAAGTGAAACGCCGTAGCGCCGATGGTAGTGTGGGGTCTCCCCATGTGAGAGTAGGGAACTGCCAGGCATCAAATTAAGTAGTAAGCCGGTGCATAAATCCGGTGGTTACAAGCAGTCTTCGGTGGAGCGGTAGTTCAGTCGGTTAGAATACCTGCCTGTCACGCAGGGGGTCGCGGGTTCGAGTCCCGTCCGTTCCGCCACTTATTAAAAGCCCTGAGCTAACGCTCAGGGCTTTTTTCTTATCTGACGTTTAATTATTGCGAAATTAGCAAAAATCCTCTGCGTTTTGCGATCTTTTTCTCTATAACACCGCCAGCGATAATCTTCCTCAGTTTACGAACATAACGATTGAGGAATATTATGACTCTCCCTGCATTTGGTCTGGGCACTTTCCGCCTGAAAGACGACGTTGTTATCGCATCAGTTAAAACCGCACTCGAACTGGGCTATCGCGCAGTTGATACGGCGCAGATTTATGAAAACGAAGCTGCCGTTGGACAAGCTCTCGAAGAGAGCGGGGTACCGCGTAATGAGCTGTTCATTACCACGAAAATCTGGATTGAGAATCTCAGCAAAGACAAGCTTATCCCTAGCCTGAAAGAGAGCCTGAAAAAACTGCGTACTGACTACGTCGATCTGACGCTGATCCACTGGCCATCACCAAACGATGCCGTCTCCGTGGAAGAATTCATGCAGGCTCTTCTGGAAGCGAAAAAGCAGGGCTTAACCCGCGAAATTGGGATCTCCAACTTCACCATTCCGCTGATGGAAAAAGCCATTGCCGCTGTTGGCGCAGAAAATATTGCGACCAACCAGATTGAGCTGTCGCCATACCTGCAAAACCGCAAAGTCGTGGACTGGGCAAAACAGCACGGGATCCACATCACGTCATACATGACGCTGGCCTACGGTAAGGCGCTGAAAGATGAAGTGATTACGCGTATCGCTGAGAAACATAGCGCGACTGCTGCGCAGGTGATTCTGGCATGGGCAATGGGGGAAGGTTATGCCGTGATCCCATCATCAACTAAGCGTGAAAACCTGGCCAGCAACCTGTTAGCAACGGATCTTCATCTGGATGCTGACGATAAAAAAGCGATCGCAGCCCTGGAGTGCAACGATCGTCTGGTTAGCCCGGAAGGCTTAGCACCTGACTGGGACTGATATTAACCCCCTCTGTACTCTAAACCCTCACACAGCTCCTCCGGGAGCTGTTTTTATATGTTCACTCAGGAAGTCAATAAAGGCCCGTATGCGCGTGCTGACCGCTCTGTCACTGTAATACACCGCGCTAAAAGGCATCTCTACCGGCAGACGCTTATCGGCCATTAACTCCACAAGTTCACCGCGCGCAATTTCTTTATCAATCATGTAATCCGATAAACAGGCGATGCCATTCCCGGTAAGGCACAGCTGCTTCAGCGTTTCCCCGCTGTTTGAGGATAATCCGCAGGTAATTTCATGAAGTTGACCATCATGACAGGCGACAGGCCAGGTGTTCAGTGACACCGGCTCCGTAAAGCCCAGGCACAGATGCTGCTTCAGTTCTTCGACCGTCTCCGGTTTACCATGTTCAGCAATATACTCTGGTGATGCGATAATTTTGCGGTAGCTGGCAAACAGAGGGCGGGCACGCAAGCTTGAATCGGTCAGGGTTCCTGCCCGGATAGCCACATCCACTTTACGCTCGATGAGGTTGATAAACGTCTCTGAGGAGACCAGAGAGAGCGTCATCTCCGGATAACGTTCGCGGAAAGGTTTAATCAGCGGCATCAGAAAGTGAAGCACCACCGGCGTGGCCGCATCAATGCGCAGTAACCCACGCGGCGTGCTGCGGGTCTCCATAATCTCCGTCTCCGCTGCAGCCATCTCCTGCAGTACCGACTGCACGCGGCGAAAATAACGCTCTCCTTCTTCCGTCAGGCTCAGCTGCCGCGTCGTTCGATTGAGCAGACTCACCCCAAGCTTCATCTCCAGCTTTTTTACCGAGCGGCTGATGGCTGAGTTAGCCTGTCCCAGCTGTTCGGCCGCGCGGCTAAAGCTGCCGCTTTCGACGACGGCGACAAAGATTGTCAGCTCTTCTGACGTTGCTTTCATTGTTGCACCACCCGCAAAATTCTATTGATATTTTGACCATTTTTGTTATTTAAGCACTGGCGCATACTGCCTGTCATCTTAATCCTGATGATACGGAGTATTTTATGCCACTGGCGCTTCTTGCCCTGACGATCAGTGCCTTTGCAATTGGCACTACCGAATTTGTTATCGTGGGGCTGGTTCCCACCATTGCTAACCAGCTTGCGATCTCGTTGCCCTCCGCCGGGCTGCTGGTGTCCATCTATGCCCTGGGCGTCGCCGTCGGTGCGCCCGTGCTGACGGCCCTGACCGGACGTTTTCCGCGTAAGCAGCTGTTAGTTGCACTAATGGTGCTGTTCACCGCCGGCAACGTGTTGGCCTGGCAGGCACCGGACTACACCACGCTGGTCATCGCTCGTCTGTTGACCGGCCTTGCACACGGGGTGTTCTTCTCGATTGGTTCCACTATTGCAACCAGCCTGGTACCCAAGGAGAAAGCGGCGTCTGCCATTGCGATCATGTTCGGTGGGCTGACCGTCGCTCTTGTTACGGGCGTACCGCTGGGCACGTTTATCGGACAGCACTTCGGCTGGCGTGAAACGTTCCTGGCCGTCTCCTTACTGGGCGTCATTGCCCTGGTGACCAGCCTGCTGCTGGTACCGTCGAATATTCCTGGCCGGGCCAGCGCCAGCCTGCGCGATCAGCTGAAGGTGCTCACGCATCCGCGTTTGCTGATCATCTACGCGGTCACGGCGCTGGGCTATGGCGGCGTATTCACCGCCTTCACCTTCCTTGCACCGATGATGCAGGACCTGGCAGGCTTCTCCCCCAATGCCGTGAGCTGGATTTTGCTGGGATATGGTATCTCCGTTGCGATTGGCAATATCTGGGGCGGCAAGCTTGCGGATAAGCATGGTGCGGTACCGGCGCTGAAATTCATCTTCGCCGCCCTGGTTGTTCTGCTGATGATTTTCCAGTTCACGGCTTCGCTACACTACGCCGCGCTGGTCACGGTGCTGGTCATGGGGATCTTTGCCTTTGGTAATGTGCCCGGGCTTCAGGTTTACGTTGTCCAGAAAGCCGAGCTCTATACGCCCAATGCGGTGGATGTGGCATCGGGTCTGAACATTGCCGCATTTAATATCGGCATCGCGCTGGGCTCTATCATTGGCGGACAAACCGTAGCGCATGTTGGATTAACCCAGACCCCGTGGATTGGCGCGGTGATTGTCCTGGTCGCCTTCCTGTTGATTGGCCTGAGTGGACGTCTTGATAAACCCGCTCGTGTCGCGCTGGGATAAAAACAGTAAGTGCTTGCTTACAAAACTGGAAAGCGGTTTCTCAGAAATTGCGTTGAAAGTATGACCTAAAGTCCCTATAACATTAGAACCAGTCCGTTTTCCGGGCTGGTTCATGTTACAGAGGCTGTTTCCAAAAGTGCGAAAAAATACCTATGCCATGCGTTATGTTGCCGGAATGCCCGCGGAGAGGATCTTGCCTCCGGGGTCATTTGCGAGCATAAGCCAGGCATTACCCGCCGGCACTCCGTTAAGCAGTGATGAAAAAATCCGTGTACTGGTGTGGAATATCTTTAAGCAGCAGCGTGCAGAGTGGTTATCGGTCCTCAAGAATTTTGGTAAAGATGCCCATCTGGTTCTGCTCCAGGAGGCGCAAACCACCCCTGAGCTGGTCCGGTTTGCCACCACGAACTATCTTGCCGCCGACCAGGTGCCTGCATTTGTTCTGCCACAACACCCCTCAGGCGTGATGACGCTTTCAGCAGCACATCCCGTCTATTGCTGTCCTCTGCGCGAACGTGAACCTATTCTGCGTCTGGCAAAATCGGCGCTGGTGACGGTCTATCCGCTGCCGGATACCCGTATGTTGATGGTCGTGAACATCCATGCGGTCAATTTCAGCCTGGGCGTGGATGTCTACAGCAAGCAGTTACTTCCCATTGGCGATCAGATTGCGCATCACAGCGGACCCATTATTATGGCAGGCGATTTCAATGCCTGGAGCCGTCCACGCATGAACGCGCTGTATCGCTTTGCGCGCGAAATGTCGCTGCGTGAAGTTCGTTTTAGCGATGACCAGCGCAAAAAAGCCTTTGGTCGTCCTCTCGACTTTGTCTTCTATCGTGGTTTGAGCGTGCATGACGCCTCGGTTCTGGTGACGCGCGCCTCGGATCATAACCCTCTACTAGTTGAATTCAGTCCCGGCAAACCTGATAAATAATGGTGTGTCAGGTCTGCCGTGGGGCAGGCCTGCGCGGGTGCTGCCCTTTATTTTCCACTCACAAAGGACAGTACGATGACAACAACACACTCCCATCATGACAACGTAGAAAAACAGTTTGGTTCTCAGGCAAGTGCCTATCTGAGCAGCGCCGTGCATGCTTCTGGCCGCGATCTGGTGCGTCTCGGTGAACGTCTGGCGGCATTCCCGCAGGCCCACGTGCTGGATTTAGGCTGCGGGGCAGGGCATGCCAGCTTTACGGCTGCACAGCATGTCGCGCACGTTACCGCGTATGACTTATCCAGCCAGATGCTGGACGTCGTTGCTGAGGCGGCGAAAGCGAAGGGGCTGGACAACATTGATACGCGCCAGGGCTATGCCGAATCCTTACCTTTTGATGATGCGTCGTTTGAGGTGGTGATCAGCCGTTACTCCGCGCACCACTGGCATGATGTTGGCCAGGCATTACGCGAAGTCAAACGTGTTCTGAAGCCGGGCGGCATCTTCATTATTATGGATGTGATGTCTCCTGGACATCCGGTGCGCAATATCTGGCTGCAGACGGTGGAAGCGCTGCGCGACACCTCGCATGTGCAAAACTATGCCAGCGGTGAGTGGTTGTCATTTATCACTGAAGCGGGGCTGATCGCGCGTGCGTTGATTACAGACCGCTTACCGCTTGAGTTCAGCTCGTGGATCGCGCGTATGCGCACCCCGGAAGCATTAAGCCAGGCAATCAGGCTGTATCAGGAGAGTGCGTCCGCAGAGGTAAAGGCATACTTTGAACTGCAGGACGATGGCTCGTTTACCAGCGATACCATCATGGCTGAAGCGCAAAAAGCGGGATAAACAAAAAAGGCACCGAGGGGAATCGGTGCCTTTTTATCTTTCGATCGTGCTATCAGGAGTCTGGCGTCGCGCTGTTCTTCACAAACAGCGTCAGCTGGTCGCCAGGTTTCAGATTGTCAGTATCATTGTTCCAGCGCATCACATCCTTGATGTTTACGCCGTGTCGTTTTGCGATACTGGACAGTGAATCGCCCTTGCGCACGCGATAGGTAATGCTATCGCTGTTGCTGGCAAGACGCTGTGCGCTGCTACCTGCACCTACCGTCAGAGTCTGACCCACTTTCAGGCCTGAATTGCGCAGGTTATTCCACTGCTGCAGATCTTTCGCATTCACGCCAAGACGTGACGCAATGCCCGAAAGCGTATCGCCTGAACGAACCTTATAACTGCGGCTGTTAACTGATGAGACATCCGCGATCAGCGTTGACTGAACGGCGGCGATTTCACCCGAAGCTAAAGACTCACGTAACTGCTCAGCATGTTTCTGCGGAACCATTACATACTGCGGGCCACTTGCCCCCAGGGTTGAGCCTTTAACGCCAGCATTAAAGGTTTTCAATTTACTTACCGACATACCCGTCATATCAGCAACCTGTTGAATATCAACCGGATTGCTGAGGCGAACACGCGCCAGTGCACGACTTTCGTCTGGTGTTGGCAGTTGTACACCGTAACGCTTGCTGTTCTTGAGAATATCGCTCAATGCCAGCATTTTCGGTACGTAAATCTTTGTTTCCTGTGGCAGTGAGAGCGACCAAAAATCGGTGGATTTACCCCGTGCTTTATTCGCTTTCATTGCCTTCAGTACACGACCTTCGCCACTATTGTACGCTGCGACCGTTAACAGCCAGTCACCGTCAAACATCTTGTTCAGACGTTGCATCATGTCGAGAGCGGCTGTCGTTGAAGCGACAACATCGCGACGCGCATCATAGTTGCGGGTCTGTTTCAGACCATAGTTTCGCCCGGTGCTCGGAATGATCTGCCAAATGCCTGCGGCATTGGCGCCAGACGTCGCGTGTGGGTCAAAAGCGCTCTCCACTATGGGTAGGAGTACCAGCTCCATAGGCATGTTACGTTTCTTAACTTGCCCGGCTATCCAGTACATATACGGCTCTGCCCGTAACGTTACATCGTGGAGATAGCTCTTATTACTTAAATACTTCTGTTTCTGTTCGCGAATCCGGGTATTTTCCGGAATTCCCATCTTTAGCTCGTCGCCAATAGAGGTCCACAAGTCTTGATCCTGCGCGAAAGATGTTCCATCGTCCATCCAGCGCGCCGAACTTGCAAACTTCCCTGCTTCCCCTTGACCAGCTGCAGAAAGGCTCTGTGCGTGCTGTTGTACGTTGCTGCCGTTCTGCGACTGGCAACCTACAAGCAGGACAGAGGCGAGTAATATCGCTTTTGCCTTCATGTGTGTGTCAATAGTTGCTTAAAAGACGAGCGATAATAACGGCGAAATTTTGAAAAGGCAACCCGCAATTATCTGAAGTTATCTTTCTTTGACCTTAACCATGCAAATCGCTGTTCAGGTTGTTGCAAATTTGTTTCTTGGTTAATTTTATTAATTAAATCAATATCATCTGTTCGTAAAAATAAATTAATTTGGCGCTCGTTTTTCAGAATTACGGGTAGTGTTTTTTGGTCTTTTGCACGTAACTCCTTCACTTTGTGATAATAATCCTGAATCGCCCGATCCTCGGGTAAGAGGCTCACGGCAAACTTCATATTTCCTAATGTATACTCATGGGCGCAACAAATAATGGTGTCATCGGGTAACGCATTAATCTTCTGTAAAGACTGGTGCATTTGAGCTGGCGTGCCTTCAAACAGTCTTCCGCAGCCTCCGGAGAACAACGTGTCGCCGCAAAAAAGATAAGGTTTACTGTAGAAACATAGATGTCCCAAAGTGTGACCTGGTGTAGCAAATACGGAAAACTCCCACTCGCGTATGAGGATAGTTTCGCCTTCTTCGACTACTTGCGTGACGCCCTTATCTTGTGCCTCCGCCGGTCCGTAAACCACCAGATGCGGAAAATGAGCGCGCAGTTCAGGCACGCCGCCAGTATGATCGTGATGGTGATGCGTCAACAGAATGGCTTCCGGCTGCCAGCCGTTCTCTTTTATTGCGCGCAGAACGGGGGAGGATTCTCCGGGATCGACAATGACGCATCGGCGATCGTCGTCAACCAAAACCCAGATGTAATTGTCCTCAAAGGCTGGAATACTGATAAGATTCATACATTACCTCTTATAGCGTGGCGGGTGTTTTGATGAAACCGGCAAGGATACCTCAGACTGTCGCAGCACCGGAACGTTGGGCGGAATTGCCCTGGGGTGAATACTATCGCGAAGCGTTAGAACAACAGCTGAAGCCCTGGCTTGCGAAGATGTATGGCTTTCACCTGCTTAAGATTGGCAATCTCAGCGCGGAAATCAATACCGAAAGCTGCGCTATCTCGCATCAGGTCAACGTCTCTCTCGGCGGAGCGCCGGTTCAGGTGAAGGCAGACCCGTTGCATCTGCCGTTTGCAGAGAAATCCGTTGATGCCTGTTTGCTCGCCCACACGCTGCCCTGGTGCAGCGATCCGCATCGTCTGCTTCGCGAAGCCGATCGTGTGCTGATTGATGACGGCTGGCTGGTACTGAGCGGATTTAATCCGCTAAGCCTGATGGGCCTGCGTAAGCTGGTACCGGTACTACGCCGGGCCCCACCTTACAACAGCCGGATGTTCACCATGATGCGCCAGCTCGACTGGCTTTCGCTGCTGAACTTTGAAGTGCTCTGCTACGGTGGTTTTCAGGTGCTGCCCTGGGCGCGGCAGGGGGGCGTTGTACTGAGTACCCACCTCCCCGCGTTGGGCTGTTTGCAATTTATCGTCGCGCGTAAGCGAACCATTCCCCTTACGCTTAACCCCATGAAGCAGAGCAAGTCGAAAACGCCCATCCGCCAGACCGTCGGCGCCACGCGGCAGTACAAAAAAACCGATTAAACGTCGGGCTGATAGCCCGCATCTTCATGAGCGGGATTGGATGCCGCAGCACGCGCCAGTTCGTCGCAGCGTTCGTTTTCCGGGTGGCCTGCGTGGCCTTTAACCCACTCCCACTTAATCTGGTGCTGGCCCAGCGCAGCATCAAGACGTTTCCAGAGATCGACGTTCTTGACCGGTTTCTTATCGGCGGTTTTCCAGCCGCGTTTTTTCCAGTTGTGGATCCACTGGGTAATCCCCTGGCGCACGTACTGACTGTCGGTGCTTAACACCACGTCACAATGTTCTTTTAACGCCTCCAGCGCCACGATGGCCGCCATCAACTCCATCCGGTTGTTGGTGGTCAGAAAATAGCCTTCGCTAAAAGTTTTTTCGTGCTGGCGATAGCGCATAATCGCGCCGTAACCGCCGGGTCCTGGGTTACCGAGACAAGATCCATCGGTGAAAATTTCTACCTGTTTACGCATCTCTGGTAGACTTCCTGTATTCGAAACGTTCAGTAAAACGATAAGTCTGACATAAATGACCGCTATGAGCACTGCAATTACTCGCCAGATTGTCCTCGATACCGAAACCACCGGTATGAACCAGATCGGCGCGCACTACGAAGGGCATAAGATCATCGAGATCGGCGCCGTTGAAGTGGTGAACCGTCGTCTTACGGGGAACAACTTCCACGTCTACCTCAAACCCGATCGGCTGGTGGATCCGGAAGCGTTCGGCGTTCACGGGATTGCCGATGAGTTCTTGCTGGATAAGCCGACGTTTGCGGATGTCGCTGACGAGTTCCTGGAATATATCAAGGGTGCCGAGCTTGTCATCCATAACGCCTCGTTCGATATCGGCTTTATGGATTATGAATTCAGCAAGCTTAATCGTGATATCCCGAAGACGAACACCTTCTGTAAGGTGACGGACAGCCTGGCGCTGGCAAGGAAGATGTTTCCCGGCAAGCGTAACAGCCTGGATGCGCTCTGCTCGCGCTACGAGATAGACAATACCAAACGAACGCTCCACGGGGCGTTGCTTGATGCCCAGATCCTGGCGGATGTCTATCTGACGATGACCGGCGGGCAGACCTCAATGAAGTTCAGTATGGAAAATGAATCCCAGCAGACGCAAGGCGAAGCGGGCATTCAGCGTGTTGTCCGTCAGGCAAGCCGGTTGCGGGTTGTTTTAGCCAGTGATGAAGAGCTTCATAACCACGAATCCCGGCTTGATCTGGTCCAGAAGAAGGGCGGTAGCTGTATGTGGCGCGCCTGAAAAAACGCCGGAATGCCTGTAAAATCATCGTTTGGGCGATTTTTGCAGCAAACGATTCAAAACGCGAGAAAAAGCGTTGACGAGATCGGAGGCGCACCGTAATATGCGCCTCGTTCCCCAAACGGGAACAGTGGAGCGGTAGTTCAGTCGGTTAGAATACCTGCCTGTCACGCAGGGGGTCGCGGGTTCGAGTCCCGTCCGTTCCGCCACTATTCAGAAGGCCTGAATCAGAAATGATTCAGGCCTTCGTCGTTTCAGCATTCTGTAATCTCATCCCCTCAACTATCGTTAACAAAAAGTCAATATCTATGGTGCAATTAATTAACAATTGCACAAATATAGTGCGTTATCTGCACTGATATTGTGCATTTAACCACCGTTCCTCTCTTCAGACCTCAGTCAGAATGTGTCTTTCTGTAAAAATAATTCACGCAGAATCATTTGGTTATCTCCCGCTTTCCAAAAAATAACTGAACCAATTGCGTATTGGTTTGGTTATTGCTTAATCATTAGCACGATAAGCTTCATTTCATATCAATAACTTATCGTTAATAAAAATAAAATTATGATGAAAGCGAGCGAACCAATATGGAAAAACCGTCACGGTTTCTGGCCAATTCCAGCACCGCGCTTGAGCAGCTGCGCGGGCTAATCAACCAGCATGAGTCAACACCAGGCATACCGCTGCCCACGGAACGTGAGCTGTCGGACACTCTCGGCGTAGGGCGACGTGAAGTGCGTCGTGCGCTGGACGTGCTGGAAGAAGAGGGGCGCATCTGGCGTAAGCAGGGCAAAGGGACCTTTATTGGTCCGGCGGCACCTGTTGAACCGCTGGCCCTTCAGGGATTGGTTCAGCAGACCAACCTTCTGGAAGTGATGGAAGCTCGTCTACAGCTCGAACCCGGCTTAGCCCGGCTTGCGGCACTGCGTGCCACCAGGGAAAACCTCGCGCTCATGCAGCGCATGCTGGAACGCATCGATAAGGTCAGCCCGGATGACCGCGATCTCAACGAACTGTGGGATAGCGCCTTTCACCGGGCAATTGCCGAGGCGGCGGGCAACCGTCTGATGCTCGGCCTGTTTGATGCCATTGATGCCGTGCGGCGTGAACCGGGCTGGCAGCATCTGCGCGAGCTGGCACGCACCCCCGAACGTGTCGACAGCTATAACGACCACCACCACAAGATCATGGCTGCGATTATCCATCGCCAGCCAAATGAAGCCGCGGCCGCCATGCGCGAACACCTGCTCAGCCTGCAAACCGCCCTGATTCAGGCGATCCACCTCGAGGACGACTTCACGCCATGACGACAATACCCTTTAAGGACGCCACGCCCGTATTGCGAGTGCAAAACCTCAACGTTACGTTTGCTGGCTCGCCGGTTAGCGTGCTTGATGGTATTTCTCTGACCGTTAGGGCAGGCGAAACGCTCGCGCTGGTGGGGGAGTCCGGCTGCGGGAAAAGTATCACCTCACTGGCGCTGATGGGGTTACTGCCCCCCAGCGCGCGGATCGTCAGCGGGGAGATGCAGTTTCGCCGCCACGACCTGCTAAAGCTCTCACCGCGGGAATATGCCGATCTGCGCGGCAGCGAGCTGGCGATGATTTTTCAGGAGCCGATGACCTCGCTCAATCCGGCGTTTACGCTGGGCGATCAGCTTAGCGAAGCGGTTATACGACACCAGAACGTCTCGCGCGCAGAGGCGATGAAGGTCGCGCTGCAGATCCTCGAGAAGGTACAGATCCCGGCGGCAGAGATGCGCCTGAAAGCGTATCCCCACCAGCTTTCCGGCGGCATGCGCCAGCGCGTGATGATTGCGATGGCGCTGATTAACCATCCCAAACTGCTGATTGCTGACGAGCCCACCACCGCGCTCGACGTCACCATCCAGGCGCAAATCCTTGCCTTGCTCAACGCCTTAAAAGAGGAAACCGGCACGGCAGTGCTGATGATCACCCACGATTTAGGCGTGGTGGCAGAAGTCGCCCAGCAGGTCGCCGTGATGTATGCCGGGCAGGTGGTGGAGCAGGGGAGCGTGGAGGCTATTTTTGCCGACCCGCAGCACCCGTACACCATCGGCCTGATGGGCTCGATCCCCTCGCTGGGCGCACGTAAGGGCCAGCTCTCCACCATTCCCGGCGCGGTCCCGCTCCCGGAATCCATGCCGAAGGGCTGCCGTTTCGCGACGCGCTGCCCGTTTGCGCAGACGCGCTGCCACGCTGAAAAACCGCAGCTCACCACGCTCGGCGCGGGCCATCAGGTCGCCTGCTTCCGCGTGCCGCTCGAACAGCACATTGCCCTGGGAGAAATAGCATGACCACGCCCATTCTTGAAGCCCGTGACCTCAGCAAGCTTTTCCCCGGCCCCAAAAAACTCTTTACTCCGGCACGGTTTGTCACCGCGGTCGATCGCGTTTCGCTTGCCGTGATGCCGGGCGAAACGCTGGCGATCGTCGGCGAGTCCGGCTCCGGAAAATCCACGCTTGGCCGTCTGCTGCTGCGCCTGCTGGCCGCCAGCGAAGGGCGCGTGTTTTACCAGGGGGAAGAGATCACGCATGCCTCGGGGGCGCGCCTGAATCAACTCCGGCGCGAGCTGCAGATCATCTTCCAGGATCCCTTCGCCTCCCTCAACCCGCGCATGACGGTGGAGCAGATCGTCGGCGAGCCGCTGTGGCTGCATCAGAACATGAAAAAAGCGGATCGCCAGTACCGCGTTGCCGAGTTGCTCAAGACTGTAGGCCTGCCCGCCGCCTGGGCCGGCCGATATCCGCACGAGTTTTCCGGCGGGCAGCGCCAGCGTATCGGCATTGCGCGCGCGCTGGCCTCGGGACCGAAGCTGCTGCTGGGTGATGAGCCGGTATCCGCGCTGGACGTCTCCGTTCAGGCGCAGGTGGTCAACCTGCTGGAAAGCCTGAAGCACCAGCTGGGGCTGACGATGGTGATTGTCGCCCACGGCCTGGCGGTGATCCGCCATATGAGCGACCGCGTGGCGGTCATGTATCTTGGGCAAATCGTCGAGCTTGCCACCGTGGATGAGATTTTTGACGCGCCGCTGCATCCCTATACCCAGGCGCTGATCGCCTCGGCGCCGCAGATGCAGCCGGGCATTGAGCGAGATGCGCCGCTGCTGCAGGGGGATCTGCCCAACCCAGCCAGCCCGCCGTCCGGCTGTCGTTTCCACACCCGCTGCCCGTACGTCACCGACGAATGCCGTCAGGTCGAGCCGATCAATCAGGTGCTCGACGGCGGGCGTCAGGTTGCCTGCCACCGCTGGCAGGAGATCAACCGCGATCGCAGCGTTATCCAGATTGCACCGCCATCCGCCGCTTTTCTGCGCCGCCGCGCGCTGTTTGAACACGCGGCCACTCACTCGCCCCTTCCTCCAAGGAACTCATGATAATGACAATGCGTAATTCTCTTTTGACCGTACTGGGAAGTGTTATGTTGCTTGGCGCGGCGCTGCCCGCCCATTCTGAAAGCGTGCTGCGAATCGGCCTGGGCGCTGACCCGGACATGCTCGACCCGCACCTGGCGCGCACCTACTATGGCCGCTTCGTGTTTGCCTCCCTGTGCGACAGGCTGGTGGACGTGGATGAAAATCTGAAGGTTGTTCCCGGTCTGGCTAAAGACTGGGCGTGGAGTGAGGACGGTAAAACCCTAACGCTCAATCTGCGCGAAGGCGTCACCTTCCACGACGGTGAGAAATTCGATGCAGCCGCGGCAAAATACAACCTCGACCGCGCCCTTACCCTGAAAGGCTCCCTGCGTAAGAGCGAGATCTCCTCCGTTGAATCGGTCGAGGTCACCGGCCCGATGCAGATTGCGCTGCACCTGAAGACCCCCGATGCCGCGCTGCTGATGCAGCTCACCGACCGCGCGGGCGCGATGATGGCCCCCGAGGCGGCGAAAAAGCCTGACTTTGCCGCCCATCCGGTCTGCTCCGGCCCGTATAAATTCGACAGCCGCGTGTCCCAGGACCGTATTGTTCTGACCCGCTTCGACAACTACTGGAATAAAGACGCCTACCACTTCGACAAAATTATCTATCTGCCGATCCCGGATGCCTCCGTGCGTCTCGCGAACCTGCGTGCGGGCGATCTCGACCTGACCGAAGGCATCGCCGCCAGCGATGTGAAAACCGTCGAGGCTGACAGTAAGCTGGCGCTGGCGAAGGTAACGGGCCTGGGCTATCAGGGCATCACCTTTAACATCAACAACGGCAAGGTGCCAGCTAACGATCCGTTTAAGGATGCCCGCGTGCGCGAGGCCTTCTCGCAGGCTATCGACCGCGATGCGCTAAACCAGGTGGTCTTTGAAGGGCTCTACACCCCGGCCAACCAGGCGTTTTCACCGGTCAGCCCGTATCACGTCAACCTGCCGGTCCCGCCGCGTGACGTCGACAAAGCCAAAGCGCTGCTGAAAGCCGCCGGTGTGACCACGCCGCTGACCGTCAACCTGCTGGTGCCGAACAACCCTACCTCGCAGCAGGTGGGACAGGTGCTGCAGGCGATGGTGGCCGAGGCGGGCTTCACCCTGAACCTGCAGATGACCGAATTCGCCACGCTGCTCGATCGCCAGCAGAGCGGGGACTATCAGTTGAGCTTCTCCGGCTGGTCGGGACGCCCGGATCCGGACGGCAGCATCTACGGCTTTATCAACAGCAAAGGCACCCTTAACGACGGCCGCTACAGCAACGCGCAGGTTGACGAATGGCTGACCCAGGCGCGCCAGAGCACCGACCAGGCCGCGCGCCAGCCGCTGTACGACAAGGTGGTGAAGCAGCTGCAAACCGACATGCCGATTGCCTACCTCTACTTCGAGCCGCGCATTTTTGGCCTGAATAAAAGCGTGCAGGGCTTTAAGCCTTACCCGGACGGCATCGTGCGTCTGGCGGGTTTGACGCTGGCGAAATAACCGTCCTGAGGAGAGCCCATGCTGGAACTGATTTGCAAACGTCTGCTGCTGGCCGTCCCGACGCTACTGCTGGTGAGCATGATGGTGTTCGGGCTGCAAAAGCTGCTGCCCGGCGACCCGCTGATCGCCATGGCTGGCGAGGAGCGCGATCCGGCGGTCATCGCTCAGCTGCGTGCGGAGCTGAACCTCGATGCGCCGATCCCCGTGCAGTATTTCCACTGGCTGACGCGGGCGCTGCAGGGGGATCTGGGCGTCTCCTTACGCACGCACGAGCCGGTGACGCAGCTGATCGCCAGCAAGCTGCCGGTCACGCTGGAGCTGTCGCTGCTGGCGATGATTATCGCGCTGGTGTTTGGCATCAGCATGGGGATCCTCGCGGCGGTGAACAAAAACAGCTGGGTCGATCACGGGGCGAACTTCGTGGCGATCTCGGGGATCTCGATCCCGCACTTCTGGCTGGGGATCCTGCTGATTCTGGTTTTTTCGGTGAACCTGCAGTGGCTACCCGCCTCCGGCTACGTGCCGTTCAGTGAAGATCCGATCCAGAACCTGCGCACGCTGCTGCTGCCCGCGTCCGTTCTCGGAACGGGCCTCGCGGCAACGCTGATGCGCCATACCCGCGCCTCGATGATTGCCGTGCTGAAAGCGGATTACATCCGCACCGCGCGCGCTAAGGGGCTGCTGCCGAAGGCGGTGATCTTAAAGCACGCGTTTCGCAACGCGCTGGTGCCGGTGATTACCCTCACCACGCTGCTGTTTGGCGAGCTGCTGGGCGGCGCGGTGCTGACCGAACAGGTTTTCACCATTCCGGGCTTTGGCAAGATGATCGTCGACTCGGTATTCAACCGTGACTATGCGGTGGTGCAGGGCGTGGTGCTGATTGTGGCGATTGGCTTCCTGATGCTCAACCTGCTGGCCGACGTGCTCTACGTCCTTATCAACCCGAAAATGCGAGGTTAACCATGGCGGAACTGACGACGCAAACCGTTACGCCCGCGCTGCCGGGCGCGCAGAACCGGGTACTGAAGAAATTCCTCGGCAATAAAAGCGCGGTGATTGGCGCGGTGGTGGTGGGGTTCTTTGTGCTGGTGGCGCTGCTGGCGCCGTGGATCGCCCCGTTCGACCCGGTGAAAGCCAACTTCCTGGCGGTGCGCAAAGCGCCGTCGGCGATGTACTGGTTCGGCACCGACGAGCTGGGGCGCGACATCTTATCCCGCATTATCTGGGGGGCGAGAACCTCGCTGATGGCGGGCTGTATGTCGGTCGTTATTGCGGTGGTTATCGGCGTGCCGCTGGGGCTGGTGGCGGGCTACTTCCAGAAGATGTGGGACGGCGTGATCTCGCGCTTTATCGAGGCGCTGCTGGCCTGTCCGTTCCTGATCATGGCGATCGCGCTGGGGGCATTTTTGGGCCCAAGCCTGACCAACGCGATGATCGCCATTGGCCTCTCCGCGATGCCGATCTTTGCCCGCCTGACGCGCGGCCAGGTGATCGCCATTCGCAACGAAGAGTATATCGACGGCGCGCGGGCGATTGGCCTGCCGGATCGCTGGATCATCATTAAATACGTCCTGCCCAACGTGATGTCGCCGATCCTGGTGCAGGCCACGCTGGCCATTGCCTCGGCGATAATCGCTGAAGCCAGCCTGTCGTTTTTAGGGCTGGGACAGCAGCCGCCCAATCCGTCCTGGGGGTCCATGCTCAACACCGCGAAAGGGTTTCTGGAGCAGGCCCCGTGGATGTCCATTTTCCCCGGCGTGGCGATTTTCCTTGCCGTGCAGGGCTTTAATTTACTCGGCGACGGGCTGCGCGATGCGCTCGATCCGCGCCATGACTAAGGAGTCATGATGACCAAAGCGCTTGATTTTACGTCCGGTTACGATTCACGCCGCCCGCCGATGCTGGGCCATAACGCCGTTGCGACGTCTCAGCCGCTGGCGGCGCAGGCGGGCATGAAGATGCTGCAGCTGGGCGGGAATGCCGTGGATGCGGCCATTGCCACCGCGATGGCGCTGACGGTGGTCGAGCCGACCGGCAACGGGATTGGCAGCGATGCCTTTGCCATCGTCTGGGACGGCGAAAAGCTGCACGGCCTGAACGCGTCCGGTCGTTCGCCTGCGAGCTGGCATGCGGATCTGTTTGCCGGTAAAACCACGGTGCCGGAAATCGGCTGGGACGCGGTGACCGTGCCGGGCGCGGTATCCGGCTGGGTCGCCCTGGCGGAACGCTTCGGCACGCTGCCGTTTACCACCCTGGCGCAGCCCGCCATTGACTATGCGCGCAACGGTTTCCCGGTCTCGCCGCTGATCAGTCATCTGTGGCAGCGCGGCTATAGCAAGCTGAAAGATCAGCCGGGCTTCAGCGCCTGCTTCGCGCCGGAAGGCCGCGCCCCGCGCGTGGGGGAGATCTTCCGTAACCCGGCGCAGGCGAACTCGCTTGAGCTGATCGCCCGCACCAACGGCGAAGCCTTTTACCGCGGCGAGCTGGCGCAGAAAATTGCTGCCTTCGCCAAAGAGCACGGCGCGCACCTGACGGCTGAAGATCTGGCCAACCACCGCGTGGACTGGGTCGAGCTGCTGTCGCGCGACTTCGCGGGCGGTTCGGTGCAGGAGCTGCCGCCTAACGGTCAGGGGATCGCCACGCTGATTGCGCTCGGCATTCTTGAGCAGTGCGGCATTGAGAAGCATCATCCGGATTCCGTGCAGTCTCTGCATCTCTCCATTGAGGCGATGAAGCTGGCGCTGGCGGATCTCGACCGCTACGTGGCGGATGAAGAACACATGGCGTTCGCGGCGAAAGAGCTGCTGAGCGACCATTACCTGAAGTCGCGCGCGGCGCTGATTAACCACGACAGCGCATCTGATTTTGTTTACGGTTCCCCGACGCAGAGCGGCACGGTCTACATCAGCACCGCAGATGCCAGCGGGATGATGGTCTCGTTTATTCAGTCCAACTATATGGGCTTTGGGTCAGGCATCGTGGTGCCGGATACCGGGATCAGCCTGCAAAACCGGGGCTGCGGGTTTGTGCTGGATCCGAATCACCCGAACGCGCTGGCGGGCAGCAAGCGTCCGTTCCACACCATCATTCCGGGCTTTGCGATGGACGGCAACGGCCAGCCGCTGATGTCCTTCGGCGTGATGGGCGGCCCGATGCAGGCGCAGGGGCACATGCAGATGGCGCTGCGCATCATGCTGCACGGGCAAAACCCGCAGGCGGCAATCGACGCCCCGCGCTGGCGCGTGGTGCAGGGCAGGGAGGTGATCGTTGAATCGACGTTCGATCGCAATACGATTGCCGCCCTGCGCGCGCGCGGGCATCAGATCGTGGTGGAAGATCCGCTGCAGGATTACAACTTTGGCGGGGCGCAGGTGATCTATCGCCTGCCGGAAGGGCACTACGTGGCCGCGACGGAAAGCCGCAAGGATGGGCAGGCGCTGGTGAGTTAATGTTTTATCCTCCCTCTCCCTTTGGGAGAGGGGCGGGGTGAGGGGAAAATTTCAGCCGATGCTAAACGGATCCGCATCCTGCCACGCCGGAAACTTCTCCCGGTACTCTTTCAGCGCCGTTAACGACAGCTCCGCATCAATGCGCGTCGCCTGGTGCGGCTCGGCGGTGGCGATGATCTCGCCCTGCGGATTCACCACCCGACTGTCGCCGCGGTAGTGATGTCCGTTGCCGTCCGTTCCCACGCGGTTACAGCCCACCACGTACGCCTGGTTCTCAATCGCGCGCGCCACCAGCAGCGACTGCCAGTGCAGGGAGCGCGGTGCAGGCCAGTTGGCGACATACAGCGCCAGGTCGTAATCGTTGCGGTTACGCGACCACACCGGGAAACGCAGGTCGTAGCAAACCAGCGGCAGAATACGCCAGCCTCGCCACTCGAACACCACGCGCTCGTTACCGGCTTCATAGTGATGATGCTCATCCGCAATGCGGAACAGGTGGCGTTTATCGTAAAAATGCACTTTTCCTTCCGGCTCCACCAGCAGGAAGCGGTTCACCGGCCCGCGTTCGGTCTGCAGGGCGGCGCTGCCAGCGATCAGCGCATTAGTCTGCTGCGCTTTGACATGCATCCAGGCGACCACCTCATCCTGCGGCATTGACTGCTGTGCCGCTTCCATGGCGAAGCCGGTGGTGAACATTTCCGGCAGGACAATCACATCACGCCCGGTAATGTCTTCCAGTTGACGATCAAAGTGGCGCAGGTTGGCGGGGCCATCCATCCACACTAAAGGTTGCTGCAAAATAGAAATCTTCAGACCAGGCACAATTCAGACTCCTCAAACGACCACTTTTTGACACTGTAGCACGACATAACGAGAAAATGTGGCAATAAAAAACCCCGCGCGCGGCGGGGTTTGTATAAGCGAAACGCGTTACGCCGCTTCAGGTTTACGGTGCTTCTCCGGGAGCTTTACCGGCTGCGTCGCCAGTTCGTCCGGTTCGAAATCATCCACGTTAATACTGCGCAGACGGCTCTCTTCGGCTTTCACCAGCAGAGCGGCTTCATCTTTATTGATAATGCCACCGGCGAGCGCCTGTTTTGCCAGTTCGTCCAGACGGGTAAACGGCAGGTTTTTGCCCAGCTGTTTACAGATCTTCTGGTGAATCGGATCGGCAGCTATCACGTCCAGCAGCGCTTCTTCCAGCAGACCCACCGGGTTATGCGGCGTCGGTGCCAGGTACTGACCGCGACCGATGCGGGAGCGGGTTGCGCTCGGAACCTGCAGGATCTTCGCCACCTTGTGGTCCAGCTTGTCGGACGGCGCCAGGTGGTGACGACCGGTCGGGAAGATCACCACGCGCAGGGCGCCTGCCACAAAGCGGTTCGGGAAGTTCGCCAGCAGATCGTCAATCGCCTGTTCAGCCTGATACATCGCATCCTGCACGCCCCAGTGCACCAGCGGCAGATCCGCTTCCTGACGGCCTTCATCGTCGTAACGTTTCAGGACCGCAGAGGCCAGGAAGATCTGGCTCAGCACATCGCCCAGACGGGCAGAGATACGTTCGCGACGCTTCAGGCTGCCGCCCAGCACCGCCATGGAAACGTCAGACAGCAGGGCCAGGTTGGCGCTCAGACGGTTCAGATGCTGGTAATAACGTTTGGTCGCATCGCCGGTCGGCGTGGCGCTGGTAAGGCCGCGCGTCAGGCCCAGCCAGAAGCTGCGCACCTTGTTGCTGCCCACGTGACCGATATGTTTGAACAGCAGCTTATCGAAGGCATCCACGTCGTTGTTCTGCGCGGCGGCCATCTCTTCCAGAACGTAAGGATGGCAGCGAATTGCGCCCTGACCGAAGATCATCATGCTGCGGGTCAGGATGTTTGCCCCTTCCACGGTGATGGCAATCGGTGCGCCCTGATAGCCGCGCGCCAGGAAGTTGCCTTCGCCGAGCATAATGCCTTTACCGCCCGCGATATCCATCGCGTCAATGATTGACTGCTGCGCGCGGTGGGTACAGTGGTACTTCACAATGGCGGACAGTACGGCTGGTTTTTCGCCCAGCATAATGCCGTAGGTAATCAGCGTGGCGGCGGCGTCCATCACGTAGGCGTTGCCCGCGATACGCGCCAGCGGCTCTTCGATACCTTCCATCTTGCCGATGGAGATTTTGAACTGACGGCGGATGTGCGCGTAGGCACCAATCCCCATCGCGACCGACTTCAGACCGCCGGTTGAGTTCGACGGCAGGGTAATGCCGCGGCCCACCGACAGACATTCCACCAGCATACGCCAGCCCTGACCGGCCATTTTCGGACCACCGATGATGTAGTCAATCGGCACAAAGATATCCTGACCGCGGGTCGGACCGTTCTGGAACGGCACGTTCAGCGGGAAGTGACGACGACCAATCTCGACGCCTGGGGTAGAGGTTGGGATCAGCGCACAGGTAATGCCCAGATCTTCTTCGCCGCCCAGCAGTTTTTCCGGGTCAGAGAGCTTAAAGGCCAGACCCAGCACGGTGGCGATAGGCGCCAGGGTGATATAACGCTTGTTCCAGGTCAGGCGCATGCCCAGCACCTGCTCGCCCTGCCACTCGCCCATGCAGACCACGCCGGTATCCGGGATCGCGCCCGCATCGGAGCCTGCTTCCGGGCTGGTCAGCGCGAAGCACGGGATTTCCTGACCGCGTGCCAGACGCGGCAGGTAGTGATCTTTTTGCTCTTCCGTACCGTAATGCTGCAGCAGTTCGCCCGGCCCTAAGGAGTTAGGTACGCCAACGGTAATCGCCAGGATCCCGGAAACGCCCGCCAGCTTCTGCAGCACGCGAGCCTGAGCGTAAGCGGAGAACTCCAGACCGCCGTACTCTTTCTTGATGATCATCGCGAAGAAGCGATGCTCTTTCAGGTACGCCCACAGCTCTGGCGGCAGATCGGCCATTTCGTGGGTGATGGCAAAGTCGTTTGCCATACGGCAGGCTTCTTCTACCGGGCCGTCAATAAACGCCTGTTCTTCAGCGGTCAGGCGCGGCTGCGGGTAGTTATGCAGCTTTTTCCAGTCCGGATTGCCCTGGAACAGGTCGCCTTCCCACCAGGTAGTGCCCGCATCAATCGCTTCTTTCTCGGTACGCGACATTGGCGGCATCACTTTGCGGAAGCCTTTGAACACCGGCGCAGAGATCATGGATTTACGCATCGGCGCCAGGTTAAACGGCAGAAGAATGATGGCAAGAGGGACTAAAAGCCAGATATTCCAGAGACCTGCGACGCCAAGCGCAGCCGTCCAGGCCAGAAGAATCAGGCTGCTCAGGAATAAACTTACGCGGTGATAGAACAACACACCGAGCAGAACAACGGTTGCGAGAATGCTCAAAATCATCATAAAGAAAAGCTCCCTTGCTTGTAGGAGGTCTGACCACTTGTGATGATATGGTTGTAGTTGATGTAAATTCCTTTAGCAATGTGTTTACAAAATAATTACAACCTGGTTCACATTGTTCGTGTTTTAGCCGGCACAAAAAAACAAAACGCCGGACGATTCGCATGGCTTTAGCTTCTCGCTTTTCGCGCTATCCGGTACACTCCACTGTGTTATTTCATCAATACTGAAGGATTATCCTCATGTACCAGGATCTTATTCGTAACGAACTGAACGAAGCGGCGGAAACGCTGGCGAACTTTCTGAAAGATGATGCCAATATTCACGCTATTCAGCGCGCAGCGGTCCTGCTGGCCGACAGCTTCAAAGCCGGCGGCAAAGTGCTTTCCTGCGGTAACGGCGGTTCCCACTGCGACGCGATGCACTTCGCAGAAGAGCTGACCGGACGCTATCGCGAAAACCGCCCGGGCTACCCGGCGATTGCGATTTCAGACGTTAGCCACATCTCCTGCGTAGGCAACGACTTCGGTTACGATCACATCTTCTCCCGCTACGTTGAAGCGGTAGGCCGTGAAGGCGACGTGCTGCTGGGGATTTCTACCTCCGGCAACTCCGGCAACGTGATCAAAGCGATCGCCGCCGCGCGTGAAAAAGGGATGAAAGTCATCACCCTGACGGGTAAAGATGGCGGTAAGATGGACGGTACTGCGGATGTTGAAATTCGCGTTCCGCACTTCGGTTATGCTGACCGTATTCAGGAAATTCACATCAAAGTGATCCACATCCTGATCCAGCTGATCGAAAAAGAGATGGTTAAGTAAGACTTCGCTGGGGGCACTCTTGCCCCCGCTGTTGTGGAGGTGAAGTATGTGCGAACTGCTCGGGATGAGCGCCAATGTGCCAACCGATATCTGCTTTAGTTTCACCGGGCTGGTTCAGCGCGGTGGAGGAACCGGGCCGCATAAAGACGGCTGGGGCATCACCTTCTACGAAGGCAAAGGGTGTCGCACGTTCAAAGATCCACAGCCCAGCTTTAACTCACCGATTGCCAAACTGGTGCAGGACTATCCCATCAAGTCCCGCTCGGTGATCGCCCACATCCGTCAGGCTAACCGTGGCGAAGTGGCGCTGGAAAATACCCATCCGTTTACCCGCGAGCTGTGGGGCCGTAACTGGACCTACGCGCACAACGGGCAACTCACGGGCTATAAGTCGCTGGAGACGGGCAATTTCCGCCCGGTTGGCGAAACGGATAGCGAAAAAGCCTTCTGCTGGCTGCTGCACAAGCTGACGGAGCGCTATCCCCGCACGCCCAGCAACATGGCTGCCGTGTTCAAATACATCGCGACGCTGGCGACAGAGCTGCGCGAAAAAGGCGTGTTCAACATGCTGCTCTCTGACGGCCGCTATGTGATGGCGTTCTGCTCGACGAATCTGTTCTGGATCACCCGCCGTGCGCCGTTTGGCGTTGCGACGCTGCTGGATCAGGATGTGGAGATAGACTTTCAGAAGGAGACCACACCGAACGATGTGGTCACAGTCATTGCAACGCAGCCACTGACGGGCAACGAAACCTGGCAAAAGATTATGCCAGGCGAGTGGGTGCTATTTTGTCTCGGGGACCGTGTAATTTGACGCCAGCTGTGGATGGACGACTTCGTGGCTCAGCGGTTTGCTGACCACGTAACGGCCATCTACGATAGAGACCACCGGCGGCTTGTGGGTCTGCTCAAAGTAGTCGTAACCTGGCTTCAGCTGTTTCCAGAAATCCGCGTAGTATGAGTACTTGTGACGCGCCATGTTGGCGTCCGTCATGCGGAATGGATAGATGCTGACCTGTACGCTAGGCTGCCCAAAGACCAGCGCGCCGGTCACGAACTGGAATATCTCATCAATGCCGGAATCGGTCATCGCATAACAGCCGATAGACACGCAGGCACCGTGGATCATCAGGTATTTACCTTCATAACCGTGAGCACGGTCATAGGCATTCGGGAAGCCGATGTTAATGGCTTTATAGAAGCGGCTGTCAGGCTTGAGCTGGCTGCGCTGAACGTTGTAGAACCCTTCCGGACTTTTGAAATCGCCCTGACGCTGTTTTGGCCCCAGTCCGCCGGAGTAGTTACAAATTTTGTAACTATCAAGCAGCTGATAGGTCTCGCCCATTTTCACAAACAGATCGAGAGTGCGTTCTTCCTTGAAGATTTGAATATAAACCGGCGATCCCATTAACTGCTGTTTATATTCCTTGCTGACCGGCGTCGTTGAGCTATTACTGCTGAGCAGTCCGGCAAACGACATGCACGGAATCAGAAGCATCGCAATGAACAATGCGATTTTACGCATACTACTAGTTCCTTGATAAAACCATGACCAACTTGCCAGGACGGCAAAAGAGACCCGAAATCAGATTATTCTGTTAGGAGCGCTCACATTAGCACCGCTATAGATTTTCGCAAGAGCCGGGCGGTGAGTTTACAAATTAGTTTTACTTTATAAACCATCAAAATCGCGATGGCTCCAGGAACTTTGCGCATTAGCTCGCAATTTGGCGCGCGCGACGGCGGATTCCCTGCCCGCGAGAAGGGGAAAATGTTACACTTCGCGGCCACTGGATTGTTGTTCATGGAAACCTGCTAACCACATGTTTAAAATAAAAAAAGGACTTGATCTGCCGATTGCAGGCGTGCCAGCGCAGCACGTTTCGACAGGCGCAAGCGTTCATCATGTCGCCATTGTGGGCGACGACTACCTGGGAATGCGACCTTCTATGTTGGTACAGGAAGGCGATCGCGTGATCAAAGGACAGGCGCTCTTTGAGGACAAAAAAAATCCCGGCGTGATGTTTACGGCGCCCGCGAGCGGCACCGTTGTGGCGATCAACCGTGGCGAACGGCGCGTTCTGCAGTCGGTGGTTATCCGCATTGAAGGCAACGAACAGCGTGAATTCGCCCATTACGATGCCGCAGACCTCGCGTCGCTGAGCCGTGACGCCGTTCAGGCTCAGCTTCTGGCGTCCGGTTTATGGACCGCGCTTCGTACGCGTCCCTTCAGCAAATCCCCTGTTCCAGGCACGGAACCGGCCGCGATTTTCGTCACGGCCATCGACACCAACCCGCTTAGCGTGGACCCGCAGCCGGTTATCCTGGCACAGCGCAAAGCCTTCGATGCCGGATTGACCGTTTTAGCCCGCCTCACGTCAGGGAAAGTCCACGTTTGCCAGGCCGGCGGCGGCAAGCTTGGCGGGCATCCGCAGGGGCAGGTCACGTTTAATGAGTTTGCTGGCCCGCATCCGGCGGGTCTGGTCGGAACGCACATCCACTTTCTTGAGCCGGTAAGCCTGACGAAACGGGTCTGGCATCTGAATTATCAGGATGTCATCGCCATCGGTAAGCTTTTTACTACGGGTGAACTCTGCGCGGAACGCGTCATCGCCATCGGCGGGCCGCAGGCTGCACACCCGCGCCTGGTGAAGACGCTGCTGGGCGCAGACATCAATGAACTGCTGGTGGGGGAAACCAAAGAGGGTGAAAACCGCCTGATTTCCGGTTCGGTCCTCAGCGGACGCCATGCTGCCAATGCACACGCGTATCTGGGACGTTTTCATTTGCAGGTCAGCATTGTGCAGGAAGGGCGTGAGAAAGAGCTGTTCGGCTGGGTGCTGCCCGGTGCGGAAAAATATTCCGTTACCCGCACCACGCTGGGCCATTTCCTGCGTAATAAGCTGTTTAGCTTCTCGACCAGTACGCACGGCGGCGAGCGCGCCATGGTCCCGATTGGTAACTACGAGCGCGTCATGCCGCTGGATATTCTGCCGACCATGCTGCTGCGCGATCTGCTCGCCGGTGATACCGACAGCGCGCAGGCGCTGGGCTGTCTGGAACTTGACGAAGAAGATCTGGCGCTCTGTACCTATGTCTGTCCGGGAAAATACGAATATGGACCGGTATTGCGCGAGGTGTTAACCCGCATTGAGCAGGAAGGATAACCGATGGGCTTAAAACACCTCTTTGAAAAAATTGAGCCGCACTTTACCGAAGGGAAGCTCAAAAAGTACTACCCGCTGTATGAAGCAACGGCGACTATTTTCTACACGCCGGGGCTGGTGACGAAAGGCGCGGCGCACGTTCGCGACGCCATCGACCTTAAGCGGATGATGATCCTGGTGTGGTTTGCGGTCTTCCCGGCGATGTTCTGGGGGATGTACAACGTCGGTCTGCAGAGCATACCGGCGCTGCACCACATGTACGATGCGCAGCAGCTGGCGCAGGTGCTCCAGTCTGACTGGCACTACCGTCTGGCCCATTCGTTAGGGGTGAGCTTCGCTGCAGACGCGGGCTGGATCAGTATGATGACGCTGGGCGCGGTGTTCTTCCTGCCGATTTACCTCACGGTATTTATCGTGGGCGGCTTCTGGGAAGTGCTGTTTGCCATCATCCGTAAACACGAGATCAACGAAGGCTTCTTCGTGACCTCGATTCTGTTTGCCCTGATTGTCCCGCCCACCTTACCGCTCTGGCAGGCAGCGCTGGGCATCAGTTTCGGCGTGGTGATTGCCAAAGAGATCTTCGGCGGCACCGGGCGGAACTTCCTCAACCCGGCGCTGGCGGGACGTGCGTTCCTCTTCTTTGCCTATCCGGCGCAAATCTCAGGCGATCTGGTCTGGACGGCGGCAGACGGTTTTTCCGGCGCGACGCCGCTTTCACAGTGGGCAGCCCACGGTGGCGAAACGCTGGTGAACAACGCGACGGGTCAGCCAGTCACCTGGCTTGATGCCTTTATTGGCAACATTCCGGGCTCCATCGGTGAAGTCTCGACGCTGATGATTTTGCTTGGCGGGGCGATCATTCTTTTCGGACGTGTGGCCTCCTGGCGGATTGTGGCGGGCGTGATGATCGGCATGGTGCTGACCGCCACCCTGTTCAACGTTATTGGTTCTACTACCAACCCGATGTTCTCCATGCCGTGGTACTGGCATCTGGTGCTGGGGGGCTTCGCGTTCGGCATGATGTTCATGGCGACGGACCCGGTCTCGGCCTCGTTTACAGACAAAGGTAAATGGAGCTATGGCGTGCTCATTGGCGCGATGTGTGTCCTGATCCGCGTGGTCAACCCGGCGTATCCGGAAGGGATGATGCTGGCCATTCTGTTTGCCAACCTGTTTGCGCCGCTGTTCGACTACCTGGTGGTGCGGGCCAACATCAAGCGGAGGAAGGCGCGTGGCTGAGGTTAAAAATAACGACAGCATCAGCAAAACGCTGCTGGTGGTGCTGGTGCTCTGTCTGGTCTGTTCCATCGTCGTGGCCGGTTCTGCCGTGGGGTTAAAACCCCTGCAGCAGGAGCAACGCGCGCTGGATAAACAGCGCAACATTCTGGCCGTGGCCGGGCTGATGCAGGAAGGAATGAGCGCAGACGACGTTTCGGCCGTCTTTGCCGAACGTATTTCCGCGCAGCTGGTGGATTTAAAAACGGGTGAACTGCTGGATAAAGACCCGGCAACCTTCAACCAGGCGCTGGCGCTGAAAGATCCGCAGATGAGCGTGACGCTCGAGGCATCGCAAGATCCCGCCGGGATTAAGCGTCGCAGCAACCTGGCCGAAATTTACCTGGTGCGTGACCCCCAAAAACGCATTCAGGAAGTGGTACTGCCTGTTTACGGTAACGGGCTGTGGTCAATGATGTATGCCTTTGTGGCCCTGGATACGGATGGCCGCACGGTCAAAGGCATTACGTATTACGACCAGGGCGAAACGCCGGGGCTGGGTGGCGAAGTGGAAAATCCGAACTGGCGGGCACAGTTTGTCGGCAAGAAAGTGCTCGACGATAACGGTCTGCCTGCGCTGAAGGTGATGAAAGGGGCGGCACGTCCCGGTGACGACTACGCGGTCGATGGGCTTTCCGGCGCCACGCTTACCTCAAACGGGGTGCAGCACAGTTTTGATTTCTGGATGGGCGAGCTGGGCTTTGGTCCTTTCCTGAAAAACGTACGTGAAGGAGCGCTGAACAATGGCTGATACCGGTGAACTGAAAGAAGTGAAAAAGGTGCTCATTGGCCCACTGCTCGCCAATAACCCGATCACGCTGCAGGTGCTGGGCGTCTGTTCGGCACTGGCGGTAACGACCAAGCTGGAAACGGCGGTGGTGATGACGCTGGCCGTCACGCTGGTCACGGCGTTTTCGAGCATGTTTATCTCGATGATCCGCCACCACATTCCCAACAGCGTGAGGATCATCGTGCAGATGGCGATCATCGCCTCGCTGGTGATCGTGGTCGATCAGCTGCTGCGCGCCTTCGCCTATGAAACCTCCAAACAGCTCTCGGTGTTTGTCGGGCTGATCATCACCAACTGTATCGTCATGGGGCGTGCGGAAGCCTACGCCATGAAAATGCCGCCGCTGGCGAGCTTTATGGACGGTATCGGCAACGGCCTGGGCTACGGCGCGATCCTGCTGACCGTGGGGTTCCTGCGCGAGCTGATTGGCAGCGGCAAGCTGTTTGGCATCACGGTGCTGGACACGGTGCAAAACGGCGGCTGGTATCTGCCAAACGGCCTGTTCCTGTTGGCCCCTAGCGCATTTTTCATTATCGGTTTGCTGATCTGGCTGATTCGTACGCTGAAGCCAGAACAGCAGGAAAAGGAGTAACCGACGATGGCTCATTACCTGAGTTTGTTTGTGCGCGCGGTGTTTGTTGAAAACATGGCGCTCGCGTTTTTCCTCGGCATGTGCACGTTCCTTGCCGTGTCTAAAAAGGTCTCTACGGCATTTGGGCTGGGGGTGGCGGTCACCGTTGTGTTGGGGCTTTCGGTTCCGATTAACAATCTGGTGTACAACTTCGTGCTGCGGGACGGCGCGCTGGTGGAAGGGGTTGATCTCAGCTTCCTGAACTTCATCACCTTTATCGGGGTGATCGCGGCGCTGGTGCAAATCCTCGAGATGATCCTCGATAAGTACTTCCCGTCGCTGTACAACGCGCTGGGGATCTTCCTGCCGCTGATCGCGGTGAACTGCGCCATCTTTGGCGGCGTCTCGTTTATGGTTCAGCGTGATTACAACTTCAGTGAATCCGTGGTGTACGGTTTTGGTTCCGGCATCGGCTGGATGCTGGCGATAGTCACCATGGCGGGGATCCGCGAGAAAATGAAATATGCCAACGTGCCTGCGGGTCTGCGTGGCTTAGGGATCACCTTTATCACCACCGGGCTGATGGCGCTGGGCTTTATGTCCTTCTCCGGTGTGCAGCTATAAGGGCTAACAGATGGAAATTATCCTTGGCGTGGTGATGTTCACGCTGATTGTACTGGTGCTGTCAGGACTCATTCTGGCGGCGCGCGCGAAGCTGGTGAATTCCGGTGACGTGGTGATTGATATTAACGACGATCCGCAGAATCAGATCCGCACGCCTGCGGGAGATAAACTGCTCAACACGCTCTCCGGTAACGGTATTTTTGTCTCCTCAGCCTGCGGCGGCGGCGGCTCCTGCGGACAGTGCCGCGTGACGGTAAAAGAGGGCGGTGGCGATATTCTGCCCACCGAGCTGGCGCATATCACTAAGCGTGAGGCAAAAGAGGGCTGCCGTCTGGCCTGCCAGGTCGCGGTGCGCCAGAACATGAAGATTGAGCTGCCGGAAGAGATCTTCGGCGTTAAAAAATGGGAGTGCGAGGTTATCTCCAATGATAACAAAGCCACCTTTATTAAAGAGCTGAAGCTGCGGGTACCGGAAGGGGAAGATGTTCCGTTCCGCGCCGGGGGTTACATTCAGATTGAGTGTCCTGAGCATACCGTGGCGTATGCGGACTTCGACGTGCCTGAGGAGTACCGCGCCGACTGGGACAAATTCAATCTCTTCCGCTTTGTATCCGAGGTAAAAGAGCCGACGTTGCGCGCTTACTCCATGGCTAACTATCCGGAAGAGAAGGGCATTATTATGCTCAACGTGCGTATCGCCACGCCGCCACCGAATGTGCCGGATGCACCGCCGGGCGTGATGTCGTCATATATCTGGTCTCTGAAGCCGGGAGATAAGGTGACCATCTCCGGTCCGTTCGGGGAGTTCTTCGCGAAAGATACCGACGCGGAAATGGTCTTTATCGGCGGCGGTGCCGGTATGGCCCCGATGCGCTCGCACATTTTTGACCAGCTCAAGCGGCTCGGCAGCAAGCGTAAAATCAGCTTCTGGTACGGGGCGCGTTCGCTGCGCGAAATGTTCTATGACGACGAGTTTGAACAGCTGGCGCGTGAAAACCCGAACTTTACCTTCCATGTGGCGCTCTCCGATCCGCAGCCGGAAGATAACTGGACGGGCTATACGGGGTTCATCCACAACGTGCTGTATGAAAACTACCTCAAACAGCACCCTGCACCCGAGGACTGCGAGTTCTATATGTGTGGTCCGCCGATGATGAACGCCGCCGTGATTAAGATGCTGAAAGATCTCGGCGTTGAAGATGAGAACATCATGCTCGATGATTTTGGAGGCTGATGATGCTGACGTTTCTGGCAACCTTTGTGGTGTTTGTGCTTGTCATCTTCGGCATGTCGTTAGGCTGGATAGTTAAACGGAAAAGCATTCAGGGCAGCTGCGGCGGTATTTCCTCCATTGGGATGGAAAAGGTCTGCGACTGCCCGGAACCGTGCGATGCGCGGAAAAAAAGAATGGCCCGCGAGCAGCAGCGCATCATTTAATCTGCCAGGTCGGGTAAGGCGAAGCCACCACCCGACGATTCACACGTACACTTCTCAATCCTCATTTGTTTACTGTATACTTATCCAGTGATGAGTGAGGGCTTACTATGCGCAAAATAATCCATGTCGATATGGACTGCTTTTTTGCCGCAGTGGAGATGCGTGACAACCCGGCGCTGCGGGATATTCCCATCGCCATTGGCGGCAGCCGCGTTCAGCGTGGTGTCATCAGCACCGCCAACTATCCTGCGCGCAAATTTGGCGTGCGCAGCGCCATGCCGACGGCGATGGCCTTAAAGCTTTGCCCTCATCTCACGCTTCTGCCCGGGCGGTTCGACGCCTATAAAGAGGCTTCCCTTCATATTCGGGAAATCTTCTCCCGCTATACCTCTCTGATAGAGCCGCTGTCGCTGGACGAAGCCTATCTCGATGTGACCGACAGCGTGCATTGCCACGGCTCCGCCACCCTGATGGCGCAGGAGATCCGCCAGACGATTTTCAACGAGCTGAATCTGACGGCATCGGCGGGGGTGGCGCCCGTTAAATTCCTCGCCAAAATCGCCTCCGATTTAAATAAGCCCAACGGTCAGTACGTCATCACGCCGGAAGAGGTGCCTGCGTTTTTGAAAACGCTACCGCTCGGTAAAATCCCCGGCGTCGGGAAAGTCTCCGCTGCAAAGCTGGAAAGCATGGGGCTACGGACCTGTGAAGACGTGCAGCGAAGCGACCTCGCCATGCTGCTGAAGCGCTTTGGGAAGTTTGGCCGCGTGCTGTGGGAGCGCAGCCAGGGGATTGACGATCGCGATGTGAACAGTGAACGGCTACGGAAATCCGTCGGCGTTGAGCGCACCCTCATTGAAGATATTCATGACTGGTCCGAATGCGAAACCATTATCACGGAACAGCTTTACCCGGAGCTGGAGCGACGCTTAAGCAAGGTGAAGCCGGACCTGCTGATTGCCCGTCAGGGTATCAAATTAAAATTCAATGACTTCCAGCAGACCACGCAGGAACACGTCTGGCCGCGACTGAATAAAGACGATCTTATCGCGACGGCAAAAAAGGCATGGGAAGAAAGACGAGGCGGGCGAGGGGTGAGGCTGGTGGGATTGCACGTCACGCTGCTGGATCCGCAGTTAGAGCGACAGCTGGTATTAGGATTGTAAAAAAGCCCGGTGCGCTACGCTTACCGGGCCTGCGTTGTTCACCCTCTCCCTGTGGGAGAGGGCTGGGGTGAGGGAATTACTTAACGGGGATCGCTTTCAGCAGTTCAGTCAGCAGCGTCCAGTAGTGACCGACGCTTTCGATATGAACCTGCTCATCCGGCGAGTGTGGACCGGTAATGGTTGGCCCGATAGAAACCATGTCCATGTCCGGATACGGTTTCTTGAACAGACCACATTCCAGACCGGCGTGGATCACCTGAATGTTCGGGGTGCTGTTGAACAGACGCTGGTAGGTTTCACGCACCAGTGCCATCACCGGAGAGCTTGCATCCGGCTGCCAGCCCGGGTAGCTGCCTTTTGCAGACGTTTTCGCGCCCGCCAGCGTACCCAGCGATTCCAGCATGCTCACCACGTACTCTTTACCGCTGTCGATAAGGGAGCGGATCAGGCAGATGATCTCCGCGCTGTCGTCGCTCATGGTCACCACGCCCACATTCAGCGAGGTTTCCACCACGCCTTTCGCCACGTCAGAGTTGCGGATCACGCCGTTTGGCGTCGCGTTCAGCAGCTGAACGAAGGTGTCACGAGACTTCGCGGTCAGCGCGGCTTTATCCGTGGAGACGGATTCCAGCACCACGGTCAGGTTCTTCTCTTTCGCTGACAGTTCGTTTTTCAGGATATCCAGATATACGGTGGAGAGTTTTTTCAGCTCGTCGGCTTTTGCCGCCGGTACAGCCACGGTGGCGAAGGCTTCGCGTGGGATCGCGTTGCGCAGGGTACCGCCGTTGAAATCAACCAGACACAGATCCAGCTCAGCCGCATGGCCTGCCAGGAAGCGCGCCAGCAGCTTGTTGGCGTTGCCCAGACCCAGGTGAATATCGCCGCCGGAGTGGCCGCCCTTCAGACCTTTCAGCGTCAGCTTGAAGGTCTGGAAACCGGCAGGAATCGCTTCGCGTGACAGCGGCAGGGTAGAGATGAAATCAATCCCGCCCGCGCAGCCCATGTAGATCTCACCTTCTTCTTCAGAGTCGGTGTTGATCAGGATATCCGCCTGCAGCCAGTTCGCCTGCAGACCGAACGCGCCGTCCATGCCTGCTTCTTCGGTCATGGTCAGCAGCACTTCCAGTGGACCGTGCTCAACGCTGTCGTCAGCCAGTACCGCCAGCGCAGAGGCCATACCGATGCCGTTATCCGCGCCCAGGGTGGTGCCGCGTGCTTTCACCCAGTCGCCGTCGATGTACGGCTGAATAGGATCTTTAGTGAAGTCGTGAACGGTGTCGTTGTTCTTCTGTGGCACCATGTCCAGGTGCGCCTGCAGCACAACCGGTTTGCGGTTTTCCATGCCTGCGGTGGCGGGTTTGCGGATCAGAATGTTGCCAACCTGGTCACGTTCCGCATGCAGACCTTTTTCCTTCGCCCAGCCCATAATATGTTCGGCAAGCTGTTCTTCATGGTAGGAAGGGTGTGGAATGGAGCAGATTTTGGCAAAAATATCCCACAGCGGCTGCGGAGATAATTGAGACAGTTCAGACACGATAAGTCTCCTTGTCGAGGCGCTGCAAACAAGGTTGCAGGTCACAGGGTTAGCAGGTTAATAGTTACCACAAGTCAGGCTTGCGAGATGAAACTGAGAATACCACTTTCTCTGCTGGCTGGTAGCATAAAGCATGTAAAAACACAGGCAGAGGGCGCTAAACACTGGTTTTTAGTGCGCCAGATCTCTATAATCTCGCGCAACCTATTTCCCCCTCGAACACTTTTTAAGCCGTATAAAAACAGGCTGGGACACTTCACATGAGCGAAAAATACGTCGTCACCTGGGACATGTTGCAGATTCACGCCCGCAAACTGGCTGCGCGTCTGATGCCTTCCGAACAGTGGAAAGGCATTATTGCCGTCAGCCGTGGCGGTCTGGTACCGGGGGCGCTGCTGGCACGTGAGCTGGGTATTCGTCATGTCGATACCGTTTGCATCTCCAGCTATGACCATGACAACCAGCGTGAGCTGACCGTGCTGAAACGCGCGGAAGGCGACGGTGAAGGTTTCATCGTGATTGATGACCTGGTGGATACCGGCGGTACTGCGGTCGCTATCCGCGAAATGTATCCGAAAGCACATTTCGTCACTATCTTCGCGAAACCTGCTGGCCGCCCGCTGGTTGACGATTACGTGATTGATATCCCGCAGGATACCTGGATTGAACAGCCATGGGATATGGGCGTGGTCTTCGTACCGCCGATTTCAGGCCGTTAATACCAGTACGTAACTTTACACGCCCGGCTATGCCGGGCGTTGTTCTTTTTGGCCTGCCACGCGTTACAATAGTCTTCATATGACGTATTCATGGAGGCAACGCAATGACGCAGGCGAATCTCACCGAGACACTTTTCAAACCCCGTTTCAAACACCCTGAAACGTCGACGCTGGTGCGTCGCTTTAATCCGGGTACCCAGCCTGCCGTCCAGTCCGCGTTAGACGGTAAAAACGTGCCCCACTGGTATCGTATGATTAACCGCCTGATGTGGGTCTGGCGCGGTATCGATCCTCGTGAAATCCTTGACGTGCAGGCGCGTATCGTGATGAGTGAAGCCGAGCGTACCGACAGCGAACTCTATGATACGGTAGTGGGCTATCGCGGCGGAAACTGGATCTACGAGTGGTCTAAACAGGCAATGCTCTGGCAGCAGAAAGCCACCCAGGAAGAGGATGCCACGCGCAGCGGCAAGCACTGGCTGCATGCGGCCAATCTCTACGCCATTGCCGCGTATCCACATCTGAAAGGTGATGAGCTGGCCGAGCAGGCACAGGCGCTGGCGAATCGCGCCTATGAAGAGGCGGCTCAACGCCTGCCGGGCCAGATGCGCGAACTCGAGTTTACCATTCCGGGTGGGTCATCCATTACCGGGTTCCTGCATATGCCTGAAGGTGAAGGCCCGTTCCCGACCGTCCTTATGTGCGGTGGGCTGGATTCGTTGCAGATCGATTATTACAGCCTGTATGAGCGTTACTTCGCACCAAAAGGGATCGCCATGCTGACGCTGGATATGCCCTCAATCGGCTTCTCCTCCAAATGGAAACTGACTCAGGATTCCAGCCTGCTGCACCAGCATGCGCTAAAAGCGCTGGAAAACATTCCGTGGGTCGACCACACCCGCGTGGCGGCATTTGGCTTCCGCTTTGGTGCAAACGTCGCGGTGCGTCTGGCTTACCTTGAATCTTCTCGCCTGAAAGCCGTCGCCTGCCTTGGTCCGGTCGTTCACGCCCTGCTCAGCGATCCTGCACGCCAGGGGAGCGTACCTGAAATGTACCTTGATGTGCTGGCCAGCCGTCTTGGCATGCATGATGCATCAGACGAAGCGCTGCGCGTTGAGCTCAATCGCTACTCGTTAAAAACGCAAGGGTTGCTGGGACGTCGCTGCCCAACGCCGATGCTGTCGGGATTCTGGAAAAACGATCCGTTCAGTCCGGAAGAAGAGTCGCGCTTAATCACGTCGTCATCTGCGGATGGCAAATTGCTAGAAGTGCCGTTCAGCCCGGTCTATCAGAATTTCGATAAAGCGCTGAAAGAGATTACGCGCTGGATCGCTCAGAGATTGTGTTAATAGATTGCTAAATTTTGCTGGTTTGGTAAAACAGTGGCTTCACAAAAGGAGATCGCAATGACGTTACCGAGTGGACACCCGAAAAGTAGACTGATTAAGAAGTTTATGGCTCTCGGCCCGTATATTCGAGAAGAGCAGTGTGAAGAGAATCGCTTTTTTTTCGACTGCCTGGCTGTATGCGTCAACGTGAAGCCTGCACCCGAAAAACGTGAATTCTGGGGCTGGTGGATGGAAATGGAAGCAGAGGAAAAACGCTTTACGTATAGCTACCAGTTTGGCCTGTTTAATAAAGACGGCAACTGGCAGGCGACCTCTATTAAAGATCAGGAAGTGATTGACCGCCTGGAATATACGCTAAAAGAGTTCCATGATAAGGCTCGCGCACTGCTGGCGACTCTTGATCTCAAGCTCGAGCCCGCAGATAACTTTTCCAGCGAAGCGGTGAAGCTGACTGCCTGATGGTGTCCCAGCGCCTGGTGGCGGCTTCGCCTTACCCGGCCTACAAAAAATGATGGTTTTCTCCCTCTCCCCGTGGGAGAGGGCCGGGGTGAGGGCACCAGCCCGCATTAATCCCCGAAATAAAAAAAACCGGCACAGGCCGGTTTTTTATTTCGCATCATCAGAACTGGTAGGTCATACCCAGGGCAACGATGTCATCGCTGCTCACGCCCAGTTTATTTTTGTCGTCAATCTGGTTGATTTTATAATCAACAAAGGTGGACATATTTTTGTTGAAGTAATAGGTCGCGCCAACGTCAATGTATTTCACCAGATCTTCGTCACCAATACCTTCGATATCTTTGCCTTTAGACTGGACATAACCCAGGGACGGGCGCAGACCAAAGTCGAACTGATATTGTGCGACCACTTCAAAGTTTTGCGCTTTATTTGCAAATCCGCCAGAAATTGGCGTCATATTGCGGGTTTCTGAATACATCGCTGCCAGATAAATATCGTTCGCGTCATATTTCAGACCGGTTGCCCAGGCTTCTGCTTTCTGGCCCTGGCCACGCGCCAACAGGTTCTGCGCATTGGTGCGGTCAGAGTTGGTGTAAGCGCCGCTGACGGCGAAATCGCTGCCGCCGAAGTCATAGCTCAGAGAGGTACCAAAACCGTCACCGTTCTGTTTCTTGGCGTCACGGTTTTCGTTTTTGCCCTGGTACTGCAGGGTCATGTCCAGGCCGTCAACCGCGCCGAAGAAGTCGGTGTTACGATAGGTAGCAAGACCGGTAGCACGCTTAGTCATGAAGTTATCGGTCTGCGCGGAAGAGTCGCCGCCGAATTCAGGGAACATGTCGGTCCATGCTTCAACGTCATACAGGGCACCCAGGTTACGACCGTAATCCAGAGAACCAAAGTTTTTCAGCTTCAGGCCCGCGAACGCCAGACGGGTTTTCTGAGAGGAGTCGCTCTCGGCTTTGTTACCCGCAAATTCAGATTCCCAACGGCCATAGCCCGTCAGCTGATCGTTAATCTGGGTTTCGCCTTTAAAACCGAAACGAACGTAAGTCTGATCGCCATCTTTGGTGGCATCATCGCTGATGTAGTGCATGGCTTTCACTTTGCCGTACACGTCCAGCTTATTACCATCTTTATTATAAACTTCAGCTGCGTGAACGGATGCAGAAGCCACTACGCCCATAACCATTAATGCCAGAGTGCTCTTTTTCATTTTCGATCCTGTCTTATAAACGCGCTAAAAAATTCGCTGGACGTTAAGCTCATGCTTAAGTCCCGTGAAAAAACAGGAAGGGTTTTATCGTTCTGGAATGAAACTTTTATGACAAACTAAGAATAATTTTAAAAAACTGTGATTTATTATTTCGGTAATAAAAGTGTCAAATTCTCCCGCTACGCTTCCTGATCCCGCGCAACAAAGTGTTTCGCGATGTGCTAAGGCAGTTGGCAACGGGGCTGACTCCTGCTAAAACGTTCGTTCGACATTACTTTCCCTTATCGTTGAACGGCAGAGAATCATGAGTGACAGCCAGACGCTGGTGGTAAAACTCGGTACCAGTGTTTTAACAGGCGGATCGCGCCGCCTAAATCGCGCCCACATTGTTGAGCTTGTACGTCAGTGCGCTCAGTTACATGCCGCAGGGCATCGTATTGTGATTGTGACCTCCGGGGCGATTGCCGCCGGGCGTGAACACCTGGGTTACCCCGAACTCCCCGCGACGATCGCCTCCAAACAGCTGCTGGCCGCCGTGGGGCAAAGCCGACTCATTCAACTCTGGGAACAGCTGTTCTCTATCTATGGCATCCACGTCGGGCAGATGCTGCTGACGCGTGCGGATATGGAAGACAGAGAGCGCTTCCTGAACGCCCGCGATACCCTGCGCGCGCTGCTGGACAACAATATCGTTCCGGTCATTAACGAGAACGATGCCGTTGCTACCGCTGAAATCAAAGTAGGCGATAACGATAACCTCTCTGCGCTGGCCGCCATTCTGGCCGGTGCCGATAAATTACTGCTTCTGACCGATCAGCAGGGGCTGTTCACTGCCGATCCGCGCTCTAACCCGGAAGCCGAGCTGATTACCGACGTTCACGGTATCGACGATGCGCTGCGCGCCATCGCCGGTGACAGCGTGTCCGGCCTCGGAACGGGCGGCATGGGGACCAAGCTGCAGGCCGCTGACGTGGCGTGCCGCGCCGGTATCGACACCATCATTGCGGCGGGCAGCCGCCCTGGCGTGATTGGTGACGTGATGGAAGGCATCTCGGTCGGCACCCGCTTCCACGCTCAGGAATCCCCGCTGGAAAACCGTAAACGCTGGATATTTGGCGCGCCGCCTGCGGGCGAACTCGTCGTCGATGAAGGGGCAACCGCCGCGATTCTGGAACGAGGAAGTTCATTACTTCCTAAAGGAATTAAAAGCGTGACAGGCAACTTCTCCCGTGGTGAAGTGATCCGTATCCGTAACCTCGAAGGCCGCGACATCGCCCACGGCGTAAGCCGCTATAACAGCGATGCCCTGCGCCGCATCGCGGGTCACCACTCACAGCAGATCGACGCCATTCTGGGCTATGAATATGGCCCGGTTGCCGTACATCGCGATGACATGATTATTCGTTAAGGAGCCAGAACATGCTGGAACAAATGGGCGCCGCCGCGAAGGCCGCCTCTTACAAACTGGCGCTCCTTTCCAGCCGCGAGAAAAACCGCGTGCTGGAAAAAATCGCTGATTATCTGGAATCACAGTCCCAGGAAATTTTGCTCGCCAACGAACAGGATTTACTGGAAGCGCGCCGCAACGGTCTGAGCGAAGCGATGCTCGACCGTCTGGCGTTGACCCCGGCCCGCCTGAAAGGCATCGCCGACGATGTTCGTCAGGTCTGCAATCTGGCCGACCCGGTAGGGCAGGTGATCGACGGTGGGCTGCTCGACAGCGGTTTACGCCTGGAGCGCCGCCGCGTGCCGCTCGGCGTTATCGGCGTCATTTATGAAGCCCGTCCAAACGTGACGGTGGATGTCGCCTCCCTGTGCCTGAAAACCGGCAACGCCGCTATTCTGCGCGGTGGGAAAGAGACCTGGCGTACCAACGCCGCGACGGTGAAAGTCATTCAGCAGGCGCTGGAAGAGTGTGGCTTACCGGCGGGTGCCGTACAGGCGATCGAGAGCCCAGACCGCGCGCTGGTCAACGAAATGCTGCGCATGGACAAATACATCGACATGCTGATCCCACGCGGCGGCGCTGGCCTGCACAAGCTGTGCCGCGAGCAGTCGACGATTCCGGTGATCACCGGCGGTATCGGCGTGTGCCATATCGTGGTCGACGATAGCGCTGAGATTGCACCGGCGCTGAAGATTATCGTTAACGCGAAGACCCAGCGTCCAAGCACCTGTAACACCGTTGAAACGCTGCTGGTGCATCAGGATATTGCGAACACCTTCCTGCCAGCCCTGAGCAAACAGATGGCAGAGAGCGGCGTGACGCTGCATGCTGACGCCAGTGCGCTCGCGCTGCTGCAGGATGGCCCGGCTAACGTGGTTCCCGTCAACGCGGAGCAGTACGACGACGAGTTCCTGTCACTGGATCTGAATGTGAAAATCGTGAGCGATCTTGACGACGCGATTGCGCACATCCGTGAGCATGGCACGCAGCATTCTGACGCCATCCTGACGCGTACGCTGCGCAATGCCGATCGCTTCGTGAACGAAGTGGATTCCTCTGCGGTGTATGTAAATGCCTCCACCCGATTCACCGACGGCGGCCAGTTCGGCCTCGGCGCTGAGGTGGCGGTCAGCACGCAGAAACTGCACGCGCGCGGTCCGATGGGGCTGGAAGCGCTGACCACGTACAAGTGGATCGGCTTCGGCGACGATACGATTCGTGCGTAAATAATAACGGGTGATGCAAAAGTAGCCGTTTGATTCAAAAGGGCATTGACGCATCACCCGGATAGATCTAACCTTTTGCCCCGTGGTTACACTCGTAACCGGCCTCTCAGGGCCGATATAGCTCAGTTGGTAGAGCAGCGCATTCGTAATGCGAAGGTCGTAGGTTCGACTCCTATTATCGGCACTCACACAACAAAATCCTTTAAAAACAATAAGTTAAGACGATTTTTATTCTCAAGATACAACCTTTTTTTAAGGGATTCTATGACCAACAGTTGCCGCTATGGTTAACAGTGGCTATTCAGGGATGTTAGCACGTAGCGGCCTGTAGTTGTAAAGCTCGAACAGGTACAAAGCGTGAACAGTCCCCACGAACCGCTATCAACTCGAAGCTGATGACGCTGCCAACGTCTCTAAACCATCCCGAAACAGATTGATCACACGCATTTAAGCCCGATGTGCGGCCTTGTGGCTGCGTAAACAGGTGAATAGTGGTAATGCCCCGGTAGCAACAGATCCGGCTCTGCCAGCGCTTCGCTCACGCTCCGAAAGGTACACGAGCACCCTGATAAGGTGTGATCTCTCTGACAATCTGATTTGGTCACTGGTGACTTTCGCAAAGCGAAACCAACTAGGTTGGCCTGATGAAGTCGCTACGCTCCGCTTGTTGCTTGTACCACTAACGGGGCTTTATGGCTTCTATTGTCTTAAATCTGATACATTGCACAAACATCATGTGGATTGCTGTAAAGTTCATCAGTATGATTGCTTGTACAATCAGCGATTGGGAAAGCACTTCTGGAAGATAAGGGACGAGACGATATGAAAGTGACTGATGAGGCTTTGTTACGTTCAGGGTTTACGCAGCCCGAATTGCAGAAGATAAAAAGCAATATTGAAAAATATGGAGGAACGCTTGGAGAGGCCATAAATGACCTCGCTAGGCGATTTGTTACCTTAGCGGGAGTGGTGGCTGTGTGTGCCTTAATCCTACTGCTACTTATCGTCTTCAGCTCACCTGATAGAGCATTTGCATGGGGGCTGGCGATGATCTTTGGGGTTGCCATTATGTCCTTTGCACAGCCGCCGGTAATTTCCTATAAATCCTGGCGTTACCGAAAAACTATCAAGGATTAACTGGTTCCATTTTCGGTTGTCAATAGATCGAAAATCACTTTTGCTTTAACACCATAACCGACAATCTTCATTGTTAGCTTAGGAGTGCTCATTGTGCTGACTTTGCGATAGTAATCGTGTGGAAGCCAGCGGAATAATCTCCAGGCTCCAGTTTTTCGAGCGAGTCCAACAATGCTGTACACACTGGCACCAAGAGTAACACCATTATAGAGAGCCAAGCCCGTGTTAGGATTAAATCCCATGAACTGGGCCGTATGCATCGCGGAGTCAGCAATGATACCTTGCGAGGGTATATGTCCTGCTGGCTGATCAAAGTTGAGCACTTCTTTCGTTAATCCGTTCATTCCATCGGCAATCAGGACTGCCCCAGCCAGCATACCAATCGGCCCCATAGTGGATAACATCATAAAGCCACCAAAGAGAACCACGCCTGATAGCACCACATTTACAGCGGATATAACATAACCGACGATTTTATTATTTTCCTTAACAAACTCGACCTTCGCGTAAAGCTGTGCGGACTTGGTTTTTAATAGACGCTCTTGTTCAAGCAGGTTGTCTGTTTCAGCACGAAGATTTTTGATGCATACAATACATTCTTCATCGGTTTTAGCTCGTCGAGCTGTTTCAAACTCTCTATCTACAACCTGTTTTATCTCTCCAACAAACTTGATACGTGTTATCCCATCTTGCAAATAGAATGCTGACAGCCGGTTTGCTGTTTCGACGAGTTTACGGGCTTCCAGATTCACCATGGTATCTGACCATGTTCTGTTCCAGCCCCTGTTGAGCAGCGCGATATCCATTAAAGACTCCTTCCCAAAATGTGTCTGGTCATTTTACGTGCAATAAGGTTGAAGACAATAGGAAATGATTTCCCAACGTCTGATTTCAGCGGAACGAATACATAATCAAACCCTGAGACTCCACGCGGTAATTCTCTATTTTTCATTGTTCGACGTATCAAACGTCCTGGAGTACGTGCAGGATCGTCTACCGGGATGGGGTCAGTCCAACATGACTCTGAGGCGTCTGTTAAACCCGTGGCGATTCATAGTGCTTATTGATCCTCAATCCTGTCTGCTATCTCTGGTAATTCCTCAGTTGGGCTAGTGTTTAAAAAAGCTCATCTTAAGGGTATTCTTGCATGAACATAACTACCATGAAGATAGGCGAGCAAATGACCAGTGAACTAACGGAAAAAGATCTACTGGATAATGGTTTTTCGAATAAGCAATTGTCTCGTCTGAAAGAGGTATTGAGTAGTAATGAAAATACTGGCGAAACGCTTTCAACATTAATAGATGAACTGAGCAAGCGTTTTTATGGAGGGATTATCTGTCTGATGCTTATCCTTGCACCGCTGATTTTCCTTCCCGTCTTTTATACGCCCTCGCTGCTGTTATATTACTTACCTGTTGCAATTATTGGCGTTATTGCGGTCTGGTATCTGATTCCACTTGGCCTCACATGGAAAGCGCATAAAATAATGAAAGGCCGGTAGGCTTCTCACACCCACTCCCGACAAAAGGAAACCATCAACACTTCTTACGCATCATGCGCCAGGTTCCTCTGACAGCCCCGACAAACCATCACACATCTCCTGCAACTCATTAAACATCCTTGCCACATGGAAGCCATCGCACACCGAATGATGGACCTGCACCGCGAGCGGCAGCAGCACTTTTCCATCCTGCTCGTAGTATTTTCCAAACGTGAACATAGGCGAAAAGAAGTTCTTCATATGCGCAATGTTCATATTAAAGTTCGTAAACGTTACCCATGGAATCGACGATACGAAAAAGACATTTTCCCGTGACTCTTCCTTGGGCCAGTAAGAAAGGTTATTTCCATAGCGGGCCGTATCTTCTGCATACGTGTTCTGGAAGTGATGAATATTGCCATCGTAGTGACTCCACAATGACGAAAACGTCTCCGTTTCGGGATGGAAAATCGTATAGCTTGGATGAATTTCATTCCAGACGACAAGCTCATTGTCCTTCATGGCCATGCGGAACTCAGGATGCCGGTTCATGATGTTAGACAGGAGAAAAATGATCGTGGGGTAAAACTTCCAACCCACCGCTTTGATATGTTTTCGCAGCGCGGTAATGTCGATCAGAACGGTTTGGTTAATTGTGCATTCAGCAAATGACTGGAAGACTTCAAAATGCTCCTTCCTTGGCCAACGAGATAAATCAACAGGCGTATAGGCCGGGGCTGTTTTTTTCATTGTTTAACCTTTGATTATCAATCGTCTACATGATTTAGGGCCAGAAACAACCGCGCAACCATTTCAACCGTATCTAATCTTCCTGTCAATCTCAGCCTGTGGTTTTCCGAACAGGTACCCCTGCACGAGATCGCAGCCAAGCGCCTGAAGACGTTCAAGCTGCGCTTCGGTTTCAACACCCTCTGCAATGACCCGCATATTGAGGCTCTTCGCCATGCCGGTAATTAACTTAACGATATTAAGGGCATCATCCTGCGTGGATATCGGGTTCACAAAGGATTTGTCGATTTTAATTTTATCAAAATTAAGTTCACTCAGTCGTGAAAGCGAGGAATATCCCGTTCCGAAATCATCGATGGAAATTTTTACGCCCAGTGCTCTAAGCTTTTTGAGAATAGTGATCGGCATGTTGCTGTCACTGAAGAGCGAAGACTCTGTTACCTCTAACTCAAGTCGGTTGGCCGGTAGCCCCGTCTCTTTCAGAATGGACTGTACCATCGTGGTAAACGATTTAGTGCCTAGCTGAACGGGTGAGACGTTCACCGAGATCCTGGCCGGCACCGCCCAGGACACCGCTTCCCGGCAGGCCATCTCAAGCACAGACTTGCCGATCTCATTGATCATTCCCGTTTTTTCAGCGACGGAAATAAAATAATCTGGCGCGAGTATCCCTTTCACGGGGTGTATCCAGCGAATAAGCGCTTCATAGCCGTAAATTTCATTGCTGAATGCATCGACAATAGGCTGGTAATACACAACGAATTCATTGTGATCGATCGCCAGAGCCATATCATGTTCAAGGGTCCTGCTTTCCTGCAGTCTTTGCAGCATCCACTGCCGGAAGACTTTGATCTGCTGCGAACCTTCTTTTTTCGCTTCGTAGAGGGCCAGGTCGGCAAATTTGTAAAGATAATCAGAGCGTCGTTCATTATCTGATAAAACGATGCCCACGCAGGTGGCAATTTTTATCAGCTGATTATTAATCGTATAGGGCTGGCTGATATGATCGCTGATTTCTTTGGCGCGTGAAACGGCGGCGGTTTCCGTGAGTCCGCTGGAGAGAAGGGCGAATTCATCGCCGCCTAAACGGTAAAACGTATCCGTTGCGCTGCTCATCGAGGTCAACCGTCGGGATACCTGATTCAGCAGCAAATCTCCCGTATCATGGCCATAGGTATCGTTGACCTCTTTGAAGCGGTCTAAATCAAATAACATCACCGTGACGGGGACGTGGTTTTTATCTGCCTGAAGATTAATTTTGTTGAGATCGTCCCAGAAGAAAAGGCGGTTTTTCATGCCGGTGAGGGAGTCATGATAAACATCATATTCCAGCTTCGAGTTCTGAATTTGCAGTTTTTCTTTTGATATTTGAAGTTCGTCAGCCAGGCTTTTAACCTGCATGTGTGCTTTCAGAATGTTTTTATTCTGGTAGATCATTAAGAAGCCAAGAATAAAGCTTAAAATCACCAGAAGCAAAGAAAGTGCGGAATAAATATAATACAGGATTTGTATTTTGTTGTTGGATTCATTAACAGTGTTAATATCTTTTGTTAATGCTGTTGCAGACAGCTGGCTTAGCGGTGCGTCGAGCTCATGCATATTTGTCAGGTATGCCTGTAACTCCGGATGGCTCATTTTTTCAAGATGACTATCCAGATAGGCCAGTATTTTTTCTAAGCGTAAAGCGAGCTCCTGATGCGTTTTATCGCTATCAATGTAGCGACCTAAATCGCCCCCCTTCATTAAATCGCCCTGACTGAGCATAATTTCGAGGCGCATACGGACCTGGTCTATCGTAACGTCATCAGTATCGGTTGCGTATAGACCAAGCCATGATTCAAAACGGTAATACTCTGATACCAGTTGTGCCACGGACCAGGACTCAGTGTATTGAGTCAGTTTTTGCAATTCCTGCTGTCGATCATAAACAAGGTATGCAATATATCCTGTCGTGATAAAAAGAGAAAAAATGATACCAACCAGTATCCTGTTCATTATGTTCTCCTGAACGACTACTCAATCTTCATTTTGCTTACCTGCCATGCTGATCGTGAGTAATAAATCTGATTATTCAACTCAGGAAGACTGTCATAGGGGTATACAATGAACGATGGGCCTTTATCGCGGATGCGCATATATTCGCCATTGACCTTTAAGGCAAGGATGGCGTTGTATTTTTTAAAGTCGCTGAGAGGGATGACGGTTGAGTAATCATTGAGCGCAATAACATTAACGTTCGTACCTTTTGCACCCACATAATCCATGAGCTTGCTCATGGGGACACCCTCAAACTTCGTACGACCGTTATACCAGGGGGAAGTCGTCTCGAAACTCACTACTCCGAGTTTTTCAAGGCTGGCGAGATCAAACACTGCTTTTCCATTTTCATTGGTATTTTCTATATTACCGTAAATCGTTAAAATGGGTTTACCAACTGGTTTTGGCAGGTCGCCAGCCCAGGTTACACTTTGTACCAGACAGCATAACAGCAGTAGGGTTAATCGCATTTTGACCTCCACCTTTTTAACAGAAGTATAAGAATTATAATTTAGATATCACGCGAGTTGATATATTTTGTTGGGGAGTAGGGGGTTTTATCGTTTTTATTGATGTAAACTCATTTTAATCAATGAGTTAGGTGTTGCGAGTGTCAGGGTGTTTGATACTAGAGCGACGCTTAACTTTTTGATAAAAGCTAAAATTGCGGGCATAAATGCTCTTCTGTTTAAAAAATAACCGCTTTAATTGAGAGATATTATCTTCCACGATAATTGCGGGGTGTCCGTGGCTTTTTGGCGCGCGAATCTGGCGACGAAATACGTGCCCCGGTTGTGTGCGCTGTTTCAGGATGATGATGATAAGCGAGGACACAAACATTCTGATTGTGCGTGTCCCCTACCGCTTGCCTTACTTCACGTCATCCCGGATGGCTGACGCCGACTTACCCCCTTTCGCCATGCTGGCAAACACTGTGTCCCGGTAGATCCACGCATGAACGAGTGCGGCGGAGAGATGGACTAGCACCACGGCAAAAAGCAACTTTGCCAGAAGGCTATGGGCGTCGTGGCACCAGGCATAGAGTGCTGGACTGGTCGGGACAATCGCCGGCAGGTTGACGCCATCAAACATGACAATTGGCAGGCCCGCTGCCGACAGCTGCGCCCAGCCCAGCAGCGGCATAGCCAGCATTAACCCATACAGCATCCAGTGTGATGCCTTTGCGGCAAGCACCTGCCAGACGGGCAAATCGGCAGGAAGTGGGGGCGTGCGGCTCAGGAGCCGGTTGACCAGACGAACCAGTGCCAGCAGTAAAATGGCGATCCCCAGCGGCCGGTGGAGGTCGATTAACCAAATCCGGTGATGTAACGACGTCATCATCGCGGCACCGATGAAAAGCATGGCCAGGATCATCACCGCCATCAGCCAGTGCAGGCTTCGCGCCAGGGTATTGAAATGCTGCGGCGCGTGCGCTCGCATATCTTTATTTGAGCTCATTTTACCTCCTGCTTTTGCACGGCTTCGGTGGCCTTGCCGTAGCCGATTTCCCGCTCACGGCGGCTGAAAGAGTGGGAGTAGGCAGCGGAGCGGGCGTTTAAGATGGGATCATCAGACACCGCAACGCCTGCGGGAACGACAGAAGGATCAAAGTTAACGTCGCGGCACGCGCCTGCGGATTGTGCTTCGACCCGCGTCACTTCCAGCGTGCCGGCTACCACCTTTTTGCGATCGTCCGTCCATGGCTGGGATGGGTCATCCACCGGATCGCCCGGCTGTGCGAGCTGCAAAACGTAATCCCAGTAGAGTGGCTTCTGCGCCAGGCGCTGACGCAGGTTTTCGAACAGGAAGTTGTCATCGGCTTTCTGTCGTTGCTCATCGCTTATCGACAGGAAAGGCTCGTGCGGACGCATCATCCAGCGAACGGCCTGGCGATCCCCCTGTGCGTTCACAAGGTAAAAGGCGTTAATGCTGTAAAACGTCGCGCCCGCGAAGCTGCCGGGCGCGGGTTTTTGTGCCGCCCATTTAAGGTATTTCTCCGCCTCCGGGTACGCTTTCAAAAAGTCTGCCAGACGCTGCGGATCCGGTTTTCCGGTGGCCGCATCAATGGCCGTGGCTTTTCGCAAGGCCAGAAAACCTTCCGGGCTGTGCGTGGCGAAGAAAGGCTCGTTGTTCATCGCCATCCGCCATTGTTGCTTGTCATCTGTCTTCAGCAGCAGCGCCATGCTCAGGGTTTTGGTCGTACTATCCGGGGCATGCGGATCGCCAGTACCAATAGAGAATCGACCCACCACGGGCACTTCCTGCTGTGAGAAGAGGCGGGAGGTAGAAAGAGAAACCGCCGAGCCGTTTGGCGTAAAGGTGCCGGCAAAGCAGATGCCTTTTCCATGCGCGCGGCGAAAACCCGGCGGGAAGGGTTTCGGTGTTTCCCCTACCAGTGCCTGGCTGACCGTGCGTGAACCAAGCCAGCCCGCTGTCCATGCAAAAGCAGATGCTAATGTACCGGCGACAACGGCGATTGCTGCCAGCGCGCCCCAGGTTTTTTTGGACCTCAAATCCAGTTTCGACATAGACGTTTTTCCAGAACAAAATATTTTCATCTGTCATGCACAACGTATTGCGCGTGACAGGTGTTAATACAGTGGCGAATATGGCTCGAGTATAGGAACTAAGGGGAGTAAAGAAAGAATATCACGAAAAGTTTAAACCTTTCCGCTGTCAAAAAGGCCGGGTTACTCATCGTGTCGGAAGTTGTGACCGAGTCGGTGACCCAGCGAGAAAGAGTGGCGAAACAGGTAGGCGATGGCAGAAAATGTAAATAATGAACAGAAGGGAGTATGCGATATTATCGATGAGATCGTCAGTTAACGGTTTCAATCTGTGTCTGAATAATTGCCTGATTTAGGACGCTTCTTCCACTGGGAAGCGTCCACTTTTTTATATATTGAACAATATATTTCTGATATTAAGCAACGCTTTTCCTGTACAGAAAGTCTTGGTATTTCTTCCAGTAAATGTTTTCTTTTATTTGACGCTCACATCCCTGTGCTGAATAACGATTAATGTCCTACAGATGCGGCATCGACCACGCGCGAAGGTTTCGGTGCTAAAGCAATCGCAAATGCAGCAATAAAAAATATGACGCCGATCGACATCATCAGATTATTGGTCGAAAGCATCATGCTTTGGCTGTTAACCATCTTGTCAAAAAGCTCGCGCACAAATTGCCCACCTTGCTGAGGCGCCGAGTTGATGTACTGTGAAAGATCGCCGGTAGGATCGACAACGGACGCCAGCCTGTCATGCGCAATATAGCGCTGGTCTTGCCATGATGTCGTCACGAGCGATGTGGCAAACGCGCCTGATAACGTTCGAACAAAGTTCATTAACCCGGCCGCCGAGGGCATTTCCGCTTCATCTACAGAGCCCATTGCAAGCCCCGTAATCGGGACATAGTACAACGGCATGCCAACGCCCATGAATAACAAAGGGACACAGATGGACCAGTAATCCATATCGGTCGTCGCATAGGAGCGCCAGAAGGTATCGAGACCGAGCCAGGCACAGCCAAAGAAGATAAGAATGCGCGGATCGATTCTGTTGGAAAGGTTAGCGGCAACCGGAGAGAAGACCACCTGCAGAAGGCCGCCCCAGGCAACCACAATCCCTGCCCATGTTGTTGTATACCCTAAGTTATATTGTAGCCACAACGGCGTGAGAACATTCAGACCAAAAAAACATCCAAACGCAAGCGCGAGCACAAACATGCTGGCCGAAAAACCACGATGGCGAAAAACGCTGATATCGACAATCGGATGATCGGCGGTCAGCTCCCATATGCAGAAACTTAAAAAGCCGATACAGGCCACAATCGCCAGAACCCAAATTTCTTCTGAGGCAAACCAGTCAAGGTCTTTCCCTTCATCCAGCATGATCTGCAGTGCACCAACCCAGATAACCAGTAAAACAAACCCAACGATATCAATAGCGTTATTAACCAGCTCATCTTCGAAGATTTTTAATACTGACCACGCGACGACTGAAAAAGCGATAGCCATCGGAACGTTGATGATAAACACCCACGACCAGCTGTAATGATCGCAAATCCAGCCACCGAGAACCGGGCCTATAACGGGTGCCAGCAATGTGGTCATTGCCCATAATCCCGTCGCCTGCATGGATTTTTCTTTCGGGAAAATACGCAGGAGCAACGTTTGTGATAAGGCCATCAGAGGGCCTCCCGCCATGCCCTGAAAAACCCTCATCATCAGCAGCATTCCCAGAGAAGTGGAAAGGCCGCAAAGCAAAGAAAAAATGCCAAACATGAACACGGAAATGCAGAAAACGCGCACGCCGCCGAACCGGGTGGTTAACCATCCTGATAGCGGCACCGTTATGGCTTCAGCCACGGCATAGGCCGTGATGATCCAGGTTCCCTGGCTGGTTCCTGCGCCCAGGGCGCCAGCCATGTTGGGCTGAGTGACGTTTGCAATGGTCATATTGAGTACGGCTAAAAAGTTTGCCATTGCAAGAACCAGGGCACCCACCCATAACATACCGCCCTTCAGCGAAGGCGGCTGGTTATCGATAACGAATGTAGACATAGCCTGGTTTCCGTTATTCACTTTTTAAATTAACTGTCGCTTTCATGGACAGCCCAACCCGCAACGGATGTGCTGCAAGCTCATCAGCATTGAGTTTGATGCGCACGGGCAAACGCTGAACAACCTTAATCCAGTTACCCGTTGCGTTCTGCGCAGGAATAACTGAAAACGCTGCGCCGGTGCCGCCATCAAAGCCTTCTACCGTTCCATGGAAAGGAACGTTGTCGCCGTACAGATCGCTCACCAGTTCCACTTTCTGCCCCACTTTCACATGCTGGAGCTGAACTTCCTTGAAGTTGGCATTGACGTGAATTTGCTGTACCGGCACCACGGACAATAACGGCGTGGAAGGCTGGACACGTTGCCCAAGCTCGACCTGGCGACGAGCAACCACGCCATCAACGGGCGAACGGAGCACGGTTCTTTCCAGATCCAGTCTGGCCTGATCGCGCTTTGCTCTGGCGAGAGCGACTTCTGGGTTGGTCTCGGTATTTGCATCCTCAATCATTACGGCATTCGCCTGTCTTGCACCCACTGCCGCCTGTCTTGCTGCATCGGCTTGCGCCACGGCGGCTTTAGCGGCATTCAGGTTTGCCAGAGCGGAAGCATAAACGTTTTGAATACGCGTCAGTTCGTCGCCTGAAATCGCACCTGTCTGCATGAGCGCCTCGCGTCGCTTGAGGTCAACCGTCGCGCGCTGGAAGTCAGCGTTTGCGGCATCAACCTGGGCCAGCAGACGTTTTTGCTCTTTTTCATTTGCCACAACTTCAGCGCCGAGTTTTGTGTCGGTGGCCTTATATCCATTTACCCGCCGAATGGACAGGTTCAGGTTTGCTTCCGCCTGATTAAGGGCTAACTCTGCATCAGTAGGGTCCAGCTGGATCAGAACATCGCCTTTTTTTACCACCTGAGAATCCGTGACGAGGATGGCACTTACCGTACCGGTGATCGCGGAAGAGAGCTGAGCGGACTCGACATCGGTATAGGCGTTATCGGTCTCAACATAGCGAGAACCCACTAATTCCCAATATGCGAACGAGCCTGCGCCAGCCAGCGCGATGCTTAATGCAAGATAAGAGAATAAACGTTTTCTTTTTTTCTTTTTGATATCGGATGATTCAATGTTTTGATTTTCAATAGCTGCAGAATGACTCATTTTATTTCCTTTCTTTCCACTATTTAGTAATTAACCTGGTGTTAAAAATCACTGTTTGCTCGAGGTATATCCGCCGCCCAATGCACGCGCTAATGCGACGTCAATCGTAAAGGCACGGGAATTTACATCGGCTAATTTTCTGCGGGCCGCAACCAGCTCATCTTCCGAGGATAAAACGTCGAGATAATCAGCGACCTTTCCTTCATACCTTTGTCTGGTGAGCGAATACGCTTTTTCTGCCGACGTGACTGCACCCTGAGAATAAAGTATCTCGTCTTTCAGAGAGGCTCTGCTGGTAAGTGCATCGCTCACTTCACGAAATGCATTCGTTAGCGTGGCGTTATAAACGTTCACCGCAATATCATATTCACCGCTGGCGTATTTCAAATCACCCTGTAGCTTTTGCGTATTAAATATTGGCAACGATATGGCCGGACCAAAACTGCCAATTGCTGAGCCACTCCGGGTAAGGTTGTTAATACCCAGTGACTGGAACCCGGCAAAGGCAACCAGATTAACGCTGGGGTAAAAACCGGCTTTTTTCTGTTTGATTTGCTCTGCTGCAGCCTCTGCGCGTAAACGTGCCGCGACAATATCAGGACGTCGACCAATCAGATCCAGCGCAATATTGGGAGGAAGTTCCTCATGCGCTAAAAGCGTTGCCTTAGGCGCGGTTATGGCCAGCGATCTGTCAGGCCCATCACCGATCAGTGCAGCGAGCTCATGTTTTTTGATCGCAATCGCTTCATCTATTGCCACCAGATTTGCTTTTGCGTTGAGTTGACGCGTCTCAACCTGTTGAAGGCTGGATAAATCTTCAAGCCCCGCATCATGTCGTTGCTGGAACAACGCGAGCGTACTGGTTCGTATAGTGAGGGTATCGTTAAGCGTTTCGCGTACGGTGTATAAATGCGCCAGCTCCGCGTAAACGGTAACAATAGAAGAAGAGAGCACCAGCCTTGTTTGCGCTTCTTCCGCGACAGCCGCCATTTCACCTGACGTTGCAGCCGCGAGCGCGGCGCGGTTTTTACCCCAAAAATCTATTTCCCAGCTCATATCCAGCGTGGTACGGCCATAGCTGTTCCAGTTTTGAGGCGTTGCGCTTTCAGGCGTCACATAGTTGTAACTCATTTTGTCCCGCATAAAGCTGGCGTTTGCGGTGACCTCAGGGAAAAGCGAACCGCTCGCACTTTGCGTCATCGCCTGCGCTTGTTTCACGCGAGCTTCGGCGATGTTAAGCGTAGGGGAATTTTTAAGCGCGTCATCAATCAGCCCGTTGAGCTGCTCGTCACCGTATTTCTTCCACCAGTCATCTTTCGGCCACTGGCCGTTCTGATGTGGGAAGCTTTGATCGCTTTTAAGTTGTGTGACCGTCTTCATAGGCGGTGGGGTGCCAAGGTCGGGGATCATGGCGCATCCGCTCATACTGATGGCGGAAATGACAACACAGCCCATCACTATTCTGGACCGGGTTAAATCGGAAATACGACACCCCAGTAGTGTCTCCTGAAAACCTTTCATCAGTACGCTCGTCATGCTGTTCATAGAGAAGTCCAAATACAGTACCGTACAGTACGGTACACTTTATATCTTGACTTCTGAGCGCCGTCAAATGAAAATGTACTCGTCAGTACGATTACGAACCCTACTACCAGACGTGATTCCGAAATCAGAGAACAAAAAGTGTTGGCCCCGGTCAGACACCTAAACTAACGAGGAAACATATGGATAAAAGAGCGCTTAAACGGCAACAGATTCTGGAAGTCGCATCCGGACTGTTTCGACAAAAGGGATTTGATGCCACGTCTATCTCAGAGATTAACGCGATTGTGGGTGGCTCAAAATCGACAATTTACAGTCACTTTTCTTCGAAAGAAGAGCTATTTGTAGAATGCATGTCTTCAGAAACTGAACAGTATATAAAGAGCATGACTATTGAAACTGCAGGGCAGGTGCGCCTTTTCAGAAAATCACCACAGCTGGTCATCGAGCAATTTGCCGTTGCCTTTTTACGCTATATTTGTTCACCGGATATTGTGGATTTGCAAAGATTAATGATTTCCGAAGCCGGAAGGTCGGGAATCGGAGAGTTATATTATGAGCGAATGCAAAAACTGCGTTCAAACGTATCGGCGCTTTTCACCGATTTAATGAATCAAAATATCTTAAGAAAAGATGACCCTGTGCTGGCCGCTGAGTATTTTCGCTCTCTTCTCCAGGCCGGTATCCTTGAACCCTTGCTTTTAAAAGCGCGAAAGGATCAGCCGGACGAAAGTGAAATTGTCATGAAAGCGCAGGCCTCCGTTAATGCGTTTATGAAACTGTATGGTCCTGAACAAAATGAGGATGTTGCAAAGACATCTCACTAAAATACAGTAAGCATTCTCTCACCCTATTATTAGGGTGATTTTTCTTTTAGGAAATATTATTTTCAATTGTCATTGGATGACGTTGCCAGCGGCCTTCTTGTAAATAAAATTTCGTGGATACTTATGTGTATAAAGTTTACTCTCTTAAAAGATCGTGAAGCTGTAATTAAGTCCCTGACTCACTGGATTGACTCGAATTTATATAGACCTATTACCGTTCTGGATGTGGCGCGAAAATCCGGTTATTCATTGGCTTATATTCAACGAAACTTTCGCCAGGAGTGTGGCATAAGTATCGGTCTCTATATTCGAAGCCGGAAACTTGAAAAAGCCGCGCATATGCTCAGACATACGCAGCTCTCTGTTTCAGATATATTTACAATGTTAGGCTACGAAGAGCCGTCAACGTTCAGCAGAGCGTTCTCGAATCAATATGGACTCTCCCCAACCAAATACCGTGAGATGGCTAAAAAAAGTCATGACATGAATGGCTTGTCGATATTGATTACTGAGGTGACGCGCGACTAATCCTTTGAAGCATCGCGACGCAAGCGCCACAAATCATAGCGTTCTTCTCCCGGTTTAACGGCTCCCGCGAAGTGGTCATTGAGGCGACTCGAGGTAAATACCAGGTCTCCGTTCGGACGGATTGCCGGCGTGTCTGGCCATCGCACCTCTTCGCTTGCCGCAATCAGCGACATGGCATGGGTTTCAGGATCGTATCTGACGATACCATTGCGTGTGACATCGGTAATGTAGAGGTTACCTTTTACATCTGTCACCATTCCGTCGGTGTTGCCCCCCACGCGACCCAGATCGCGGATCTGCCCGGCGATTTGCGCATTGGTTGACGCAGGTTGCCTCAGTATGGCAGTTGGTACCGCATAGGCGCGCGTGCCGGTTGTCACCGTCCAGTACAGCGTGCCCGCATCGGGTGAAAGCGCAATGCCATTGATACCAATCAGTAATGGTTTACCAGGCCAGACTTCAACCCCGTGCGAGACGACGTTAGCGCCTGGCTCAATCTGCAGCGCAGGGTGACGATCGAGCACGCGCCGGGCTGTACCGGTAGCGAAATCGACGATAATTAGTCCCACCTGGTTTTCAGGCGCACTCCGCGAGCCGCTGTCGGAGATATAGGCGACACGGCGGTTCTCATCGACCACCACATCATTCAGAAAGCTGGCCTTGCGGTCCGCTACGCCGTCCAGGGCGATGCGTTTGATGGTGCGGCCAGAGTGGAGATCCAGTACGACCAGTTTCTGCGCCCCCGCGGGGGACTCTGTTTCGCCTGCAACAAACCCCATGTCCAGCGCCCATAGCCAGCCGTTTTTACGGTCAATATAAAAACCGAGCACGTTGCGCAGGCTCTGAGCGGGATCGGTATTCACCGCATTCCCCTCGCGGGAGGGAAATGCCGTCAGGCGGGCAGGGCCAGACTGCGCCGTCGTATCCAGAATGCTTAACGTGGCGGGTGCTGCGGCGGAAACCAGCCGGGGCGTGCTGACAAAGGCCCGGTCCATTGCATCAAAGTGGATACCTGCAATAGGGGCATTGACCGAACCGGAAAACGCCGCAGGCATCTTTCCGTCTTGAGTGGTATCCCAGCTCACGCCGGCGTAGCTTCGCCAGCGCTCCAGAGGCGGGTGGTTCGCCGCGTTGACAACACTTGGGAAAGAGAACAACGCCGCCATTGCGATGGCGGACAGAATATGGGGACGGTTGAACATTGACAGGCTCCAGTGGAACGTTCAGGTGATGAATGCTGGCCACTTTACTCATCGCCCAACGGGAGATAAATTAGCCAAATTGAAAAACATTTGTTCCTGAGAGAGCAAAATGAGCCGGAAATTCGATTACCTCGGCGACGTAGAAGTCTTTATTGCTGTGGTTGAGCACGGCTCATTTACTGCCGCAGCGGTTGCCCTTTCAACCACCCCTTCGGTACTGAGCCGCGCGGTCACCCGTCTGGAAGCGCGTCTTGGACGGCAGCTATTACAGCGCACGACCCGCCGGGTGGGGCTGACCGAAGCCGGACGCGTCTATCTTGAGCAGGCGCGCTCAGCGTTTTCTCTGCTCGATGACGCCGAACGCGTTGGCCGGGGTCAGGAGGGCGATCTGACCGGTCGCGTGAGAATGAGTGTCCCGACCACCTATGCCCACTACCGCCTGCCGCCGCTGCTGGCGCACTATAATCAACGCTACCCACGCGTACAGGTGGAGCTGAACATTACCAATCGTAACGTTGACCTGATCGCAGAGGGGTTCGATCTGGCGATCCGTCTGGGACAGTTGCCTGACAGTGGACTTGTGGCGCGTAAGCTGGAAGACGCGGCATTGCTTCTGGTCGCCTCCCCGGACTACCTGCATCGGAGAGGAAAGCCTCAGACGCTGGAAGAGCTGCAGCGCCATCAGTGCCTGCCGTTTATCATGCCGCGCACCGGGCGCATCGCCCCCTGGGTATTTCATGATGAAGGGCGCGATATTGACTGGTTGCCGGGTTCAACCATCGAAATATCAGACGATGTACTCGGCGTGGTTTCGCTGGCGGAGCAGGGGATGGGGATCTGCCAGAGCTATGAATTTATCGTTCGCGACAGAATACAGGGCGGCCAGTTAGTTGAGGTGCTGCCGCACCTTCGGGGACGATCGCGACCTTTCTCCGTGCTGTTTGCCCCGCACCGGCGTCAGTCAGCAGCCACCCGGGCAATGATTGACCTTCTGACCCGACAAGAATGACAAGGACGAGTCCACCATGAAAAAAGCGCGTTTTTCCTTTTGGATCCCACTCATCGCGAGCGGGATAGCACTGCTATCGGGTTTTGTGGTCTGGTCAGTCAACATTTACCGCGTGACATACCTTTCTATCCGCGGGGAGCAGTACCTTGCCTGTGGGGCGTTGCTGCTGGCGCTGGTGCCGATGGTCTATTTCATCAGAAAGGGGAGACTGGAAGGTAAGCATCTTGCTGGCGCGGTAAAAATCTACCTCGGCTTCTTTATTTGCAGTCTGCCGGTTGCCATGTTCGTGGTCTTTACAACGGCCTGGCTGCTGGAGGGGGACTATTCGGCCTGGAGCAAACCTTACCGGTATGAGTCCAGTACCCGCCACAGCTGCTCGGGTGCGGAAGTCTACGAGCCGGAATTAAAGAAGGAGATCCGCATCTGTAACCCGCAGGGTAACGTTTATTCCGATACCACCCTGTATGTGGAAAAGCGGAGCAATGCCCTGGGGATTGTGGTGCTTTGGGCTATCACCCGCGCCTGAACCGGGGAAAGTCAGGGCGCGAGAATTAGCGTCAGCCCGCCTCCAGCATCCCAAAACTCACAATCCGCGCGCGGCCCAGCTCTTTCGCCCGGTACAAGGCCACATCCGCAGCGCGCAGCAGGTTGTCGGTCTGGGCATGCTGCGGGTAGCTCGCAATGCCAATCGACACGTCCACCGGCCCAATCTCGGTCAGCCCGTAGCGAATCGACAGCTCATGCACGCCGGTGTAAATCTTCTGCGCGCAGGCGTACGCTTCTGCTTCATCGGCACCGGAAAGCAGCACCAGAAACTCCTCGCCGCCGTAGCGGAATGCCAGTCCGTTGTCATGTGCGGCCCGCTGAACAATTGACGCCACGCTTTTGATCACCAGATCGCCCGCTTCATGGCCGAAACGGTCATTAATGCTCTTGAAGTGATCGATATCAATCATCATGCAGCTTAACGGTACGCCAGTGCGTATCGCCTGTGCCGTTTGGGTTTGCAGGGTATCTTCCAGATGATGACGATTACGCAGGCCGGTGAGCGGATCAAACAACGCTTTTTCCAGCAACGCGTCGCGCAGACGCTGGTTGGCCAGCGCCAGCCCGAGCGCCTCGGCCATCAGCTCCAGATACGCGCGGGAAGGGGCATTGTCCGCCGTGATATTCTGGAAGGAGAGCAGGCCAATGGCCTCGCCCTGAGCGATAAGCGGCACGCAAAGCGCGCTTTCCGCCTGGGATGCCGGAAGATGGTAGCAGGCAATATCCGGCTCACCGTTCACCGGCGGGTGACTTTGCCCGCGTCGCACGGCCCAGCACTCGTCCGGATGGAATGTCGTCTCTTCACCAACCGGCGAAAGCCACTGCGCGACGCAGCGCATCTGCCACGGCTCGCGGTCAAGGACGTAGAGCCGGCCCGCGATCCCTGGCGCGATATTGGGAGCAAACAGCTCCGCCACGTTAATCACATCGTTAAAGTTCTCACACCCCTGCAGCCGCTGGGTCATGCGCGCCAGCAGCTCGCGGATGGCCCAGTCGGCATCGCGCTCTTTTTCCAGACGCTGTCGTGCCAGGCCGTTTTCACGGAAGATGCTGATGGCCTGGGCCATATCGCCTATCTCATCGATCTGGTTGAAATTGGGCGTTTCAACCGCGTAATCCTGGGATGCCAGACGGTGCACCACGTCGCTCAGGCGCACCACGGGACGCAGCACGCGGCGTTTCAATATAAAGCCGAGCACAAACAGGAACAGCAGGGCGGTCAGGCCGACCGTCAGCTCAGAGGCGGTACGCAGCGCTTTCGATTTTTTTGTCGCATCTTTTACGGAGCCGATAACACGCTTGTCCAGTATCTGGCGAAAGTGATCGATCTGATTTTGCGCGCGATCCAGCTCCTGCTCATAGGGCTGACCATAGAGTAAGGCAACGGCCTGGGCGTCTTCTCCGCCTTCAAGGCTGGCGAGGGCGGTTTGCTGTTCGTCCTGCAGCTCGTCGATGATTTTTATGCCTTCGCGCAGCAGGGACAGCTCATCATCCGATGCGCCGTTGTCCCGCAGTTTTTCCAGACGAAGCTCGATGCGCTTCAGGCTGTTTTCTGCCTGGTTATATTCCTTGAGCACCTGAGGATCTTTTTTAATGACGTACAGCCGTGCTAAATCAGACTGCGCCCAGATATCGGTTTCAATATCTTCCGTCAGCTGATCAAATTTCTGCCGTTGTTCCACGGCCTGACGCTCGAGGGTATCTGCACTGGACGCCATCAGCATGATGATGCCGGAGGCGATGGTGAGGCAGACCGTGGCCCCATAGGCCCAGTTGGTTATCGTCGCGATTCGCACCAGATGATCCTTTTACGACATGAGTAGGATGGCGTTCTTCAAATTATAGAAAACGTCTGATTTAAGGCGAAAAAAAAGGCGGCACAGCGCCGCCTGGTGTGGTCTTTATCGTCACGTCCTTACAAATCTGGAGGATTTTTTCCTTCTTCGATGAAATCGGGGTCCAGCTCTTCGGCGTTACCTTCGTGATCGCGCCCTGAGAAGAGGTTCCAGCAGGCGATAAACAGCGCGGCGATGAGTGGCCCAATCACAAAGCCGTTAATGCCGTACAGCTCCATGCCGCCGAGGGTGGAGATCAGAATCAGGTAGTCCGGCATTTTGGTGTCTTTCCCCACCAGCAGCGGGCGCAGAATATTGTCCACCAGCCCGACGACGATCACGAAGAAGCCGACAATAAACAGCCCCTGCCAGATCTGGTGCGTGGCGAACAGGAAGATGGCAGCGGGCACCCAGACAATCGCTGAGCCGATGGCGGGCACGAGGGAAAGGAACGCCATCAGTGCGCCCCAGAGCACGCTGCCGTCGATACCGGCAATGGCAAAGGCAATCCCGCCGAGGATGCCCTGAACCACGGCCACCGCCGCCGTCCCTTTTACCGTGGCGCGTGACACGCCGACGAATTTGGCGAACAGATGCTGCTTGGCAAAATCGGACAGCGGCAGGGAGTCGAGGATCTGGCGCACCAGATACGGGCCGTCTTTCAGCAGGAAGAACAGCAGATACAGCATGATGCCGAAGCTAATCGCAAAGCCAAACGTTCCCTTGCCAATCAGAAACGCGCTGCCGGCGAGATACTGTCCGCCCTGCAGGGCGACGTCGGAGAGTTTTTTCTGGATCTGCGCCGCGTTGGTCAGGTTGTGATCCGCGAGGAAGCCGCTGGCCCAGTCAGGCAGGTGATTGAAGATGCTTGCCACCACCTCCGGGAACTGGGTGTTGTTCTCCTGCAGTTTGGTGTAAACCACGTTCAGCTCAATGGCGAGCGAGGAGAGGATCACCATCAGCGGGATAAAGACGATCAGGCAGATAATACCGATGGTCAACAGCGAGGCCAGCCCGTTGCGATCCCCCAGCGCGGCGCGCAGCTTGTTTTTTACCGGGTTGAAGATGACGGTCAGAATGGCGGCCCACAGTATCGCGGAGAAGTAGGGCGACAGCACGTCGAAGAAGGCCCAGGTCACAAGGGCGAGAATGAAAATAAAGAAACCTTTAGTCAGTCCGTTAAAGCGCATCAGTCAGTCCTGGTTACTCATAAACTGTGTCGACTATAGAACTGATTGTGAGAATTACCAACCTTGCATCGGGTGGCGGCTGCGCCTTACCCGTCCTGCGGGCAGTGTTACGGTATGACTTCGCGCTTTACGGATACCACTTTCGACTGACCGAAGAGCGCCTTTTCCCGCACCATGCTGTAAGTATCTGCTTGCGGAGGTGCTTATGGCCTGGCGTCCGATTCTCTATGTGATCCTCACAACCCACCCCAGACTCAGCGCGCGGCGCGCCCGTTTGCGTCTGGTCATCTAGCTTTTTATTAACAATCGCGGTATAACACACCTTCTTTGGATGTTTAGATGTCCATACGTATAGAAGGTAATATGCAAACACAACAAGAAAATGGGCAGCTTAAGCGCACCATGAAAACACGCCACCTGATTATGCTCTCGCTGGGTGGCGTGATTGGGACAGGGTTATTCTTCAATACCGGCTACATCATTTCCACGACCGGGGCGGCGGGCACGCTGCTGGCGTACCTGATAGGCGCGCTGGTGGTCTGGCTGGTGATGCAGTGTCTGGGCGAGCTTTCCGTGGCGATGCCGGAAACCGGCGCGTTCCACGTCTATGCCGCGCGCTATCTTGGCCCGGCGACGGGCTACACCGTGGCGTGGCTCTACTGGCTCACCTGGACGGTGGCGCTCGGGTCGAGCTTTACCGCCGCCGGGTTCTGCATGCAGTACTGGTTCCCGCAGGTGCCCGTCTGGGCGTGGTGCGTGGTCTTCTGCGTGGTGATTTTTGGCCTGAACGTCATCTCAACGCGCTTCTTTGCGGAAGGCGAGTTCTGGTTCTCCCTGGTGAAAGTCATCACCATCATCGCCTTTATTATCCTTGGCGGTGCGGCGGTCTTTGGCTTTATCCCGATGCAGGACGGTTCACCCGCGCCGGGCTTAAGCAACATCACCGCCGAAGGCTGGTTCCCGCACGGCGGACTGCCGATCCTGATGACCATGGTGGCGGTGAACTTTGCCTTCTCCGGGACCGAACTTATCGGCATCGCGGCGGGAGAAACGGAAAATCCGCACAAGGTGATTCCGGTCGCGATCCGCACCACCATTGCGCGCCTGATTATCTTCTTTATCGGTACCGTGTTTGTGCTGGCGGCGCTGATCCCGATGCAGCAGGCGGGCGTGGAAAAGAGCCCGTTCGTGCTGGTATTTGAAAAGGTCGGTATTCCTTACGCGGCGGATATCTTTAACTTTGTGATTTTGACGGCTATCCTCTCGGCGGCGAACTCCGGGCTGTACGCCTCCGGGCGCATGCTGTGGTCGCTCTCTAATGAGAAAACGCTCCCGCGCTGCTTTGCCCGCGTGAACAAAAACGGCGTGCCGCTGACGGCGCTCTCGGTTTCTATGCTCGGCGGCGTGCTGGCGCTGTTCTCAAGCGTCGTGGCGCCGGACACGGTGTTTGTCGCGCTCTCGGCGATTTCAGGCTTTGCGGTGGTGGCCGTCTGGATCAGCATCTGCGCGTCGCACTTCGTTTTCCGTCGTCGTCATCTGCAGTCCGGGCAACCGCTCTCTGCGCTGCAGTACCGCGCGCCGTGGTATCCGCTGGTGCCGGTGCTCGGTTTTATCCTCTGCGTGGTGGCCTGTGTCGGCCTGTGGTTTGACCCAAGCCAGCGCATTGCCCTTTATTGCGGGATTCCGTTTGTCGCCCTGTGTTATGGTGCCTACTATCTGACCCGAAATATGACATCGCAGGAGCCCGAACATGTCGCAGAATAATCCGCTTACCGCCCTCCTTGAAAAGCAGCCGTTTGTGGTGCTGGATGGCGCGATGGCGACGGAGCTGGAAGCGCGCGGCTGTAACCTGGCAGACAGCCTCTGGTCTGCCAAAGTGTTGATGGAAAACCCGGAGCTTATCCGCGAAGTGCATCTTGATTACTATCGCGCGGGCGCGCAGGTGGCGATCACCGCCAGCTATCAGGCCACGCCTGCGGGTTTTGCGGCGCGCGGCCTGGACGAGGCGCAGTCCCGGGCGCTGATTGGCAGAAGCGTGGAGCTGGCGCGTAAGGCGCGCGAAGCGTATCTGGCTGAAAATCCGCATGCGGGCACGCTGCTGGTGGCGGGCTCCGTTGGGCCGTACGGCGCCTATCTGGCGGATGGCTCAGAGTATCGCGGCGACTACGTGCGCAGTGCGGAAGCGTTCACCGACTTCCATCGCCCGCGCGTGGAAGCGCTGCTGGATGCGGGCGCTGACCTGCTGGCCTGCGAAACCCTACCGTCCTTTGAGGAGATTAAGGCGCTGGCGGCGTTGCTGTCTGAATATCCCCGCGCCCGGGCGTGGTTCTCCTTTACCCTGCGGGACAGCGAGCACCTGAGCGACGGTACACCCCTGCGTGACGTAGTCAGCGCGCTGGCCGACTCTCCGCATATCGTCGCGCTGGGCATTAACTGTATCGCGCTGGAAAACACCACGGCGGCACTGAAGCACCTGCAAAGCCTGACGCCGCTGCCGCTGGTGGTCTACCCGAACTCGGGCGAGCATTATGACGCGGTAACCAAAACCTGGCACCACCACGGTGAAGCGTGCGAGACGCTGGCAGGGTATCTGCCCCAGTGGCTGGACGCCGGAGCGAAGCTGATTGGCGGCTGCTGTCGCACCACGCCGAAGGATATTGCTGAGCTGAACGCGCAGCGCTGAGTGCTTTGCCGGGTGGCGGCTACGCCTTACCCGGCCTACGGATCGCTGACCCTCTCCCACGGGGAGAGGGAAAAAAACAACCGCACAAAACCAACTATCCTTTCCCGCTTTTTATCTAAAAACGAATCGTTATGAGCGATTCATTTTTATTCCTTTATCAAAATTCTCGCGTTGGAAATACTGCCCTCATAACAACAAGGGGAGCAGGCACTATGGCAATTTCATCGCGAATCACACTTCTCGGCGCACTGGCGCTGTGGGCATTTCAGGCGCAGGCGGTGGACGTCACCGTCGCATATCAAACTTCTGCGGAACCGGCGAAAGTCGCTCAGGCGGACAACACCTTTGCCAAAGAGAGCGGCGCGAAAGTTGACTGGCGCAAGTTCGACAGCGGGGCCTCCGTGGTGCGTGCGTTAGCCTCCGGTGACGTGCAGATCGGCAATATCGGCTCCAGCCCGCTGGCGGTTGCGGCCAGCCAGCAGGTGCCGATTGAGGTGTTCCTGCTCGCCTCGCAGCTCGGTAACTCTGAAGCGCTGGTGGTGAAGAAAAACATCACCAAGCCGGAAGACCTGATCGGCAAACGCATCGCCGTGCCGTTTATCTCAACCACCCACTACAGCCTGCTGGCGGCGCTCAAACACTGGGGCATCAAGCCGGGGCAGGTACAAATTATCAACCTCCAGCCGCCGGCGATTATCGCGGCCTGGCAGCGCGGCGACATTGACGGGGCGTATGTGTGGGCACCGGCCGTGAACGAGCTGGAAAAAGACGGTACCGTGCTGACCGACTCCGAAAAAGTGGGCCAGTGGGGCGCGCCAACGCTCGACGTGTGGGTCGTGCGTAAAGACTTCGCCGAGAAACATCCTGAGGTGGTGAAAGCCTTCGCGAAAAGCGCGATTGACGCCCAGCAGCCGTACATCAGTAACCCGGATGAATGGCTGAAGCAGCCCGCCAACCTGGAAAAACTCTCCCGCCTGAGCGGCGTGCCGGAAGCGGACGTGCCGGGGCTGGTGAAGGGCAATACCTATCTGACCCCCGCGCAGCAGGTGAAGCAGCTGACCGGGCCGGTAAACAAAGCGATTGTTGATACCGCCACCTTCCTGAAAGAGCAGGGCAAAGTGCCTGCGGTGGCAGCGGATTACAGCCAGTACGTGACCGATCGTTTTGTGAAATAAGGAGTCCGCCATGCTGAATATTACAAATCTGTCTGCTGATTACGGTGGCAAACCCGCGCTGGAGGAGATCAACCTGACGCTGGACAGCGGTGAACTGCTGGTGGTGCTGGGTCCGTCCGGGTGCGGAAAAACCACGCTGCTGAATCTGATCGCCGGGTTTGTCCCTTATCAGCATGGCACCATTCAACTGGAAGGCAAAAAGGTGGAAGGCCCCGGCGCCGAGCGCGGCGTGGTCTTCCAGAATGAAGGCCTGCTCCCGTGGCGCAACGTGCAGGAAAACGTGGCGTTTGGGCTGCAGCTCGCGGGCGTCAATCGTGAACAGCGGCTGGAAACCGCGCGGGCGATGCTGAAAAAAGTGGGGCTGGAAGGCGCGGAAAAACGCTATATCTGGCAGCTTTCCGGCGGCCAGCGACAGCGTGTCGGGATTGCCCGCGCGCTTGCAGCGAATCCGCAGCTGTTGCTGCTGGACGAGCCGTTCGGGGCGCTCGACGCCTTCACCCGCGAGCAGATGCAAACGCTGCTTCTGCGCCTCTGGCATGAGACGGGCAAGCAGGTGCTGTTGATTACCCACGATATCGAAGAGGCGGTGTTTATGGCCACAGAGCTGGTGCTGCTCTCGCCGGGGCCGGGCCGCGTGCTGGAGCGCTTGCCGCTGGATTTCGCCCGCCGCTACGTCGCGGGGGAACCCGTGCGCAGCATCAAATCCGATCCGCTGTTTATCGAACAGCGTGAATACGTTTTAAGCCGCGTGTTTGAACAGCGGGAGGCCTTCTCATGAGCATCGTCTTCAGTGAAAAAACGCGCCGCACGCGTCTGGCGCTGCGCTGGCCTTTCTCACGTCAAATCACGTTGAGCGTCGGCACGCTGCTGGTGCTGCTGGCGGTGTGGTGGGCAGTTGCTGCCCTGCAGTGGGTCAGCCCGCTGTTTCTGCCGCCGCCGGGACAGGTGCTGGCCAAACTCATTACCATCGCCGGGCCGCAGGGCTTTATGGATGCCACGCTCTGGCAGCACTTAGGTGCCAGCCTGGCGCGCATTCTGGTGGCGCTGCTGGCGGCGGTGATTATCGGGATACCGGTCGGGATCGCGATGGGCTTAAGCCCGACGGTGCGCGGCATCCTTGACCCGCTGATTGAGCTTTACCGCCCGGTGCCGCCGCTGGCCTATCTGCCGCTAATGGTGATCTGGTTCGGCATCGGTGAAACGTCAAAAATCCTGCTGATCTATCTGGCGATTTTCGCCCCGGTTGCCATGTCGGCGCTGGCGGGCGTGAAGAGTGCCCAGCAGGTGCGGATCCGCGCGGCGCAGTCGCTGGGAGCCAGCCGTACGCAGGTGCTGCTGTTCGTTATTTTACCGGGCGCGCTGCCGGAGATTTTAACCGGGCTGCGCATCGGCCTTGGCGTGGGCTGGTCCACGCTGGTGGCGGCGGAGCTGATTGCGGCCACGCGCGGCCTTGGGTTTATGGTGCAGTCGGCGGGAGAGTTCCTGGCGACTGACGTGGTGCTGGCAGGGATCGCGGTGATCGCCGCGATCGCCTTCGGATTAGAACTGGGGCTGCGCGCGTTACAGCGCCGTCTGACGCCCTGGCATGGAGAAATACAATGAGTGAACGTCTGACCATCACCCCGCTGGGGCCGTACATTGGTGCACAGGTGTCGGGCCTGGATGTGACCCGTCCGCTGAGCGATAACCAGTTCGAACAGCTGTACCACGCGGTGCTGCGCCATCAGGTCGTTTTCCTGCGCGAGCAGGCGATCACCCCGCAGCAGCAGCGGGCGCTGGCCCTGCGCTTTGGCGATCTGCATATCCACCCGGTCTATCCGCATGCGGAAGGGGTGGAGGAGATTATCGTCCTCGACACCCACAACGATAACCCGCCGGATAATGATAACTGGCATACCGACGTGACCTTTATCGAGACGCCGCCTGCCGGAGCCATTCTGGCGGCGAAACTGCTGCCGGAAACCGGCGGCGATACGCTGTGGACCAGCGGGATTGCGGCGTATGAGGCGCTGTCAGAGCCGTTCAGGACGCTGCTGAGCGGGCTGCGGGCGGAGCACGACTTCAAAAAATCGTTCCCGGAGTACAAGTACCGTAAAACGGAAGAGGAACATCAGCGCTGGCAGGAGGCTGTGGCGAAACATCCTCCGCTGCTGCACCCGGTGGTGCGGACCCATCCGGTGACGGGAAAGCAGGCGCTGTTTGTGAACGAAGGGTTCACCACGCGCATCGTGGACGTGACGGAAAAAGAGAGTGAGGCGCTGTTAGGTTTCCTGTTTGCGCATATCACCAAACCGGAGTTCCAGGTGCGCTGGCGCTGGCAGGAGAACGATCTGGCGATCTGGGATAACCGCGTAACGCAGCATTATGCCAATGCGGACTATCTGCCGCAGCGCCGGATTATGCAGCGGGCGACGATTTTGGGCGATAAGCCGTTTTATCGTCCTTAACCCGTCGCTCCCGTAGGCCGGGTAAGCGCAGCGCCACCCGGCGAAAACGGTGCACAATTGCCGGGTGGCGGCTACGCCTTACCCGGCCTACAAAATACCGCACATTTAAAGGTGCGCCTCAATATACCGCTGATAGCGGTTCGCCTTCAGGTAACACAAATCCACCAGCACCAGCCCGTCAACGCAGTTGTTGAACGCCGGGTCGCTGCCAAAATCAATAAACTGTACGCCGCCGGGCTCGCAAAGTTCGGAATATTGCTTGTAGAGCGGCGGAATACCGCAGCCAAGATTGCCGAGCAGGGACTTCAGCTTCGTCAGATCGTCCACGTAATCCACGCCGCCAAACTGTGCCAGCACGTCCGGCAGGGAGGCGGGATACGGCTGGCGCGAGGCGGCAAGCGGATGCGTCGCCGGGAACCACAGGCGGTAAAAGGCGACCAGCAGATCCCGCGCGGCAGGCGGTAAGCCACCGGAAATGGAGACCGGGCCAAACAGGTAGCGGTAGTGCGGATAACGCGCCAGATAGGCCCCAATGCCGGACCATAAATAGTCCAGACCGCGGCGCCCCCAGTAGCGCGGCTGAATAAAGCTGCGCCCCAGCTCAATACCGTGCTCCAGCACGTCCTGCATTTTGTCGTCGTAGTGGAAGAGGCTATAGCTGTACAACCCCTCAACGCCGCGCTTTTCGATCTGCATGGCCGTCGGCATAAAGCGATACGCCCCGACGATCTCCAGATCGTCCTCATCCCACAGGATCAGGTGCAGATAATCATCGTCGTAGCTGTCGGTATCCCGGCGTTTGCCGCTCCCTTCCTCCACCGCGCGAAAGGCAATCTCGCGCAGGCGGCCCAGCTCGCGCAGCAGCGGGACGTCTTCCTGACCGTTACGCTGCCAGAGATAGATGGTTTTACCGTCGCTGGTTTTGCCCAGACATTCGGCCTGCGCCAGCGCGCGCTTCAGGGTGGCCCGGTCTTCCGGACGGGCAATCGCGCACTGGGTTTTAAAGACGCCGGGCACTCCCTTGCCAAGACGCATCACGTGCTGACGGCACTGCTCGGCCATCTCACGCGACGAAAGGGTGGCGCTGTGCCAGTGATGCCACGCAATCTGCTGGCCGATTTTGATCGGCAGCTGGCTGTGGCGGCGGCGGAACATCTGCTGCATGAGCAACAGCATCGACAGCGTCGGGGAGACCAGCGTGCTGGCATAAAAGAGCAGGCTGTTATGCGCCTGAATATGCACCGGCAGCAGCGGGGCGCGCAGCTTGCCGGCGAGTTTGATAAAGCCGGAGTGCCACTTTTTGTCGCGAATGCCTTTGCGCGTAGGGCGGGAAACTTCTCCGGCCGGGAAGAAGATCAGCACGCCTGCGTTTTGCAGATGCTGTTCCATCTGCACCAGGGATGTTTTCGCCGTCCTGCCGCCCATATTGTCCACCGGAATAAACAGCGAGCTGAGGGGCTCAAGGTGGGTCAGCATCCGGTTGGTCACGACTTTCACATCGCGTCGCACGCGGGAGACGGCGTACATCAGCGCCAGCCCGTCCAGCGTACCCGTCGGGTGGTTGGCAATAATGACCAGCGGGCCATGTTCGGGGATTTGTTCAAGATCGCGGGCGGAAACGGTGCAGAGAATATCAAGGTGTTCCAGAACTTGCTCCACCATATCCAGGCCTTTCAGGTGGCGGTGTGCTGCGGCAAATTGCTGAAATTCGTCTTCGTAAAACAGTCTTTTTAACAGACTTTTTTGCCAGGGTGCAGGCCTCGCCTGAGGCCAAAGATCGTCGAGAACGCTATCGAGGCTAAACATGATTACTCCTCCTGCCGTCTTGCGAAGACAGTAGAAGGAGCAGATGTCGGTTGTATTGCAGTTTGGTGAAGATTAGCGGAGGATTTTTTTCTCGGCCAGATCCAGCGCGAAGTAGCTGAAGATCAGGTCCGCGCCTGCGCGTTTGATGGCGCCGAGGCTTTCGAGGACCACTTTCTCTTCGTCAATGGCACCCGCCAGCGCGGCGAATTTGATCATCGCGTACTCGCCGCTCACCTGATAAGCGCCCAGCGGCAGCTCGGTGCGCTCGCGGATGTCGCGCAGGATATCGAGATACGCGCCAGCCGGTTTCACCATCAGGCAGTCTGCGCCCTGGGCTTCATCAAGCAGGGATTCACGAATCGCTTCCCGACGGTTCAGCGGGTTCATCTGATAGGTTTTACGATCGCCTTTCAGCGCCGTGCCCGCCGCTTCACGGAACGGGCCGTAGAAGGAGGAGGCGAATTTGGTGGAGTAAGACATGATGGCGGTGTCGGTAAAGCCCGCCGCGTCCAGCGCCTGACGAATCGCCTGAACCTGTCCGTCCATTGCCGCAGATGGGGCGATGAAGTCCGCACCTGCCGCGGCCGCGACGACAGCCTGCTTGCCAAGGTTCAGCAGGGTGGCATCGTTATCCACGCCGTGATCGCACAGCACGCCGCAGTGGCCGTGTGAGGTGTATTCGCAGAAACAGGTATCGGACATGACGATCATTTCCGGCACGGTCTCTTTGCAGATGCGGGACATGCGAGCGACGAGGCCATCTTCTTTCCACGCGTCGCTGCCGGTGGCATCGGTATGGTGTGAGATGCCGAAGGTCATCACCGAGCGGATCCCCGCGTTGGCGATGCGTTCAATCTCACGCGCCAGATATTTCTCCGGAATGCGCATGACGCCCGGCATGGCTTCGATGGCTTTGTAGTCATCGATCTCTTCTTCGACAAAAATCGGCAACACCAGATCGTTTAAGGTCAGGGTTGTCTCTTCAAACATAGCGCGCAGTGCAGGTGACTTGCGCAGGCGGCGTGGGCGTGCAATTAAATCGGTCATGGTATGCCTGATGTTTGTGGAACAAAGAAGGCTAGTGTACCTCAAAGTGAAGACGGGTGTTTTACTAAAGTGGGCATTTTGCTTTTTGCGAAATGCGGCAGGTCAGGTTTCATTTCATCAATATCTAATACAGGTTAGTATATTACTGATAGGGGGGGAGGTATTCGTGTTGTTTCTATATTAAGTGGGATGCATCATTAAAAGTGAACTATTATTTGTTATTATATATTTTGCCTTCGCTCGTCTGTATTTTAACGTTTTGTTTTTATAATATTTATCTTGAGTGACCCCTGCGTTTGTTGTTTTTGATGTGTTATTGGTCTGGATACGGACTTAATGGAAACATTCATTGAACCTTTTCGAAATGAAACTGCATAATTCCCTCCGCAATTAAATGTTGCAAATTCATTGATGGACAAACTTGCTTACGTCCCTGAGGAGGGATGACCCAATGCAAACATGGAAAAAGAAACTCGTTGTATCTCAACTTGCATTAGCCTGCACCCTGGCTATCGCTTCTCAGGCCAATGCGAAGGATATTTCCGGTACAACTTATAATACCTTCGGATACGATAATACAGCGTCCACACCCTGGTATTATGGCTATGCCGACTGGGATTACTCAGACGTTACCCACGACGGTGATATTTATCCGGTGATTAATAAATCCACCGTGAATGGTATTATTTCAACATACTATCTGGATGATGGTATCAATGGTCGGGCTAATGCATTAAGCATTTCCAACAGTACCATTAATGGCATGATTACCTCTGAGTGTATGACCACCTCGTGTGCTGATGGTATAGACACCGACGGCACGACCCATTCTCAGTACGATCGTTTTAGCCTGACCGTTGATCACTCCACCATTAACGACACCTATGAGCATTATGCTTACAATGTGGTAAATGGCGATAATACCGAAACCCACTATCTTGATACCTATGGGTTGGGCAATGCAATTACCCTGGATGTTGAATCGGATATTGTTATCCAGAATAACTCTCACGTCGCGGGTATTACCCTGACGCAGGGGTATCAGGAGCTGGATAATACCCCGTACGACGGCGTTGAAGGCGTAGCCAACAGCAGCAACGTCTTTACCGACACGCTACTGGTGAAAGATTCGGTACTGACTTCTGGTGCGTACAGCGATTTAGGTACCAGCGGATTCTACGGTCAAACCGCGAAGCCGAGCGACTATGGTGAAACCAACGCGACAGCGGCAGATGATGCGGCGCTGATTGTGGCCGCCAGCGCGTCTGATAACGCGATGCAGACCAGCGCCACGTTCGATCACTCCACCGTTACTGGCGACATTCTTTTCTCCAGTACCTTCGACAACAACTTCTATCCGAACGGCGATCCGGCAACGGATACCAGTGCAGACGGTGTCTATAACCCAACTACCAACGGCTGGGACGGTACCGATAAGCTGGACGTTACTCTGACCAATGGCAGCAAATGGGTTGGTGCAGCGCAGTCGAGCGTCGAGGCTATCGGCACGGCGCAGATGTATGGCCTGGGCTACAGCAACGTAGACTGGAGCGCTCTGTCCCCAAACAGCATTTGGCCAGACTCCACCTATGACAGCAACGGATATGTTGCGGGCGAAGCTGTGTATCAGAGCGGTCTCTTTAACATCACGCTGGATAACGGCTCCGAGTGGGATACCCGCAAGGTGTCTAACATCGACACGCTGGCGGTCAACAACCAGTCTCAGGTCAATGTTGAAAACTCAGGTCTGCTGGCGGATACCATCACCCTGACTAATGCTTCCTCATTGAATATCGGCGACAGCGGCGGCGTGGCCACCGACCATCTGTATCTGGACAGCTATAGCCGTGCGGCACTGACGGAAGAAACGGCCGATCTGTATGCCAACACCATCACCGTGGATAATGGTGCAGAGCTGGCGCTGGGGTTGGGACAGGTTGATACGCACAATATGGTACTGACCGATGGTGGTGTGCTGAACGTTGCCAGCCGTGATTACGTGCTGAACAGCGATCTGAACAACGCACGCTATATCACCAACGATAAGCACAATGCCGATTACGACTACGGCGTTGTGGCGATTAATTCTGATGGCCATCTGTCAGTGAACGGTGACGTCGCCGGTAACTACAAGGTCCGTATCGACAACGCGACCGGAGCCGGTTCCGTCGCCGATTACAAAAACAAAGAGATTATTCGCGTCTATGACAATAACGCGGATACTGCAGCCAGCTTTACTGCTGCAAACAAAGCCGATTTAGGTGCCTACACCTACCAGGCGCAGCAGCAGGGTGACGCCGTTGTCCTCCAGCAGAAAGCGCTGACCGACTACGCCAATATGGCGCTGAGCATCCCATCTGCCAACACCAACATCTGGAATCTGCAGCAGGATACCGTTGGTACGCGTCTGACCAACAGCCGTCACGGCCTGGCGGATAACGGCGGGGCGTGGGTGAGTTACTTCGGCGGTAACTTCGACGGCGACAATGGCGTTCTTAGCTACGATCAAGACGTGAGCGGTATTATGGTCGGTCTGGATACCCAGATTGACGGTAATAATGCGAAGTGGATCGTCGGTGGTGCGGCAGGTTTCGCGAAGGGGGATATCAGCGATCGTACCGGTCAGGTCGATCAGGACAGCCAGACGGCGATGATCTACGCGTCTGCGAAGTTCATGAACGATCTTTTCCTCGACAGCTCCCTGAGTTATACCCGTTTCAACAGCGATCTCTCTGCTAACATGAGCAACGGCCAGTATGTTGACGGCAACACCACCAATGACGCGGTTGGTTTTGGGCTGAAACTGGGCTATGACTGGAAACCAAACCTGTCCGGCTACGTCACACCATACGCAGCCGTGTCTGGCCTGTTCCAGTCTGGCGATGATTATCGCCTCAGCAATGACATGCGCATGGATGGGCAATCTTACGATAGCCTGCGTTATGAACTCGGTGTTGATGCGGGTTACACCTTCAACTACGGCGGCGATCAGGCTCTGACGCCTTACTTCAAACTGGCCTGGGTCTATGACGATGCTGATAACAATGCCGACATTAACGGTGACAGCATTGATAACGGCGTTAAAGGCTCCGCTGTGCGCGTAGGGCTGGGCACCCAGTTCAGCTTCACGAAGAACTTCAGTGCTTACACTGATGCCACTTATCTGGGCGGCGGCGACGTTGATCAGAACTGGGGCGCAAACCTGGGTGTGAAATATACCTGGTAATAAATAAAAGCGGGGGGAGGCGTTACCTCCCCCCGCTTTTTACAGAAGTAATAAAAATAATATTGAACCGACAAATACGGATGCCTTGAGGTCTGCATGAAGGTTAATGCGAAACCACTTTCTGAATTACGCCGGCTCGAACAGTGTTTGAAATCAGCCAGTACCCCTTTTAAATCTGCTCCAAAACAATTAATTATATCCGGTGAATGTAATGAGCGCCGCACCATCGTATTCCAAACCGGTGTTATCGAAATCTATCGACATTCAGATGAACTGCTTGTGGGCATCGCGACAGCGCCGTTTATTATGGGTTTGTCCACAGTGATGATTAATCACTGCCAGGAATATAGAGTGATAGCCAAAACATCCTGCACGGGTTTTTATTTGCCCACTGAAACCACCCGTCAACTTATACAACAGAACGCGCTATGGAAAGAGGCCTTCGGTTGGTTATCCTGGATAAACTACATTCTTGAGAAACGCGATATGCAGCTGGTGGGAAATAATTCCTATCATCAGATCCGCGCCATGCTGTTGAATATGGCGGAGTGGGATGAAACGTTGCGTTCAAAAATCGGTGTGATGAATCATATTCAACAAAGTACGCGTATTTCACGTTCAGTGGTTGCTGAGGTTCTCGCTGCCCTGCGGCAAGGTAACTACATCAATATGAGCCGGGGCAAGCTGGTCAGCATCAACCGCTTGCCCACGGAATATTAAGATCAGTTAGACGCGGTGAGCACCTGGGCTTTATTGGCGCTCAGTTCTGCCACCAGGTTATTAATCCCGTCACTCATATTGACGAAACGCGTATGCGGGGAGCGGGTGACCACCACAAACGCGCCCACGTTTGACTGCGGGATCATGGCCATATAGGTGATGAATCCACCGCCGCCGCCGGTTTTCTGAATAATACCCGGACGCCCATTTTTCGGCGCCATATAGACCCACCCCATGCCGAGCGCATCGGCTTTACCCGGCACGTCCATCCCGATGACGCGGTGCAGCTGAGTACGCTGATAAATCAGAGTCTGCATGCGATCGGCCTGGCTGGTGCGAGCGTAGAAATCTGAAGAAAGGAACTGCTGCATCCAGCGCATCATGTCGCCAGGCGTGGAGTAAACCCCGCCGCTGCCCACAGCCGCGAGCGTGTTATTACAGGGGCTGGCGCCTTTCTCTGCCACCATCAGGCGACGGCACTGATCCGGGGACGGAGTAAACGTGGTGTCTTTCATGCCGAGCGGACGGGTGATCTGCTCTTCAAACAGCTGCGTATAGGGTTTGCCAGCCGCCGTTGAGAGGGCATCCGCCAGCAGGTCGAACGCCAGGTTTGAATAAGAGGCCTGCGAGCCCGGTGCCGCTTTCAGCGTGGCGGTACTCAGATAGCTCCAGCGCTGGTCGCGCGTTGGCCAGACAAATACGTCACGATGCGCCGCTCCGCCTGGCTGCTCACGCGGCAGGGCGCTGGTGTGGGTTGCAAGGTTCACAAGCCGGATCGGCGTCCCCTGATACGTGGGGACCCGGGCACCTGGCGGCGCGTATTTGCTGAGCGGATCGTCAAGCTTCACCACGCCCTGGTCGAGCAGTTTCACCAGCATTTCGCTGGTCATCAGCTTGGTTAAGGACGCGATGCGGATAACGGAATCCAGCTGCGGGTGAACGTTATTTCCCGGACGCGTTTCGCCAAAGCTGCGGAACACACGCTGGTTGCCGTCGATGACGACCATCGCCATCCCGGTCGCGCCGCTGCCGTAATAGATAAGGTTCGCGTAGCGATCGGCAATATCTGAAGCTAAAACGGGTGCCGTCAGCGGTTGGGCTGCCTGGGCGGTAGAAAAGCTCACCGCACACAGCGCGGCAAAAGAGAGCAGACAACGTTTCAACGAAAAGCATCCATGAAGTGAATGAGGAAAGTAATGGGTATTTATACTACTAATCGGAACCGCGCAATGCCCCGAATTGCATAACGATAGCGAGAAAAACGTAACCATGGGTAAATATGAACAATTTACTTACGAGCCATCTCCCATTTTGTGACATCGGGCTTATGATAGGCACCAGTTTCACTCAATCTTACGGAGAACGGTATGTCTGAGAAGCGTGTGGTTATGGTTGTCGATATGCAGAACGGGGTATTTGAAACCCCTCGTCATCAGCGTGAAAAGTGTGTCTCTCTGATCAACCAGCTTACGCAGGCAGCCGACACGGTGATTTTTATTCAGCATACTGAGGCTGGTGGCCTGGAAGAGGGGAGTGAGGGGTTTGCACTACTGCCTGAACTCCATCAGCCTGCTGACGCGCTTTATGTGACCAAAACCGCCTGTGATGCCTTCTACAACACCGCGCTTGAGGCGCTGCTGCGTGAGCAGGGTATTCGCGAGTTTGTCATCTGCGGCTGCGCCACCGATTACTGCGTCGATGCGACGGTTAAGAACGGCGTCAGCCGGGGTTATCACATCACCGTGGCGGAAGATGCCCATACTACAGCCAATCGCCCGGCTGCTGAAGCACAGATCCTGATTAACCATCACAACGACGTCTGGCGTAACTTCATTGCGCCGGCGAATCCTCTCGCGGTGAAACGCACCGAAACAATTCTTGAAAACTGGAAAGCGAACTAATAATTAACGCTCGGGTCTGACCTTTTTGCCGGAGCCGGGAGGCTGGCTCGGGCAGGTTTTCGTGTGGTGACGTGTTGTACACAGCAACAGCCATAACAACAAGAAGGAAGCATTATGTTTAAGTCTTTTTTCCCAAAGCCGGGGCCTTTTTTCCTGTCGGCATTTATTTGGGCACTGATCGCTGTCATTTTCTGGCAGGCGGGCGGCGGCGCATGGCTGACGCGCATCACGGGGGCGACAGGCGAGGTGCCGATTAGCGCGGCGCGCTTCTGGTCGCTGAGCTTTATCGTATTTTATGCCTACTACACGGTATGTGTGGGGCTGTTTGCACTCTTCTGGTTCAAATATTCTCCGCATCGTTGGCAGTTTTGGTCGATTTTGGGATCTGCACTGATCATTTTCGTTACCTGGTTCATGGTGGAAGTGAGCGTTGCAATTAATGCATGGTATGCACCCTTCTACGATTTGATCCAAAAAGCACTAAGCGCCCCGAATAAGGTTCCGATTGGTGAACTCTATGCCAGTCTCGTTAGTTTTACCGGCATTGCCATGATTGCAGTAACAGTGGCAGTGCTGAACAATTTCTTCGTTAGCCATTACGTTTTCCGTTGGCGTACTGCTATGAACGAATATTACATGGCAAATTGGCAACGACTGCGGCACATCGAAGGTGCTGCACAGCGTGTGCAGGAAGACACCATGCGTTTTGCCTCAACGCTGGAGGACATGGGGGTCAGCTTGCTTAATGCTGTGATGAAACTTATCGCTTTTTTACCGATTCTGATTGCACTTTCACCCCATGTGCCTGAACTTCCAATTGTTGGTCATTTACCCTATGGTTTGGTTATTGCGGCACTGGTCTGGTCTCTTATGGGAACGGGGCTTCTTGCTGTGGTGGGAATCAAATTGCCGGGGTTACAATTTAAAAATCAGCGCGTGGAAGCGGCTTACCGTAAAGAACTCGTTTACGGTGAGGATGACCCATCACGAGCTGCGCCACCAACGGTAAAAGAGTTATTTCAGAACGTCCGTTTTAACTACTTTAAGCTCTACTTCCACTACATGTATTTCAACATAGCTCGTATTTTATATCTTCAGGCCGATACTGTTTTTGGAATAGTCCTGTTGTTCCCGTCAATAGTTGCAGGGACAATTACCCTGGGACTGATGACCCAAATTACCAACGTGTTTGATCAGGTCAGAAGTTCATTCCAGTACCTGATCAGCTCCTGGACCACGCTGGTAGAACTGATGTCTATCTACAAACGTCTGCGCAGCTTTGAACGCGAGCTGGACGATCGTGACCTGCAGGAAGTCACCAACACATTTAGCTAAAACAGGACGTTGCTATGCCTTTTACCGTACCGCGCGCATTACCGTTGACCATTCTGGCCGCTTTTGTGCTGGCAGGCTGTGCCGAAAAGGGGGCCGCTCCGCTCAAAAAGGGCGAGAAGCCCGTTGATGTGGCGAGCGTTGTGCGGCAGAAAATGCCCGCCAGCGTGAAGGATCGCAATGCGTGGGCAGACGCGCTGGCAAAAACCTTTGAAAGCCAAAAGATCGCGCCGACCGAGGAGAACATCTGTTCGGTGCTGGCGGTGGCGCAGCAGGAGTCGATGTACCAGTCAGACCCGGCTGTGCCGGGGCTGAATAAAATTGCCTGGAAAGAGATCGACCGCCGCGCGGAGTCCATGCACATCCCGGTGTTCCTCGTGCATACCGCGCTTAAAATCACCTCACCGAACGGCAAAAGTTACAGCGAGCGGCTGGATACGGTGAAAACCGAAAAACAGCTTAGCGCCATCTTTGATGATTTCATCAGCATGGTCCCAATGGGGCAGAAGCTGTTTGGCTCACTGAACCCGGTCCACACCGGAGGCCCAATGCAGGTAAGCATCGCGTTCGCGGAGAAGCATACCGACGGCTACCCGTGGAAAATCGACGGCACGGTGCGCCAGGAGGTCTTCTCCCTGCGCGGCGGGCTGTGGTTCGGCACGTATCACCTGCTGAACTACCCGGCGAACTACGATGAGCCGCTGTACCGCTTTGCCGACTTTAACGCCGGCTGGTATGCCAGCCGTAATGCGGCATTCCAGAGTGCGGTCAGCCGCGCAAGCGGCGTCAAGCTCGCGCTGGACGGCGATCTCATCGCTTACGGCAGCAGCGAGGCGGGAAGCACTGAGCTTGCCGTAAGGAAATTATCGACAACGCTTGGCTTGAGCAACAGCGACATTCGCCGTCAGCTTGAGAAAGGAGATAGCCTGGCCTTTGAGAAAACGGATCTGTACAAGAAGGTGTTTGCGCTCGCAGAGCAGAAAAGCGGGAAAACGTTACCGAGGGCTATCCTGCCGGGCATTCAGCTGGAAAGCCCGAAGATCACGCGTAACCTGACCACCGCGTGGTTCGCAAAACGCGTGGACGATCGCCGGGCTCGCTGTATGGGGCTTTAACGGCGACGGCGAAAGCGCAGCGCTAATGCCACCACGCCCAGAATCATACATCCCGCGAGGAAGGGAATCAGGCCGAACAGTGTGCTGACGCCAAAGCCAATCTCAACTCGCGGGCGTCCGTTATCCTGTACCTGCATCAGGTGTTCATAAACGCCTGGCGCATGGACCAGCATATTGAGCAGCTGTGAGCCAGCCCAGAAGCAGAACAGGACAAACAGGGCATACGCGATATTACCCGCCGTGGAGGTTTTTGGTTTTCCGCCAAAAATCGGTTTCGACAATGTAAAGTCAGCCATGATGACCTCCGGATAAATCGCTCTGTTAATACGCTTCGTACAGGGGGAGTTTGACAGGTCATCGCATTTGTCAATATCAGAATCGTGGTAATTTACGCGCCGGAATCCTCCTGGATTGTTGATTTCTGCAGCACATCACAATTTCATGACTTAACTGAAATTGCGTCGCGTTTCAGAATTTCCGTATCTGCCACAGACCTGGCCGTAAATCTGTGAGAGGATGTCTTTTTTTCCTGCCGGAGTTGTTATGAAGCTCACGTCCAAACTACGCCGAGACTGGCACTACTACGCCTTCGCTATCGGGCTGATCTTTATTCTTAACGGTGTTGCGGGCCTGTTGGGGTTTGAGGCAAAAGGCTGGCAAACGTATGCCGTTGGGCTGGTGACCTGGGTGATCAGTTTCTGGCTGGCGGGGTTGATTATCCGCCGTCGTCCTGAAGAGACGACAGCGGATGAGGCGGAGTCGGCGAAGCGCGCCGATTAACCGTTTACGGAACTTTTAAGCGCGCTGTCGGCGGCGTGACGCTCCAGCGCCAGTTCGATCAGGCGGGTGATCAATTCCGGGTAGCTCAGGCCACTTGCCTGCCACAGCTTTGGATACATGCTGATGTTAGTGAACCCCGGCAGCGTGTTGATTTCATTGATCACCACCTCGTTTTCCGCCGTCAGGAACACATCCACGCGCGCCATGCCGCAGCAGCCGAGCGTCTGATAAGCATGTATGGCGATCGCCCGGATCTTATCGTTAACCGCCGGATCGAGATCCGCAGGCACGACAACCTGGGCGCCTTTATCATCAATGTATTTGGTGTCGTACGAGTAGAAGTCGCTGTTTAACACCACCTCTCCGCAGGTGCTCGCCTGTGGGAAATCGTTGCCCAGCACGGCGCACTCAATTTCACGGCCTTTAATACCCTGCTCAACCACCACTTTATGGTCGAACTCAAACGCCAGGCGGACGGCCTGCGTGAACTCAGCTTCGCTGGTCACTTTGCTGACGCCCACGGAGGAGCCCTGGTTTGCAGGCTTCACAAACAGCGGCAGACCCAGCTCTCCGCTAATTTGCGCGAAGCTGTGTTTGTCGCGGTTGGCGCGTGTGAGGGTCACGAATGGTGCAATGTTCAGCCCGGCATCGCGCAGCAGGCGTTTGGTGACGTCTTTGTCCATGCATGCGGCAGAGCCGAGGACGTCCGAGCCGACGAACGGCAGGTTGGCCATGCGCAGCATTCCCTGCAGGGAACCATCTTCCCCCAGTGTGCCGTGAACGATAGGGAAGACAACGTCGATCTGGGCGAGAGCCTGAGCATTGCCGGCGTCGATAAGCTGCCCCTTCACGACGCCGGGTACGGTGGCGACGCTCACTTCCGAAGGATTAAGGGCGATGTGTGCCGGATCGTGAGCATTCAGCAGATACTGGCTGGCATCGTTAACGTGCCACTGGCCCTGTTTATCAATGCCCAGCAGCACCACGTCGAAGCGGCTTTTATCGATCGCATCAACGATATTTTTGGCCGATTGCAATGACACTTCGTGCTCCGCTGATTTTCCCCCAAAGACAATACCTACGCGCTGCTTAGCCATCTCACTCTCTTCCAGTCTGACGAAAAGCCAATAACATACCACGATGCCCGGCGGGTTTCGCGGCCTTCTGCCATAATGTTTTGGGGAATGTTGAGGGGGGAGAGTGAAAGGAAAAACGCTGCTGACCGTATTTATCATTTTGGCCATCGCAACGGTGGGTTACCGCAGGTTGCCGCCTTACTACAACCCTTTCATGCCGCTGACGCTTGACGACCCGCCGGGTCGAATCACCCAGTATAAGCTTCGGCGCTTAACCCCCGAGGCGTGCGCGAGCCTGCTTTCGCAGGCTAACCAAAGAGATCTCATCCGCACCCAGCCGGTGGCTGACAGGGGCGGCGCGTGTCCGCTTAATAACGTTGTACGCGTGCGTGACTTCGGTCCGGTCGGCCTGAACAGCAGTTTTCTCGCCAGCTGTCCGCTGGCGCTCAGCTCAGCCCTCTTTATCAGTCAGCAGGCCCGGCCGCTGACAAAACGCTATACGGGCAGCGACCTGGCGCGTATCGATCATCTCGGCAGCTTTGCCTGCCGCAATATTTACCACCGCCCTGACGCGCGACGCAGTGAACATGCTACGGCTGAGGCGCTGGATATTGCCGCTTTTCGTCTGGCGAACGGTGAACGCGTCACGGTGATGAACGGCTGGAAGGCGGCAACAACGCAGCCATGGCTGAAGGCCATGCTGGCGGCAAGCTGCGGCTACTACGGAAACGGCCTGGGGCCGGAGTATAACGCGGCGCATGCCAACCATTTTCATCTGGGCATGCGCGGTTTCGGACTCTGTCGGTGAAGCATAATATTCCGCCAAAAAATGGATGAATTGTGACTTATTTCACAAATATGATGACTGGGAAGATAAAACACCAAAGTCAGTCAGGACGCATCTCTGGTGCGACGTCAAAACGCGTAACTTGCTAATCTGACGGCGAATTCGCCTAAAAATGAAGACTATTTCTTTATGGAATCCTGGAAAGTTAATCTCATCTCGGTCTGGTTCGGCTGCTTCTTCACCGGGTTGGCCATCAGCCAGATCCTGCCGTTCCTGCCGCTGTACGTCTCGCAGCTGGGGGTGACTTCGCATGAAGCGCTCTCCATGTGGTCCGGTCTGACGTTCAGCGTCACGTTTCTGGTCTCCGCCATTGTGTCTCCGATGTGGGGCAGCCTGGCGGATCGGAAAGGCCGAAAACTTATGCTGCTGCGCGCCTCGCTCGGGATGGCGATTGCCATTCTGCTGCAGGCCTTCGCCACCAACGTCTGGCAGCTGTTTTTCCTGCGCGCGGTGATGGGGCTGACATCCGGGTACATTCCGAATGCCATGGCGCTGGTCGCCTCTCAGGTGCCGCGCGAGCGAAGCGGCTGGGCGCTGAGTACGCTTTCCACGGCACAGATCAGCGGCGTCATCGGCGGTCCGCTGCTGGGGGGCTTTCTGGCGGACCACGTCGGGCTACGCGCGGTATTTATCATCACTGCGGTTCTGCTGGTGGTCAGTTTTCTGGTGACGCTCTTTCTTATTAAAGAGGGGGGCCGTCCGGTTATCAGTAAATCTGAACGCCTCAGCGGCAAGGCCGTCTTCGCCTCGCTGCCCTATCCGGGACTGATGATCAGCCTGTTTGTGACCACCATGGTGATCCAGCTTTGTAACGGTTCGGTCGGTCCGATTCTGGCGCTGTTTATCAAGTCGATGGAGCCGGATAGCACCAATATCGCTTTTCTGAGCGGCATGATTGCCGCCGTGCCGGGCGTATCCGCCCTGATTTCCGCGCCGCGTCTGGGAAAACTGGGTGACAGGATCGGCACGGCGCGCATCCTGATGGCGACGCTGATCTTTGCGGTGGTACTCTTCTTCGCGATGTCGTTTGTCACCTCTCCGCTTCAGCTTGGCGTATTGCGATTTCTGCTCGGGTTTGCTGATGGCGCCATGTTGCCTGCGGTGCAGACCCTGCTGGTTAAATATTCCAGCGACCAGGTGACGGGGCGTATTTTTGGATATAACCAGTCATTTATGTATCTGGGGAATGTTGCCGGTCCGCTTATTGGCGCATCCGTTTCCGCGATGGCCGGTTTTCGCTGGGTATTTGCGGCGACAGCGATTGTTGTTTTAATCAATATTATCCAGCTGGCTATTGCGCTGCGACGCCGCAGACAAATGGCGGAGGCCAAATCGGCGAGATAACAATTTCGCAGATGTATTATATATTCTTATGGTCGCCGCATTTTTATATAACAAAATGCGGCGTCTTTTTATAGAAAAACGTTTCGATCACGGCGCTATCTCTTTATTTCTGTTCCTGTGTCACTTTTGCATACCATAATTAATTTCTTCTCTTTGCAATATGGATTCAGAGTGATAACGTCAGACAAAACTGAAAAAGGAACTGGCACGATGAAAAACCTCATTGCTGAATTGCTGGTTAAGCTGGCACAAAAGGAAGAAGAGTCAAAAGAGCTGGTGGCTCAGGTCGAAGCGCTTGAAATTGTCGTCACCGCGCTGCTGCGACAAATGGCAAAAACCGATCAACAGGCGTTGATAGAGAGCGTGGAAGGTGCGCTGGACAGCGTCAGGCCTGAATCGCAGGTTCCGGTTGAGGATGCCGAGATGCTCCACCAGTACGTAAAGAAGCTGTTAAGGCATCCGCGCAGCTAAACCGTCACAGGACGTAACGACGTGTCATAGAATTGTCATGCAGGATGCCTATAGTCGCTCTGTTTTTATTTTTATGTATTTGTACATGGAGAAAATAAATTGAAACAGAGCGCACTTTTCATTGCATTACTTCCCCTGTTAATTACCCCTGCCATTTATGCTGATACGACGCAAACCAGCGTGCTGGATAATCGTGCGGCAAAAGGGGATATCACCCAGCCTGGCGGCGCGCGCCGTTTATCAGAAGATCAAACTGCCGCTATTCGCGCTTCGCTGAATGATAAGCCGGCGAAAAATATTATTCTGCTGATTGGCGATGGAATGGGCGATTCCGAAATCACGGCGGCGCGAAATTATGCTGAGGGAGCGGGCGGCTTTTTTAAAGGTATCGACGCCTTACCACTGACCGGACAATATACCCATTACGCGCTGGATAAAAAAACCGGTAAACCGGATTACGTAACGGACTCCGCGGCCTCTGCCACGGCGTGGTCCACCGGCGTGAAAACTTATAATGGTGCGCTGAGCGTGGATATTCACGAGAAAGATCATCAAACCCTTCTGGAGATGGCAAAAGCGGCGGGCCTGGCGACCGGCAACGTCTCCACCGCTGAACTTCAGGATGCGACGCCTGCGGCGCTGGTGGCACACGTGACCTCGCGTAAGTGCTACGGCCCGTCAGCGACCAGCGAAAAATGCCCAACGAATGCGCTGGAAAAAGGAGGCAAAGGCTCGATTACGGAACAGCTGCTGAACGCGCGTCCTGACGTGACCCTGGGCGGCGGAGCGAAAACCTTCGCGGAAACCGCGACGGCGGGCGAGTGGCAGGGCAAAACGCTGCACGAGCAGGCGCAGGCTCGCGGCTATCAGCTGGTGAGTGACGCAAATGCTCTGGCGGCGATAAGCGAGGCGAACCAGGACAAGCCGCTGCTGGGGCTGTTCTCTGACGGCAACATGCCCGTGCGCTGGGAAGGACCAAAAGCCTCTTATCACGGCAACATCGATCAGCCTGCCGTGACCTGTACGCCGAACCCGAAACGTACGGACAGCATACCGACGCTGGCGGCGATGACCGATAAAGCGATCTCTCTTTTGAGCAAGAGCGAAAAAGGGTTCTTCCTGCAGGTTGAGGGCGCGTCGATCGATAAACAGGATCATGCCGCGAATCCGTGCGGTCAGATTGGCGAAACCGTCGATCTGGACGAAGCGGTGCAGAAGGCGCTCGCGTTCGCGAAAAAAGACGGTAACACCCTGGTGATCGTCACCGCGGACCATGCGCACGCCAGCCAGATCATTCCGCCAGATACCAAGGCCCCTGGCCTGACGCAGGCGCTGAACACCAAAGACGGCTCCGTCATGGTGATGAGCTACGGCAACTCTGAAGAAGAGTCCATGGAGCACACGGGCACCCAGTTGCGCATTGCCGCCTACGGTCCGCATGCGGCCAACGTGGTAGGCCTGACGGATCAAACGGATCTGTTCTACACCATGAAGGCGGCGCTGGGTCTGAAATGATAAAATCCCGGCGGAAATCACATCTGTCGGCTGGTTTTTTCCCTGTCACGAACCAGACTTACAGGGAATGTTCACAAAAGGATGGTGCAATGAAAACAACATTACTGGTTACTCTGCTCTCCGGCCTGTTCCTGGTCGCATCGGCGAACGCGGAAGAGAAAACGTTAACGCCGCAGCAGCAGCGTATGACCACCTGTAATCAACAGGCGACGTCTCAGAGTCTGAAGGGCGATGCTCGCAAGACCTACATGAGCGACTGCCTCAAAAACGGCGCCGCGAAGCCGGCTGAAAAAAGCCTGACCCCGCAGCAGCAAAAAATGCGCGAGTGTAATGCGAAGGCAACCGAACAGTCCCTGAAAGGGGACGACCGCAGCAAGTTCATGAGTGCCTGCCTGAAGAAAAAAGTGTAGTTCTAACGGGTGAGCGGCTCCGGCGGCTCACCCGAAATTTCATACTTTCCCCGCAGACCCCCTCTCTATAATTTGGGAAAATGTTTCAGAATATTCCCAAAAATGATGAATGATGAAACGTATTACAACAAAAAGCGCATTCGGGAAGAGTGGAATTTAACCCTTTCTCAGGATGACCCTCACCGCGCTGGCATTCAGTTTGCCCGGCGAGTTAGGCTGGCGCGCGCCGTGGGGCTGGCGGCGATGTTTTTCCCGGTTGCGGGAATACTGGTCACCCATTTTTTACCCGGAGGCTGGTGGCTTTTACTGGTGGGGTGGTCGTTCGTCTGGCCCCATTTCGCCTGGCAGCTATCCTGCCGGGCCACGTCACCTCATCAGCAGGAAACTTTCAATCTTAAAATAGATGCCATTATTGCCGGGCTCTGGATAGGCGTGATGGGGATGAATGCGTTACCCACGGCAGCGCTGGTGATGATGGTGGGGATGAATATGATGGGCTCCGGCGGTTGTCGTCTGTTTATTCCGGGGATCCTGTTGACCCTGCTCTCCGCGCTGGTGACGCTGCCGCTTGTCGGCCGCGTGGCCGTCTTTAACCCCGACCCGGTGGAGTGGGGCTTAACGCTGCCTGTTCTCGTATTTTATCCTATGCTGTTTGCCTGGCTCAGCCACCGCACCGCCGTCAGGCTTGCTGAGCACAAGCAGCGGCTGGAAATGATGAGCACCCGGGACGGCATGACCGGGGTCTTTAACCGCCGACACTGGGAAATGCTGTTGCGAAATGAATTTGAGCATTGTCGGCGCGACCACAGCACCGCCACGATACTGCTGATTGATATCGACCACTTTAAAAACATCAACGACACCTGGGGGCACGACGTGGGCGATGAGGCGATCATTGCTATTACGCGCCAGCTCCAGCGGTCAGTACGGTCAGGCGATGCTATCGGCCGGTTTGGTGGGGATGAGTTTGCGGTGATCATGTCCCAGACAGCAGCGGAAAGCGCCATCGCCGTGATGTCGCGGTTGCATGAGCGGCTGGAAAACCTGACGTTACCGTGCGCGCCAAAAGAAGCGCTGCGCATCAGCGTAGGCGTTGCCCCCTGGGGACCGCAGTTTGGACATTATCGGGAATGGCTGAAGGCGGCTGACGTGGCGCTCTACAGGGCGAAAAATGCCGGGCGTGGCCGCACCGAAGTGGCGGCCTGACGCCCGATGGAGTGTATCAGGATTTACTCAGCTTCTCTGATTTTTCCATGCATTTTGCCATCGCTTCAATGACCGCCGAGCGGAACCCGCGCTCTTCCAGCACCCGCACCGCTTCGATGGTGGTACCGCCCGGGGAGCAGACCATATCTTTCAGTTCACCCGGGTGTTTGCCGGTTTCCAGCACCATTTTGGCGGAGCCCATGACGGCCTGCGCGGCGAACTTATACGCCTGCGCGCGCGGCATTCCGCCAAGCACGGCGGCGTCGGCCATCGCTTCTAAAAACATGAATACATAGGCAGGGGCTGAGCCACTCACGCCGACCACCGGATGGATCATCGATTCGGCAATCACTTCAGCTTCACCAAAGCAGCGGAAAATGTTCAGCACATCGGCCACTTCTTCCGTGGTCACCAGCGCGTTAGGCGTGACGGAGGTCATGCCGGCGTTGACCAGTGAAGGGGTGTTTGGCATCGCACGGACGATTTTGCGGTCGTGGCCCAGCGCGCGCGCCAGCTGATCGAGCGTGACGCCCGCGGCAATCGACACGACCAGCGTCTCTTTGTTCAGGCTGGAGGTGATATCGCTCAGCACTTTGATCATGATGTTCGGCTTGACGGCGCCAAAGACGATATCGGCGACCTGGGCCACTTCCTGCGCGCTTTCGGCAGCGTTGATCCCGTACTGATCGCGCAATGCGGCGACCTTGTCCGGTGACGGGGTATAGACCCAAATCTGACCCGGCAGCACCTGCCCGCTGGCGATCAGACCGCCCAGGATGGCTTTGCCCATGTTACCGCAGCCGATAAACCCGATTTTCTTGTCCATCACGATTCTCCGTCATTATGCGTTGTTTTCTCTGATTGATAGCTTAACAACGAAATGCAGGCGACAATAGTCGACAGAGTCATTATGGGGAGACAATATGGCGATTTGGGTTGATGCGGACGCGTGTCCGAATGTGATTAAAGAGATTTTATTTCGCGCCGCCGAGCGCGTTCAGATGCCGCTAACGCTGGTGGCAAACCAGAACATTCGCGTACCGCCTTCGCGGTTCATCCGCTCTTTGCGCGTGCCGGCCGGGTTCGACGTGGCGGATAACGAAATTGTTCGCCTGTGCAGCGCGGAGGATCTGGTGATCACTGCGGATATTCCGCTGGCCGCTGAAGTGCTCGAGAAAGGGGCGGCGGCGCTCAATCCGCGCGGGGAGCGTTACTCGCCTTCGACCATTCGGGAAAAGCTCACCATGCGCGATTTTATGGATACGATGCGGGCCAGCGGCGTGCAGACCGGTGGACCGGACAGCTTGTCCCAGCGCGATCGCCAGCAGTTCGCTGCCGAGCTGGATAAATGGCTGCTGGAAGTGAAGCGCCGTACAGCGTAATGATAATTATTGTCAATTTGTGGTACAGTGTGGCCTCCACAGGGTTGTCATCCCGTACCGCTTTGCAGTAAAGTAATCGAAACATCTTCTGCAATTATTTCTTTACACTCTTCAGCCATTCGGCATCAAGGGGAACACCTGGCATGACCCAACCCATCTTTTTAGTTGGCCCCCGCGGCTGTGGGAAAACCACCGTTGGCCTGGAGCTGGCACGCGTGTGTCATCGCCAGTTTGTTGATACCGACCACTGGCTGCAAACCGAGGCCGGAAAAACCATCGCTGAGATCGTTGAGCAAGAGGGATGGGAAAGCTTTCGCGCACGCGAAACCGCCGCACTGAAAGCGGTCACTTCCCCGTCTGCCGTGATCGCGACCGGGGGGGGCATTGTTCTGGCGGAGTGTAATCGTCACTTTATGCGCGAAAAGGGGATCGTGATTTATCTCAGCGCGCCGGTGTCGGCTCTGGTAGGGCGTCTGGAAGCTTATCCGGAAGAGGGGCAACGCCCTGCGCTGACCTCCAGGCCACTCAACGAAGAGGTGAGTGAAGTGCTGGCCGAACGCGATGCGTTATACCGCGAAGCGGCTCACCACGTGGTGGATGCGTCAGCCACTCCCGAAGACGTTGTGATTCAGATTATTACCGCCCTGCGTTTGGCGTGTGCCAGCTAAGCGGCGTCTATACTTATAGCTCAGACATAAAAAAAGGATGAGCTATGCCAACCAGACCTCCCTATCCGCGTGAAGCGCGCATTGTTACCGTTGAAAAAGGCCATACGGGTCATACCGTGACCTGGTATCAACTGCGTGCGGATCACCCAAAACCGGACTCGCTGATCAGTGAACACGAGACTGAGCAGGAAGCGCTGGATGCGAAACGGCGCTATGAAGATCCCGACATAACCTGAATGTTTTCCTAAACGCTCCAGGATCGTGCCTGAATCACACTTTTTACTCATCGGGAAAGTTAAGCAGGAGTTAATATTTAGTTATTACAAGTAACTCCGGTATCGGCAGGCGATCTTTACATTTCGATGTCGGGATCACCTGCTACGCTTGGTGCTGTTTTGTTGAAAAAATGAACTGTGCAGCGTAGTGAGCCTGTACCTGTGTACACGATGTTGGAGTAATGGAAGGCGATAAAAATGAAGGCAACGTTGGCGATCCTCACCATTGGTGTGGTCCCTGTAAGCGAAGTGTTACCGCTCTTAACCGAGCACGTATCTGAACAACAGATAACGCATCTCAGCCTGCTGGGGAAGATGAGTCGGGAAGAGGTCATGGAAGACTACGCTGTCGAGGCGGGGGAGGATCCCCTGGCGACGTTATTAAGTGACGGTAAACTGGCGCACGTTTCACGCCAGAAAATCGAGCGCTCGCTGCAGGGCGTGATAGAAGTGCTCGATAATCAAGGTTACGACGTTATTTTGCTGATGAGTACTGCCCCCATTAAAGGTCTCACGGCGCGTAATGCGATTTTGCTGGAACCGATGCGCATCATTCCGCCGCTGGTGGCCTCTATCGTTGATGGTCATCAGGTGGGGGTGATTGTTCCCATTGAGGAGCTCATGGATAACCAGGAGGCAAAATGGCACGTGCTGGAAAAAGTGCCCTTGTATGCGCTGGCAAATCCGTTCTGGGACAGTGACGCTAAACTCATTGCTGCCGGGAAGGAGCTGCTGGAGAGAGGGGCAGATGTCTTGATCCTGGACTGCCTGGGGTTCCACCAGCATCATCGTGATTTGCTGCAAAAAGCGCTGGATGTGCCGGTGCTGTTATCCAACGTTCTGATGGCTCGCCTGGCCTCGGAACTCCTCATGTAATGATTTTGCGTGACAGGTGATGAGCATGGCCCCTATAGTGAATTTTTATCTAAAAATATAAGGGCCAGTTCATGCTTCAGAGTAACGAATACTTTTCCGGTAAAGTGAAATCCATTGGTTTTACCAGCAGCAGCACTGGCCGCGCCAGTGTCGGCGTAATGGCGGAAGGGGAATACACCTTTGGCACCGCGGAAGCGGAAGAAATGACGGTGGTCAGCGGCGCGCTGAACGTCCTGCTGCCGGGTGAAACGGAATGGAAAGTTTACGCTGCCGGACAAGTTTTCAACGTCCCTGGCCACAGCGAATTTCATTTGCAGGTGGCTGAGCCTACCTCTTATCTGTGCCGCTACCTGAAATAAAAAATTAGCCGGGTGGCGCTAACGCTTACCCGGCCTACGTTTTGCCCGTTATCTCTGCGCTTCGCCGCCGAGACCTTCCACCAGATTCTGAATCAACGCGGCCAGCTCGCCGGTCATCAGGATGAAGTCCGCGTCAAAACGCTGGGCGTAATCTTCCCTGTCGATATCTTCGTTCTGATCGCGCAGCTCATCGCAGAACTTCAGACGCTTCACGGAGCCGTCGTCGCACATCACGAACTGAATACGCTGCTGCCAGTCGAGCGCCAGTTTGGTGACCACTTTACCCGCTTCGATGTGTACGGCGATCTCGTCGCTCACCAGATCCTGCTTCTTCGCGCGGATCACGCCACCGTCTTCCAGCAGGGCTTTCAGCTCGGCTTCATCAAGGATCTGGAAACCCTGTGCCGCAGCACCGCTGCGTACCCATTCGGTCAGCGTTAACTCAATTGGCGTTTCCAGCGCCAGCGGCACGACCGGTAACGAGCCGATGCTTTTGCGCAGCAGGGCCAGCGTATCTTCTGCTTTCTTGGCGCTGGCGCAGTCCACCATGATCAGCCCGTTAACGGTATCGATCCACATCATGGTCTGGCTGAAGCGGCTGAAGGCGCGCGGCAGCAGGGAGTGCAGCACTTCGTCTTTCAGCGAATCTTTTTCGGTCTTTTTCAGCTTGCGGCCCTGTTCGGCTTCCAGCTTGAAAATTTTCGCTTCGAGCGCCTGCTTAACCACCGGCGTCGGCAGGATTTTCTCTTCTTTACGGGCGCAGACGATGATTTGACCCGTGCTGCTGGCGTGGGTCAGTGCATCGCTTTGTGAACCCATTGGCGGAACCCAACCGGTTTTCGCCATATCCTGGCTACCGCAAGGGGAAAAGGTATAAGCGGCTAACTGTTTTTCCATCTCTTCTGCACGCAGCGAAACGTCGCGGCTGAGACGGTAAACCATCAAATTTTTGAACCACAGCATGATAATTTCCACGGCCTTGTCGTTAAATCAGCGGGCATGATAACGAATTGTCGCATCGCTTGCATTGCTAATCGGGAAGCGTGCTTCTACTCTGTTGATAATCAAAATAATGAGGAGAGTCTTGTGCGTATTGGGATCGATTTGGGCGGCACCAAAACAGAAGTTATCGCACTGAGCGAGCAGGGGGAGCAGCTGTTTCGCCATCGTCTGCCGACGCCGCGCGATGATTATCACCAGACTATCGAGACGATTGCCAGGCTGGTTGAGATGGCAGAGCAGGCGACTGGGCAAACCGGCAGCGTCGGGATGGGGATCCCAGGGTCGATCTCGCCGTATACCGGCGTGGTTAAAAATGCTAACTCCACCTGGCTCAACGGCCAGCCGTTTGATAAAGATTTAAGCGCGCGTCTGAACCGGGACGTGCGTCTGGCCAACGATGCCAACTGCCTGGCGGTCTCTGAGGCCATCGACGGCGCGGCAGCGGGTGCCCAGACCGTGTTTGCCGTTATTATCGGCACCGGCTGCGGCGCGGGGGTGGCGTTCGGGGGGCGCGCCCATATCGGCGGCAACGGCACGGCGGGCGAGTGGGGACACAACCCGCTACCGTGGATGGATGAAGACGAGCTTAAATACCGCGCTGAAGTTCCGTGCTACTGCGGAAAACAGGGCTGTATCGAGACGTTTATCTCCGGCACCGGGTTTGCGACCGACTACCGCCGTCTGAGCGGCCAGCCGCTCAAGGGCAACGAAATCATGCGTCTGGTCGAAGAACAGGATCCTGTCGCCGAACTGGCGCTTAGCCGCTACGAAATGCGGCTGGCGAAATCGCTGGCTCACGTGGTGAATATTCTCGATCCTGACGTGATAGTGCTGGGTGGCGGCATGAGCAACGTCGATCGGCTGTACGCCACGGTGCCGAACCTGGTGAAACAGTGGGTCTTCGGCGGTGAATGCGAAACCCCGATCCGCAAAGCGCTGCACGGGGACTCCAGCGGCGTGCGCGGCGCGGCGTGGTTATGGCCAGAATAAACGTTTATTCCCTCTCCCTGTGGGAGAGGGTTAGGGTGAGGGCATCAGACCGCACGATCACCCCATTCATTCCACCGCAAACACCTTATCCAGCCTGCTATACCCCAGGCCGTTGATCTTCTTCACCTTAATCTGCACCGGAATGCGCTCTTTCATCGCCTCAACGTGGCTGATCACGCCGATGGTTTTCCCGGTGGCGTTCAGCGCGTCGAGCGCATCCAGCGCGGTATCCAGCGTTTCACTGTCGAGCGTGCCGAACCCTTCATCCAGGAACAGGGAATCGATCCGCGTCTTATGACTCACCAGATCGGAAAGGGCCAGCGCCAGCGCCAGGCTGACCAGGAAGCTTTCACCGCCCGAGAGCGTACGGGTATCGCGAACCGCATCCGCCTGCCAGGTATCGACCACTTCCAGCTCCAGCGCGTCACTGGCCTTACGCTGCAGCAGATAACGCCCGTGCAGACGGTTAAGCTGCTGGTTTGCGAGCCAGACAAGATTGTCCAGCGTCAGTCCCTGGGCGAACTTACGGAACTTGTCGCCGGTGCTGGAGCCGATCAGCGCGTTCAGGTACCCCCAGTCGTCCGCCTGGCGCGCGGCCTCTTCAATTTGCTGCATCAACGCCAACTGGTGCTGACGGTTATCGCTGTCCTGCTTAAGCTGCTGACGGATCTCGCCCTGATGCGTGGTGTTCTCGCGCAGCCGCTGCGCCAGCTGCTGCAGCTGGCTTTGCAGCGTGGGGGCATCGGCGTCGAGCCCTTCCGGCCGCAGCGCCAGATGAGCCTGCAGCTGCTGGTTAGCCTGGCCGGAAAGGGCCGCGGCCTGCTGTATCTGGTTTTCCAGCGACTGTTTCAGCTGTTCAAGGTGGCGAATAGCGTCGTCATCCAACAGCGCGGCAAGGAACGCGTCCCGATCGGCAAAGCAGCTTGCCGAGAGCGCCGCGGTGAACTGCGTCTGCGACTGTTGCAGACGCTCTTGCTCCAGCGTCTCCTGCTGCTGTTGCGCGGTCAGCTGGCTCTGTAGCGACACGCACTCGTCGTGGATGTCGCGCCAGTTGTCAGGAATAACCGGTTCGGCGTCTGCGCTGTTCGTTGCCGGAAGCGCGTCGAGCAGCGGCTTCAGGGCGTTTATGCGTTCCTGAAGCACGCCGTGCTGCGTTTGCTTCTCCTGCCACTGCGAGAATTCCGCTTCGCGGGCGTGCAGCCAGGCGGCTTCATTACCGTCTTCAGGTACGTTGAGTGATAGCGAGAGCAGGGCGTGTTCCAGCGCCTGTCGCGCGGCCGTCAGCTGCTGCTGATACTGTCGCTCCTGCGCTTCCTGCTCGTTCAACTGGTTTTGCAGGGTCAGACGTTGGCTGAGCTGATAAAGCTGGCGCTCGTACTGTTCCTGCTCGTTCAGCCATGGCGCGATATCGTCCTGAATATTCAACGCTATATTCAGGGAAGCACAGGCCTCGATCCACTCTTTAGTGAGTGCTTGCTCTTCCTGAGAGAGCGTCTGAACTTCGTCTGTCTCGCGCTGGATCTGCTGAGTCAGGGCATTAACCTGTCCCAGCACCAGCAGGCCTTCCTCTTTAAGCGCGGCGACCTCTTTTTCCAGGGCATCACGGCGGCGCTGGTTATCCGTCAGCTCAAGCGACTGGTATTGCTCAACGGCGGGATGCTCGCTGGAGCCGCACAGCGGACAGGGTTTGCCGGCCTCAAGCCGGGCACGATAGCTTTCCAGGTCTTTAATCGTCGCTTCGCGTTCGCACAGGGCCTTCAGGTCCAGATAGTGCTGGTGTTTCTCTTTGTACTGCTGGCGGCGCAGCGTCAGCGTTTCATTGAGTTTATTTTGTTCGGCCTGCGCCTTCTGCACGCTTTCACCGCTCTGGCGCAGGCGCTTTTGCAGCGGCTGATAGCGGGCATGCAGCGACGTTAGCCGCTGGCGCAGCGTGCGTGACCGGGACTGCTGCTCCATGGCCGCGCTGACCTCATCCGCCGTCAGGGTCAGCGCATTTTCCGGCATCTCAGCCAGCCTGTTGCGTAATTCACTCATCCGCGCAGCAAGCGAGGCTAACTGCGTTTTATCGCGGTTAAGCTGCGAGAACTGGGCGCGCCAGCCGGCAATCTCCTGTCCCAGCAGCCGATAGCGATCGTGCTCCGCCAGCCACTGCGCCAGCGCCGTCAGTTCGGTCTGAAGCTGTTCGTGGTTACGCAGGGCGGCATTGCGGATACGTGAACGCAGCGCGGTTCTGGCTTGTAAGCGAGTATTTACTTCGATAATTCGCTGCTGCGTCTGTGCCAGACGCGCGGTTTGCTCCTGCTGATGTTCCCAGAGCGGTCGAAGCTGGGCGGCGGGCAGAGCAAGCTGGAGCTTTGCCAGCTCTGGCGCAGCGTTCGTCAGCGCCTGTTGCGCCTGCTGCTGCGTCGCGGTGACGCGCTGTTGCTCGCGCACGAGCTCATCATGACGCGTAAGCCACTGAAAATCTTTCTGCTGGCTTTGCTGCTGAACCAGCAGGGTTTTCTCTTCGTCAGTAAGTGCCTGCAAACTTTGCTGTAACTGCTGCTGCTGTTCTTCGCTCAACAGAACGACGCCCGCCGCCTGCGCCTCGCACTTTTCAAGCACGCTGCGGGCGGCTTTATGTTTTTCAAACACCATGGCGGAAATCTGGCCGTAGATCTCGGTGCCGGTCAGCTCTTCCAGCAGCTCGGCACGATCGCTCGGTTTGGCATTAAGGAAGGCGGCAAACTGCCCCTGTGACAGCAGCATCGAGCGGGTAAAGCGCCCGTAGTCCAGCCCGGTAAGCGCGGCGGTTTGCTCCAGCTTATCCGACACTTTGTCGGCCAGGATTTTGCCATCTTCACAGCGCGCCAGCTCCACGCGCGGTGCCTGCAGGTTCCCGTCCGGCTGGTTGCGCGCCCGGTTCTGGCTCCAGAAGGCGCGATAGGCGGTGCCTTTTACCTCGAACTCCACTTCTGCCAGGCATTCGGCGGTGTCGCGCGTCATCAGATCATTTTGCGCCTGAGAGACCTTCTGCAGTCGCGGCGTTTCGTGATAAAGCGCCAGACAGATGGCGTCGAGCAGGGTAGTTTTTCCTGCCCCGGTCGCGCCGGTGATGGCAAACAGCCCGTTGCTGGCAAACGGCTCCTCGGTAAAGTCAATTTTCCACTCGCCCTTGAGTGAGTTGAGATTTTTCAGGCGCAGGCTCAAAATTTTCATGCGTTTTCTTCCTCATCATTGAGCGCATGCAGGGTACGGCTGAACAGTTCGCTGAGTCTTGCGCGCTTCGCGTCGTCAATCTCTTCCTGCGAGAGCCTGCGTTCAAACACCTCTTCAACCCGCAGTTCACTGAGCGTTTCACGTTGAGCGCTTAACAGAATTTTCTCGCGCTGCTCGCGGCTGCGGCGGACCAGTAAGACTTCGACGGGCAAATCCTCCGTCAGCGCCTGAATTTTGCGCTGCATATCGTGCAGGTAGTCATCGGTGGTGATTTCGATATCCAGCCAGACGGGGGGATCTTGTTCGACACCGCGCCACTGTTCCAGCTGGGCGGTGATGGCATCGAGATCGCCTTTCAGCACCGCCAGCGGCTGGGTGACCGGTACTTCCAGCGTCTCGACGGCGCGGAGTTTTCCCTCGCTGAAGCTCACCAGATGCACGGATTTGGCTTTCCCTGTTTCGTCAAAGCTGAGCGAAATAGGGGAGCCGCAGTAGCGGATGTGCTCGCTGCCGCCAATAACCTGCGCGCGGTGAATGTGTCCGAGCGCAATGTAGTCGGCTGGCGGGAAGTTCTGCGCCGGAAAGGCATCCAGCGTACCGATATAGATGTCACGCACGGCGTCACTTTTACTGGCCCCGACGGTGGTGAGATGCCCGGTTGCAATCACCGGAATAGGCTGTTCACCCCGCAGGGCACAGGCTTCGGCGTGCTGCTGGCGGTAATAGTCGGTGATGGCCTGTAACAGATGTTGCTGCTTTTCTGCACCCGACAGCCCTGCCTGGCTTTGCACGATGTCCCGCGGACGTAAAAACGGTATCGGACACAGCACAGCCCCCGGCGAGCCGTCGCGTTTATTCAGGATCTGCGGGGCGTGCCCGGCGCTGGCGACCACGGTGGTATTGAGAAATGCCAGGATATCGCGGGATTCATTGAGCGTGGCGACGGAATCATGGTTGCCGGCGACAATCACCAGGTGACAGCCGGTTTGCTGCAGATTCACCACGAAGCGGTTATACAGTTCACGCGCATAGCTGGGGGGCGAGCCGGTATCAAAGATGTCACCCGCCACAATAATCGCGTCCACCTCGTGCGTCCGGGCCGTTTCCAGCAGCCAGTTCAGGAACGCTTCATGTTCAGCCGCACGGCTTTTGCTGTAAAAATTTTGACCCAGATGCCAGTCCGAGGTGTGAAGTATGCGCATAGCTGATCCGTGGCAAAAAAGAGAAAGCAGGATTATAAACGTTCAGAGAAGGGAAAATAACCGCTGTAATAAAACAACGGTTTGCCCGTTATCGTGGTACTGTTTTTCATAAATCTGTCATAAATCTGACGCATAATGGCGCCGAATTACAAACTTGTAACTTAAATAAGATAAGACAGGGCAAAGTATGGCGAGACGTATTCTGGTCGTAGAAGATGAAGCTCCAATTCGTGAAATGGTGTGCTTCGTGCTCGAGCAAAACGGTTTCCAGCCGGTTGAAGCGGAAGATTATGACAGCGCAGTGAACCAGCTGAATGAACCCTGGCCCGATCTGATTCTGCTGGACTGGATGTTGCCTGGCGGCTCCGGACTGCAGTTTATCAAACACCTGAAGCGTGAAGCGCTGACCCGCGACATCCCGGTTGTGATGCTTACGGCGCGCGGAGAAGAAGAGGATCGCGTGCGCGGTCTTGAGACCGGCGCGGACGATTACATTACCAAACCGTTCTCCCCTAAAGAGCTGGTCGCCCGCATTAAAGCCGTGATGCGCCGTATTTCGCCGATGGCGGTGGAAGAGGTGATTGAGATGCAGGGGCTGAGCCTTGATCCCACCTCACACCGCGTGATGACCGGTGAAAATCCCCTCGACATGGGGCCTACCGAATTTAAACTCCTGCACTTCTTTATGACCCACCCGGAACGCGTGTACAGCCGCGAGCAGTTGCTGAATAACGTCTGGGGAACTAACGTGTATGTCGAAGACCGGACGGTTGACGTACATATTCGCCGCCTGCGAAAAGCACTGGAACTGAGCGGCCACGATCGCATGGTGCAGACGGTCCGCGGCACGGGTTATCGTTTTTCTACCCGTTTCTGAACAATGACAGGAGTGTGACGCGTGCTGGAACGTCTGTCATGGAAAAGGCTCGTCTTTGAACTGATCTTATGCTGTATTCCGGCCTTCCTTCTTGGGGCCTTTCTTGGACACCTGCCGTGGTTTCTGCTGGCGTCGGTCACCGGGCTGCTGATCTGGCATTTCTGGAACCTGCTGCGCCTCTCCTGGTGGCTGTGGGTTGACCGAAGTATGACGCCGCCGCCGGGAAGCGGCAGCTGGGAGCCGCTGCTGTACGGTCTGCATCAGATGCAGATGCGTAATAAAAAGCGTCGCCGCGAGCTGGGAAGCCTGATTAAGCGTTTCCGCAGCGGTGCAGAGTCGCTGCCGGATGCCGTGATTCTGACAACCGAAGAAGGGACGATCTTCTGGTGTAACGGCCTGGCGCAACAGCTGCTGGGCCTGCGCTGGCCGGATGACAACGGTCAAAATATCCTCAACCTTCTGCGCTATCCCGAGTTTACGCTGTACCTGAAAAAGCGTGATTTTACCCGTCCGCACAATCTGAAGCTCAATAATGGTCGCCATCTGGAGATCCGCGTGATGCCCTACAGCGATAAGCAGTGGCTGATGGTGGCGCGCGATGTTACCCAAATGCACCAGCTGGAAGGGGCGCGTCGCAACTTCTTCGCCAACGTCAGTCACGAACTGCGAACCCCGTTGACCGTGCTGCAGGGCTACCTGGAAATGATGCAGGAGCAAACGCTGGAAGGCGCGCCGCGTGAAAAAGCGCTGCACACCATGCGCGAGCAAACGCACCGGATGGAAGGGCTGGTGAAGCAGCTGCTGACGCTCTCGAAGATTGAAGCGGCGCCAACGCTGGCACTAAATGACACCATTGATGTCCCGATGATGCTGCGGGTCGTGGAGCGTGAAGCGCAGACGTTAAGCCACAAAAAGCATCACCTGACCTTTGAGGTCGACAATACGCTGAAGGTGCTGGGCAGCGAAGATGAACTGCGTAGCGCTATTTCCAACCTGGTGTATAACGCGGTGAATCATACGCCTGAGGGGACAAATATCGTGGTGCGCTGGCACCATGCCCCAACGGGGGCGGAGTTTAGCGTGGAAGACAATGGGCCGGGGATCGCGCCGGAGCATATTCCGCGTCTGACCGAGCGCTTTTACCGTGTGGATAAAGCGCGATCCCGGCAGACGGGCGGAAGCGGCCTGGGGCTGGCAATTGTGAAACACGCGGTGAATCACCATGAAAGCCGTCTCGATATTCAGAGTACGCTGGGTAAAGGAACCCGTTTCAGTTTCGTTATTCCGGAACGATTAATTGCCAAAAAGATCGCCTGACGGCAGGCGTGTCATTTTACCTTTCCACGGGTCAGCCATCGCTGGCCCGTTTGCTTTGCAGTCAAGCGAAACGCGGATGAATTTTATACGGCTGTCTGTTTTTTGTTCGCATGATTAGCCATGGGTTTTTCTTATAAACAGCGTATTATTCTAACGTGTATTTTCATACTGGCATATTGTTCTGGTTTTGCGATCCCACCTTGCCTTTAAACGTTATAAGCGTTTAAATTGCGCCCCAGATACTGTCAGACCGACTGTATTTGCGTGGTAAATCGAAAAACTATTCTTCTCCACGCCAGGACGGGAGCATTTCCCGCTGAAATTGAGCAAATTTTCGGCTGTATCGTCCCGTCAGGGATATCGAAAATCTCAATGTTTTCAACACCACATCCACAGGCAGTAAGGTTTTATGACCCATCACTTAAAATCGCGTGACATCATCGCGCTGGGCTTTATGACATTTGCGCTGTTCGTTGGCGCAGGCAACATCATTTTCCCTCCAATGGTTGGCCTACAGGCGGGTGAACACGTCTGGACCGCCGCGTTTGGTTTCCTGATTACTGCCGTGGGTCTGCCGGTTCTCACCGTCGTCGCGCTGGCGAAAGTCGGTGGCGGTGTGGATAGCCTTAGCACCCCGATTGGTAAAGTGGCGGGCGTTCTGCTGGCAACCGTCTGCTATCTGGCCGTTGGCCCGCTGTTTGCGACCCCGCGTACGGCCACCGTTTCCTTCGAAGTGGGTATTGCTCCTCTGACCGGTGACGGCGCGATGCCGCTGTTTATCTACAGCCTGATCTACTTCGCGATCGTGATTCTGGTTTCCCTCTATCCGGGCAAACTGCTGGATACCGTGGGTAACTTCCTGGCTCCGCTGAAAATTGTGGCGCTGATTGTTCTGGCGGTAGCGGCCATCGTCTGGCCAGCGGGCCCGATTAGCGATGCGATGGACGCCTATAAAAACGCCGCGTTCTCTAACGGCTTTGTGAACGGCTACCTGACGATGGATACGCTGGGCGCCATGGTGTTTGGTATCGTTATCGTTAACGCCGCGCGTTCCCGCGGTGTGACCGAAGCGCGCCTGCTGACCCGCTATACCATCTGGGCTGGCCTGATGGCCGGTGTGGGTCTGACGCTGCTGTATCTGGCGCTGTTCCGTCTGGGCTCCGACAGCGCCATGCTGGTCGATCAGAACGCCAACGGTGCGGCTATCCTGCACGCCTACGTTCAGCACACCTTCGGCGGTGCGGGCAGTATGCTGCTGGCGGCACTCATCTTCCTGGCCTGTCTGGTCACCGCGGTTGGCCTGACCTGCGCCTGCGCAGAGTTCTTTGCACAGTATCTGCCGCTCTCTTACCGCACCCTGGTGTTTATCCTCGGCATCTTCTCTATGGCGGTGTCAAACCTCGGTCTGAGCCACCTGATTCAGGTCTCTATTCCGGTGCTGACGGCGATTTATCCGCCGTGCATCGTGCTGGTGGTGTTGAGCTTTACTCGCCCGTGGTGGAACAACTCTTCACGAATTATTGCGCCAGCCATGTTTATCAGCCTGATTTTTGGTATCCTTGACGGGATTAAAGCATCAGCTTTCGCGCACATACTGCCGGCATGGACACAGCGTCTGCCGCTGTCCGAGCAGGGTCTGGCCTGGCTGATGCCTACCGTTGTTGCACTGGTTCTGGCCATTATCTGGGACCGTGCTGCAGGGCGTCAGGTCGCATCGAACGCCCATTGATCAACGGCAACAAACTGTTTAACCACGGGGCTTAAGGCCCCGTGGTTTTTTGTTTTTTTCGTGTTGAATGGCAAGATTTAAATGGAAAGCACTAACAAACTTAAACGTGGATTGAGCACGCGCCACATCCGCTTTATGGCGCTGGGCTCTGCTATCGGCACCGGTCTTTTTTATGGCTCGGCAGATGCCATCAAAATGGCCGGTCCCAGCGTGCTGCTGGCGTACATCATCGGCGGCGTGGCGGCGTATATCATCATGCGCGCCCTCGGCGAAATGTCGGTTCACAACCCGTCTGCCAGCTCATTCTCCCGCTACGCGCAGGAAAACCTCGGCCCGCTGGCCGGGTTTATCACCGGCTGGACCTACTGCTTTGAAATCCTGATCGTGGCGATTGCCGACGTGACGGCGTTTGGCATCTATATGGGCGTCTGGTTCCCGGCGGTGCCGCACTGGATATGGGTGCTGAGCGTGGTGCTGATCATTTGCGCCGTCAACCTGATGAGCGTGAAGGTGTTCGGCGAGCTGGAGTTCTGGTTCTCCTTCTTCAAGGTCGCCACCATCATCATCATGATTGTGGCCGGTTTTGGCATCATCATCTGGGGAATCGGCAACGGCGGGCAGCCGACTGGCATCCATAACCTCTGGAGCAACGGTGGCTTCTTCAGCAACGGCTGGCTCGGCATGGTCATGTCGCTCCAGATGGTCATGTTCGCCTACGGCGGTATCGAGATTATCGGTATTACCGCCGGGGAAGCGAAAGACCCGGAGAAGTCCATTCCGCGCGCCATCAACTCGGTGCCGATGCGTATTCTGGTGTTCTATGTAGGTACGCTGTTCGTGATCATGTCCATCTACCCGTGGAACCAGGTGGGCACCAATGGTAGCCCGTTTGTTCTGACCTTCCAGCACATGGGGATTGCGTTTGCCGCCAGCATTCTGAACTTTGTGGTGCTGACCGCGTCGCTCTCCGCGATCAACAGTGACGTCTTTGGCGTGGGCCGTATGCTGCACGGCATGGCGGAGCAGGGCAGTGCGCCGAAGGTGTTCGCCAAAACCTCACGCCGCGGCACGCCGTGGGTGACCGTTGTAGTGATGACCGTGGCGCTGCTGTTCTCGGTTTACCTGAACTACATCATGCCGGAGAACGTCTTCCTGGTGATTGCATCGCTGGCGACCTTCGCGACGGTGTGGGTGTGGATCATGATCCTGCTGTCGCAGATTGCCTTCCGCCGTCGCCTGTCGCCGGATGAGGCGAAAGCGCTGAAGTTCAAAGTACCGGGCGGCGTTGCGACGACCGTCGTCGGGCTGATCTTCCTGGTGTTTATCATTGCCCTGATTGGCTACCATCCGGATACCCGCATTTCCCTGTACGTGGGCTGCGCGTGGATCGTCCTGCTGCTGGTGGGCTGGGTGTTTAAATGCCGCCGCGACCGTCAGTTGGCAGAAGCGCAGTAATCTTTTTTCTCCCTCTCCCTGTGGGAGAGGGTTGGGGTGAGGGCATCAGGCCGCACTGATGCCTCCTCCTCCTTTCTCCTCCCCCAATAATCCCGATCGTGATGAGCTATCCTTAACCACCCTGTGGCAAGGTGACGTCAATTTCATCAAAGGGGATTCGTGATGTTAAACGCCTGGCACCTTCCGGTTGCCCCATTTGTTAAGCAAAACAAAGACAACCTTGTGATTACGCTCTGGCTGGCGGGTGAAAATCAGCCTGAACGCGTGACGCTCCGCGCCGAAATCGATAACGAAGAGACCGGGCTGAAAATGCACAAGCTGCGCAGCCAGCCGCAGCCGGGGATCACCGCCTGGCGGGCGAATATCGACCTGCGTAGCGGACAGCCGCGCCGCCGCTACAGCTTTAAGCTTTTGTGGAACAACCGCCAGCTGTGGTTTACCCCGCAGGGGTTTAGCCGTTTCCCGCCCGCACGGCTGGAGCAGTTTGCGGTGGATTATCCGGATAACGGCCCGCAGTGGGTTAACGACCAGGTCTTTTACCAGATTTTCCCGGACCGTTTTGCGCGCAGCGAAAAACGCACTGCCGACCAGGATAAGGTCTATCACCATCATGCGGCGGGCCATGACATTATCCTAAAAGCGTGGGACGAGCCATTAACCGCGCAGGCGGGCGGATCGACGTTTTACGGCGGCGATCTCGACGGTATCAGCGAAAAGCTGCCGTACCTGAAAAAACTGGGCGTGACGGCGCTGTATCTCAACCCGGTGTTTAAGGCCCCGAGCGTACACAAATACGATACCGAAGATTATCGCCACGTTGACGCGCAGTTTGGCGGTGACGAGGCGCTGCTGCGCCTGCGGAAGAACACCCAAAACGAAGGCATGCGCCTCATTCTTGACGGCGTGTTCAACCACAGCGGAGATTCGCACGCCTGGTTTGACCGTCATAATCAGTCGATGGGCGGGGCATGTCATAACCCGGATTCGCCGCAGCGCGACTGGTACAGCTTTAACGAGGAGGGCCGTGCGCTGGACTGGCTGGGCTACCCGAGCCTCCCGAAGCTGGATTTCCAGTCGCCAACGCTTGTGAACGAGATTTACGGCGGGGAAGACAGCATCGTGCGTCACTGGCTGAAGGCGCCGTGGAATATGGACGGCTGGCGCCTGGACGTGGTGCATATGCTCGGCGAAGCGGGCGGGGCGCGGAATAACCTTCAGCACGTCGCCGGGATTACGCGCTCGGCAAAAGTAGCCCAGCCGGAGGCGTTCGTCTTTGGCGAGCACTTTGGCGACGCGCGCCAGTGGCTGCAGAACGATGCGGAAGATGCGGCGATGAACTATCGCGGCTTTACCTTCCCGCTGTGGGGATTCCTCGCCAACACCGATATCTCCTACGATCCGAATCATATCGACGCTGAAATCTGCATGGCATGGATGGAGAACTACCGCGCCGGCCTGTCGCATCAGCAGCAACTGCGGATGTTTAACCAGCTCGATAGCCACGATACCGCGCGCTTTAAATCCCTGCTCGGTAAGGATGTCGCGCGTCTGCCGCTGGCGGTGACCTGGCTCTTCACCTGGCCGGGCGTACCGTGCATCTACTACGGAGACGAGGTGGGGCTGGACGGCAACAACGATCCGTTCTGTCGCAAAACCTTCCCGTGGGCGCCAGCGAAACAGGACAAGGTGCTGTTCAGCCTGTATCAGCGCCTGGCGAAGCTGCGTAAGCAGAGTCTCGCCCTGCGCTACGGCGGCTGTCAGGTGGTGTACGCCCACGATAACGTGGTGGTGTTTGCTCGCGTCTATAACCAGCAGCGCGTGCTGGTGGCGATCAACCGGGGCGAGGCCTGCGAAGTGGTGCTGGATGATTCACCGCTGCTGAAGGTGGTTGCGTGGAAGAGCAAAGAGGGCAAGGCGACGATACAGGACGGCGTGCTGGCGCTGCCTGCGGTATCCGCGACGATCTGGTTCGGCAGCTAAGACCTGCTAATGTTTCCACCTTTTAAGATGGCGCAAATGCAACTATTTGTGTCAATCTTAACGGATCGTTTACGGTGAAGGTGGAAACATGGACGAGCTTTACATCCTTGGCTGTTTGTTCCTGGTATTTGCGCTGGTGGTGGCACCCGTGCTTGCGGTTATAGGCTTTAATCGAAGTACGGCGGCGCGACAGGAGATTGCCCGGCTGCGCCAGCGCATTGAGGCGCTTGAGCAGCGCGGCGTGCCTGAGGACGCGCCGGAGCCGGTGCAGACCACGGCGCCGTCGCCTGTGACCGCGCCGGTGGTTGAGGACGCTCCCGCGCCTGTCGACCCCTGGCGCCCCGATACTCCCGCTGCCGTGGCAGAACCGGCCCCGGCGCCTGCGGCAAAACAGCCTTCTGCTTTTGGCGGCATCCTGACGTCGCTGGTGCGCTGGTTCATGCAGGGTAACCCGCTGGCGAAGCTTGGGATCCTGCTGCTTTTCCTTGGTCTTTCATTCCTGCTGCGCTATACCGTGGAACATTCCCTGTTCCCGCTTGAGCTGCGCCTCGTGGCAACGGCGCTGTTTGCCATCGTTCTGCTGGCGGTCGGGTGGCGGCTGCGGCACAGGCAGCGCGTCTATGCGCTAATCCTCCAGGGCGGGGCGACCGGCGTGCTCTACCTCACGGTGTTTGGCGCCTTCCGTCTCTGGCAAATGCTGCCGATGACGCTGGCCTTTGCGCTTCTGGTGGTGATTTGCGCGGCGAGCGTCGGGCTGGCGGTGCTGCAGAAGGCACTGAGCCTTGCCATGCTGGCGAGCCTCGGCGGCTATCTTGCGCCGCTGCTCTTGTCTACCGGGGGCGGTAGCTTTGTGGCGCTGTTCTCTTTCTATCTCCTGCTTTCCATCGGCATTCTCGCGATCAGCATCTGGCAGCACTGGCGCGAGCTGAACCTGCTCGGGCTGCTGTTTACGTTCGGCGTGGGCGGCCTGTGGGGGCTGAGTGACTACCAGCCTGAAGACTATTGGATCTGCCAGCTGTTCCTGATTGCCAATACGCTGATATTCGGCGTCCTGAGCGTGGCGCTGTCGCTGCGGGCGCAGGAGAAAGGGAAGCAGATTATTGACGGCGTGCTGCTGTTTGCCCCGCCGCTGATCGGTTTTGGGATGCAGTACGGCATGACCCGGCACTGGGAATATGGCCCGGCCCTGAGTGCGCTGGGATACGGCGCATTTTATCTTACCCTCGCGTTCCTTGCGCTGCGGCGCTATCCCTCCCTCGGACGACCGCTGGTCATGGCGGCGCTGGCTATCGGCGGCGGGTTCGCGACGCTCGCCATTCCGCTGGCGCTGTCAGCGCGCTGGACGGCGATGGCCTGGGCGCTGGAAGGGCTGGGTATCCTCTGGCTGGGCGTGCAGCAGCACCAGCGTCGCATGAGCTATAGCGGGACGGCGCTGCTGGTGCTGGCGCTCGGCAGCGCGCTGTGGGCACAAACGAACGGCGTTACGTCGCTGAGTCTGCTCCTTATCTTCGCCATCCTCAGCCTTTGCTGGTTGGCGGCTGGCTGGCTTTGGCGGACTCTCTTCCTGCCGGTCAGCTGGGCGCTGCTGGCTGGCGGGCTGCTGTTCTGGCTCGTGGCGCTATTGGGCGCATCGCGGCTGGCATTGACGCAGGAATTACCGATTCTGGCGGGCGTGCTGGCGCTGACGGCGGCGTCGGTCTGGGGCTGGCGGCAGGTGGCTGCTCGTCTGGCGTGGCGAGAGCTGGACGCCAGCAAATGGCTGCTGTGGCCGGTTATGCTGCTGATGGTGGGTTATCAGCTCTGGCACCAGCAGATCGTTTCCGCTGGCTGGTCAAACCTGGCCTGGTGCGTTGCGCTTCCTGCCGCGCTAATGCTGCTGCGGCGCGACGGTGAAAGACTCCTGCCGCGCATCGCGATGGCGCTGCATCTGTCGCTGTTCTGGATGATTTTACTGGCGCTGGCCGCCGAGCTTTACTGGTTTGCCCGGTCTCTGCCGTGGGGCATGGCGGCCTGGGGCAGCGGACTGGCGATGGCCGCAGGCGGCGGGGTGATTATGGCGCTCTCTGCTGCGGTACGGCGTCGCGTGTGGCCGTTCCGGGAGTGGCCTGCGCTCTACGCCTGCCTGGCACCGATTCCTGTAGTCGTGGCGCTGCTGGTATTGCTGGTGGTGACCAATTTCCAGGACGGCGTGGTCTATCGTCAGACCTGGCTGCCGCTGGTGAACCCGCTTGAGGAAGGCGCGGCGTTCGCGTTGCTGGGGCTGGTCGTCTTTTATCGGGCGGTGGATCGCTACTACCCGGCGTGGCTTGCGCAAGCGCGCCCGTGGCCTGCCGTCGCGCTCATGGCGTTTGGCTTCTGGTGGCTTAACGGTGCGCTGATGCGCGCCCTGGCCTGGTACGGCGACGTGGCCTGGAATATGGCATCGCTGTGGGATTCGCGGCTTATCCAGACCAGCTTTGCCCTGTTCTGGATGCTGAGCGCGCTGGTGGTCATGATCCATGCCACCCGTCGGGCTTCCCGGCAGGAGTGGCTCTGCGGTGCCGCGTTGCTGGGTGTGGTAATGGTTAAACTGATGCTGGTGGACAGCGCGGGCGGAGGCGGTTTGTCGCGCGCGGTAGCGTTTATCGGCGTGGCGATACTGGTTCTGATTGTGGGATATTTCTCACCGCTACCGCCCAAAACAGGAGATGAAAAATGAAATGGATGAAAGCGGTAGCGTGTACCGCGCTGCTGGCGCTTTCCGGCCCGGCGTTCTGCGACGAGGGACAAACGGAATCGCCCCGGGACTATGCTTTTGGTCTTTCACTTGATACGTCTGTTCCTTCCCAGTGGTATCGGGTGATGCTGCCGCTCGCCGTCTATGAGCAAAGCACGTCGCCAGATCTGCATGATGTCCGCGTCTTTAACCAGTCGGGCGAGCCGGTTCCCTTCAGCCTGGTCAGCGCGACGCGTCCGCAGGCGTCAGTGCAATCCACGGCGCTGCGCCTCTTCCCGCTGGATGCCTCGCCGCTTGCGGCTTCGCAAGGATCCGGTGATAGCGATAAGATCCTGCTCCGCTCCGGAAACGGCGTTGAGATTGTGCTGGAGGGGCAAAAAGCCGCCGCAGCCGGGCAACATTATCTGCTGACCCTGCCGGAGCAGGCTACGGGGGAGATGGCCATATCCCAGCTGCAGCTGCTCTGGAATTCTCCTCAGACGCCGTGGCAGGGAACGGCGTCGGTCTATTACAGCGAGGATCTTAAGCGCTGGTATACCCTGCGCGAGGATATGCCATTGCTTGACGCCGTCAGCGGCCAGGATCGTCTTAAGCTCGATCGGATCGATACCGATACGGTTTTATCTCCCGATGCGAATCGCTATCTCATGGTGGTGCTGAACGCGCAGAGCCAGGGGATAACCTTGACCGGCGTTAACGCAATCATCGCACCTGCCCAGGCGACCCCGGAAGCGGTCGAGCTTGAGGGGGAAGGGGAGCAGCTATCGACAAGCGCAGCGCAGTGGCGCTGGGCGCGCCCGCAGCCGCTGAGTGCTGTCAGCATCTCGCTGAATGGCGATGGCGTCCTTCCCGTGGAGATAGCGTGGCGCAGTACGGAAAAAGACGCATGGCACCCCCTGAAAAAAGAGGTCCTTTACCGTCTTGAGGGAAAAACGTCGCCACCGGTTTCGCTTAACGGGGGCCTGGTGCAGGCAGTGAAAATCACGACGCTGAATGCGCGTCTGCCAGAATACCTGCCGAACGTCACGGGACATCGTGACCGCTACGATCTGGTGTTTAACGCCCAGGGGAAAGCGCCGTATGTGCTCGCCTGGGGCAACGGTGCCGCAAAGCCTGCCAGCGTGGAGCCCGGCATGCTGATCCCAGCCGACCTGCGCAAGACCTATGCTATGGCGAACCTGCCGCAGGCCGACATTGTGGATGACGTTGCGTTAGGCGGCGAGGGGCGTCTGACCGCCACCTCTGCGGTCGATCGGGCGAGCTGGATGAACGCCCTGCTGGTGTGGGGCGTGCTGATTGCGGGCGTGCTTCTGCTGGCGGGAATGGCCTGGCGCATCTGGCGTGAAACGCAGCGTAAGGCATAAAAAAAGGCCCGCATAAGCGGGCCTTTCTCGTAAACCGTGCCGATTACAGGCTGGATACGTTCTCAGACAGGTATTTAGCCACGCCGTCTGGGGAAGCAGCCATACCTTCTTTACCTTTTTCCCACTGAGCCGGGCACACTTCGCCGTGCTCTTCGTGGAACTGCAGCGCGTCAACCATGCGCAGCATTTCGTCGATGTTACGACCCAGCGGCAGATCGTTCACAACCTGGTGACGAACGATGCCGTTCGCGTCGATCAGGAAGGAACCGCGCAGCGCAACGCCAGCGTCCGGATGTTCGATACCGTAAGCCTGCTGGATTTCGCGTTTGATGTCCGCAACCATTGCGTATTTCACCGCACCGATGCCGCCTTTGTCGACAGGGGTGTTACGCCATGCGTTGTGTACAAATTCAGAGTCGAAGGAGACGCCAACAACTTCCACGCCACGCTTCTGGAATTCTTCATAACGTTTGTCGAAAGCGATCAGCTCAGACGGGCAAACGAAAGTGAAGTCCATTGGCCAGAAGAACAGAACGGTCGCTTTACCGTTGGTGTGCTGTTTGAAGTTGAAGTTTTCAACGATTTCACCGTTGCCCAGAACTGCTGCAGCTGTAAAATCCGGAGCCGGACGAGTTACCAGAACCATATGATTCTCCTGTAGATACTAAGGTTATTTGGAACGCAACGCGAGCCAGTATAGAGAGTGTTCATGGATAAGACAAAGAGGTGGTGACAATCGTTCCGCCAGCTTTTACCTATCAATCCAATCTCCATTAAAGTTGTTTGTTTTTCGCCTGCGCCATCATGCGCGGGTAAAACTGCCAGAATCGGGTCTCCAGCGCATCGTAATGTTCATCCAGGTCATACCAGGAATCCCGCAGCGCATCCAGCCGCGGGCGACGGCTCGCCATCCCATTCAACACGTTCTGGATAAAGTCCATCTCGCGATAGCGCTCCAGCCAGCGTTCCGACCACAGATAGTTATTCAGATTCACAAAGCGCGGCGGCGAGTCGGGCAGAATAATCGACACCTGCTGGTGGGCATAGCGCACAAACGCCGGCAGCGGCATCTCCGGCGACAGCTGTTCCCAGTGGCGCGACAGGAAGTGATCCCACATCACGTCGAGCGTGATCGGGGCAACGCGGCGCGTTTCAGGGCGGAACCAGGCTTTGGCTTCCGTCACTTCCGGCAGCTTATCCGTCAGCACGTCGATGCGGCGGTGCATAAAAATCCCGTCGACAACCTCAGGGGAGTAGTCTTCTGCGGGATTACCGCGTACGAAATCGGCCAGCAAATTGCCCGAGAGGGAGCTGTCAGCAAGGTGCGCGAGATGCAGGTGAGCGAGAAAATTCATGCGTTTTATTTGTCCGGGGGCGGCTAGTTGTTGCAGCAAAAGGGTGTGAGCACTAGACTATGCCGCCTGTTTTTAAGTCACGAGTATACGTCATGCGCGTCGCCGATTTCTCCTTTGAACTACCTGAATCCCTGATTGCTCACTATCCCATGCCTGAGCGCAGCAGCTGTCGCTTACTGTCACTGGATGGGCCAACGGGCGAGCTGACGCACGGTACTTTCACCGATTTGCTCGACAAGCTCAACCCTGGCGATCTGCTGGTCTTTAACGATACCCGCGTGATCCCGGCGCGCCTGTTTGGCCGTAAAGCCAGCGGCGGTAAGATTGAAGTGCTGGTCGAACGTATGCTCGATGATAAACGTATTCTGGCACATATTCGCGCTTCTAAGGCGCCGAAGCCGGGCGCGGAGCTGCTGCTGGGCGATGATGAGAGCATCAAGGCGACCATGACCGCGCGCCACGACGCGCTGTTCGAGGTGGAGTTCAACGACGAGCGCACGGTGCTTGATATCCTGAACGCCATCGGTCACATGCCGCTGCCGCCATATATTGAGCGTCCGGACGAAGAGGCCGACCGCGAGCTGTACCAGACCGTCTACAGCCAGAAACCGGGTGCCGTCGCTGCGCCGACCGCGGGCCTGCATTTTGATGAGCCGCTGCTGGAAAAACTGCGTGCGAAGGGCGTGGAGATGGCGTTCGTGACGCTGCACGTCGGCGCGGGGACCTTCCAGCCGGTGCGCGTGGACAGCATTGAAGACCACATCATGCACTCTGAGTATGCTGAAGTGCCTCAGGACGTGGTGGACGCGGTGCTGGCGGCGAAAGCGCGCGGTAGCCGCGTCGTGGCGGTCGGGACGACGTCTGTGCGCTCGCTGGAGAGCGCCGCGCAGGCGGCGAAAAACGATCTTATCGAGCCGTTCTTTGGCGATACGCAGATCTTTATCTACCCGGGCTACCAGTACAAAGTGATTGACGCGCTGGTGACCAACTTCCATCTGCCTGAATCGACGCTGATTATGCTGGTTTCCGCGTTCGCGGGCTATCAGCATACGATGAATGCCTACAAGTCTGCGGTAGAACAAAAATATCGCTTTTTTAGCTACGGGGACGCGATGTTTATCACGTACAATCCGCTGGCTTTGAATGAGCGTGTCGGGGAATAAGTCCGCGGCACCGTTTTACAACGTTGGACTGTTTTTCTGACGTCGGAGAAAAAATGAAATTTGAACTCGATACCACCGACGGTCGCGCGCGTCGCGGTCGCCTGGTGTTTGATCGCGGCGTGGTGGAAACCCCCGCGTTTATGCCTGTGGGCACGTACGGCACCGTAAAAGGGATGACGCCGGAAGAAGTAGAAGCCACTGGCGCACAGATTATCCTCGGCAACACCTTCCACCTGTGGCTGCGTCCGGGTCAGGAGATCATGAAGCTCCACGGCGATCTGCACGATTTCATGCAGTGGAAAGGCCCCATCCTGACCGATTCCGGTGGCTTCCAGGTCTTCAGCCTGGGCGATATCCGCAAGATCACCGAGCAGGGCGTACACTTCCGTAACCCGATCAACGGCGATCCGATTTTCCTCGATCCCGAAAAGTCGATGGAGATTCAGTACGATCTCGGCTCTGACATTGTGATGATCTTCGACGAATGTACTCCGTACCCGGCGGACTGGGACTACGCAAAACGCTCTATGGAGATGTCCCTGCGCTGGGCGAAGCGTAGCCGTGACCGTTTTGACTCTCTGCAGAACAAAAATGCGCTGTTCGGCATTATCCAGGGCAGCGTTTACGAAGATTTACGCGATATCTCTGTTAAAGGTCTGGTAGAGATAGGTTTTGATGGCTACGCTGTCGGCGGTTTGGCTGTGGGTGAGCCGAAGGAAGACATGCACCGTATTCTGGAACATGTCTGCCCGCAAATCCCGGCGGATAAACCACGATACCTGATGGGCGTGGGTAAACCAGAAGATCTGGTTGAAGGCGTAAGCCGCGGCATTGATATGTTTGACTGCGTCATGCCAACCCGTAACGCGCGTAACGGCCACTTGTTCGTTACCGATGGCGTGGTGAAAATCCGTAACGCGAAGCATAAGAGTGACACCAGCCCGCTCGATTCCGAGTGCGATTGCTATACCTGTCGCAATTATTCTCGCGCGTATCTGCATCATCTCGATCGTTGTAACGAGATTTTGGGCGCGCGTCTCAATACCATTCATAATCTTCGTTATTATCAGCGCTTAATGGCTGGTTTACGTAAGGCTATCGAAGAGGGTAAATTAGAGAGCTTCGTGACCGATTTCTACCAACGTCAGGGGCGGGATGTTCCACCGTTGAACGTTGATTAATTTTAATAATGAGGGAATTTGAATGAGCTTTTTTATTTCTGATGCGGTAGCGGCAACAGGTGCTCCAGCGCAGGGCAGCCCGATGTCTCTGATTCTGATGCTGGTTGTGTTCGGTCTGATCTTCTACTTCATGATCCTGCGTCCACAGCAGAAGCGCACCAAAGAGCACAAAAACCTGATGAACTCCATTGCGAAAGGCGATGAAGTACTGACTAACGGTGGTCTGGTCGGTCGCGTAACCAAAGTGGCTGAAAACGGCTACATTGCTATCGCCCTGAACGACACCACTGAAGTGGTCATCAAACGTGACTTCGTAGCTGCCGTTCTGCCGAAAGGCACCATGAAGGCGCTGTAATCCCAACTTTTCCCAAAGGGAACTGCCGTGTTAAACCGTTATCCTTTGTGGAAGTACATCATGCTGGTCGTCGTGATTCTCGTCGGCCTGCTGTACGCGCTTCCCAACCTGTATGGTGAGGATCCGGCTGTTCAAATCACTGGCGCGCGCGGTGTCGCCGCCAGTGAGCAAACGCTGATCCAGGTCCAGAAAACGTTACAAGAAGAAAAAATTACCGCTAAGTCTGTGGCTCTGGAAGAGGGGGCAATTCTTGCTCGCTTCGACACCACCGACACGCAGCTCCGCGCTCGCGAAGCGCTGATGGGCGTGCTGGGTGACAAATACGTCGTGGCGCTTAACCTTGCACCTGCAACCCCGCGTTGGCTGGCTGCGATGAAAGCAGAGCCAATGAAACTCGGTCTTGACCTGCGTGGCGGCGTTCACTTCCTGATGGAAGTGGATATGGATACCGCGCTTGGCAAGCTGCAGGAACAGAATATCGACAGCCTGCGCAGCGATCTGCGTGATAAAGGCATCGCTTACACCACCGTGCGTAAAGAAGATAATTACGGCATGAGCATCACGTTCCGCGACAGTGCGGCGCGCGATCAGGCTGTAGATTACCTGACCCAACGTCACCGTGACCTGGTCATCACCTCTCAGGGCAGCAACCAGCTGCGCGCGGTGATGACCGATGCGCGTCTGAAAGAAGCGCGTGAATATGCCGTTCAGCAGAACATCAACATTCTGCGTAACCGTGTAAACCAACTGGGCGTGGCTGAGCCGCTGGTACAGCGTCAGGGTGCTGACCGTATCGTGGTTGAACTGCCGGGTATCCAGGACACTGCACGTGCGAAAGAGATTCTGGGTGCGACCGCAACCCTGGAATTCCGTCTGGTCAATTCCAACGTCGATCAGTCCGCTGCAGCCGCAGGGCGTATTCCGGGTGACTCCGAAGTGAAACAGACTCGCGAAGGTCAGCCAGTTGTGCTGTACAAACGCGTGATTCTGACCGGTGATCACATCACCGACTCCACGTCGAGCCAGGACGAATACAACCAGCCGCAGGTTAACATCTCGCTGGATAGCGCGGGTGGTAACATCATGTCTAACTTCACCAAGGACAACATCGGCAAGCCGATGGCGACCCTGTTCGTGGAGTACAAAGACAGCGGTAAGAAAGATGCAAACGGTCGTGCGGTGCTGGTGAAAGAGGAAGAGGTGATTAACATCGCCAACATCCAGTCTCGTCTGGGTAACAGCTTCCGCATTACCGGTATTAGCAACCCGAACGAAGCGCGTCAGCTCTCCCTGCTGCTGCGTGCCGGTGCGCTGATTGCGCCAATTCAGATTGTTGAAGAGCGTACCATTGGACCAACACTGGGTATGCAAAACATCCAGCAGGGTCTGGAAGCGTGTCTGGCCGGTCTGGTGGTCTCTATCCTCTTCATGATCTTCTTCTATAAGAAGTTTGGTCTGATTGCGACCTCCGCGCTGATCGCCAACCTGGTGCTGATCATCGGCATTATGTCCCTGCTGCCGGGGGCGACGCTGACCATGCCGGGTATTGCGGGTATCGTCCTGACCCTTGCGGTGGCGGTCGACGCCAACGTACTGATTAACGAACGTATCAAAGAAGAGTTGAGCAACGGTCGCTCTATTCAGCAGGCGATTGATGAAGGCTATAAAGGGGCGTTCAGCTCCATCTTCGATGCGAACGTAACAACACTGATTAAGGTTCTTATCCTGTATGCAGTGGGTACTGGCGCGATCAAAGGCTTTGCGATTACAACCGGTATCGGTGTCGCAACGTCAATGTTTACCGCTATTGTCGGCACCCGTGCCATCGTGAACCTGCTGTACGGCGGCAAGCGCGTCAAAAAGCTGTCTATCTGAGGAGTGCGTTGTGGCACAGGAATATACTGTTGAACAATTGAACCACGGCCGTAAAGTCTGGGACTTTATGCGCTGGGACTACTGGGCCTTCGGCATTTCAGGTTTCCTGCTGATTCTGTCCATCGTCATTATGGGCGTGAAAGGCTTTAACTGGGGTCTCGATTTCACCGGTGGTACGGTTATCGAGATCTCCCTGGAAAAACCGGTCGATATGGACCAGATGCGCCTGTCTCTGCAGAAAGCGGGCTTTGAAGAGCCGCTGCTGCAGAACTTCGGCAGCAGCCGCGACATCATGGTGCGTATGCCGCCGGTGCACGATGCTAACGGCAGCCAGGAGCTGGGCAGTAAGGTTGTTAGCGTGATTAACGAAACAACCAGCCAGAACGCGGCGGTTAAGCGTATTGAGTTCGTCGGCCCAAGCGTGGGTGCTGACCTGGCCCAGACCGGCGCGATGGCGCTGCTGGTGGCGCTGATCTCCATCCTGGTATACGTCGGTTTCCGCTTTGAGTGGCGACTGGCGGCCGGTGTGGTTATCGCCCTGGCGCACGACGTGGTGATCACCATGGGCATACTGTCGCTGTTCCACATTGAGATTGACCTGACGATTGTGGCATCCCTGATGTCCGTTATCGGTTACTCACTGAACGACAGTATCGTGGTTTCTGACCGTATCCGTGAAAACTTCCGTAAGATCCGTCGCGGTACGCCGTACGAAATCTTTAACGTGTCGTTGACCCAGACGCTGCACCGTACCTTGATCACCTCCGGTACCACATTGATGGTGATCCTGATGCTGTTCCTCTTCGGTGGTCCGGTACTGGAAGGCTTCTCGCTGACCATGCTGATTGGTGTCACCATCGGTACTGCATCGTCTATCTACGTTGCATCTGCACTGGCTCTGAAACTCGGCATGAAGCGCGAGCACCTGCTCCAGCAGAAAGTTGAGAAAGAAGGGGCGGATCAGCCGTCCATTCTGCCGTAAAGCGACGTTTAGCGCGTTATCGAAATCCCGGTCTGTTGACCGGGATTTTTTTTATCTGCTCCTGACAAACACTCCTGACAGTATGCTGTCAGGAGCCCTGTCGTAGACTCTTTTCGAACCCAAACAAGAGTCAGGAGGATGTATGAAAAGCGTAATTAACTGGTTTGAAATTCCGGTCACGGATATGGATCGCGCTATCAAATTTTATGAGCCAGTGATGCAGCTCGCGCTGCGTCGCGAGAAAATGGACTGCGCTGAGCTGGCCGTTTTCCCACATGAGGATCCGGGTACCGGCGGGGCTCTGGCAAAATTTGACGGCGTTACACCGTCTTTGCAGGGCGCTATTATTTACCTGCATACTGACAATCTGGCGGCCACGCTCGATCGCATCGCCTCTGCGGGCGGCGAGTGCGTGTTTGGCCCGCTGGAACTGCCGCATGGCATTGGCACTATCGCATTGTTTACCGACAGCGAGGGTAACCGCGTCGGCCTCCATCAACCTGCCTGAGAACGGAATAATATATGACCCGACGCGCTGACCGTTTGTTTCAGATTGTGCAGATCCTGCGGGGCAGGCGTCTGACAACGGCAGCGCATCTGGCGGACCGGCTTGGCGTGTCCGAGCGCACGGTCTACCGCGATATCCGCGACCTGTCGCTTTCCGGTGTGCCGGTGGAAGGTGAGGCAGGGAGCGGATATCGGCTGATGTCGGGTTTTGACCTGCCGCCGCTGATGCTGACAAATAAGGAATCTGAGGCGCTGATCGTCGCGATTCGCCTGCTCAAAACCTGGGGAGGCGAATCGCTGTCGCGCGAGCTGGAGTCGGCTCAGGAAAAGGTGCTGGCTATCCTGCCCGAGGAGAGTCGTCGAAAGGCGGAGCAGACGCGGATCTACGCCCCGGATTTTTGCATGCAAAGCCACTCCCGCAGCGACTTTGACAGGATTCATCAGGCGATTTCCGCCCAACAGGTGCTGGCGCTGCATTACCGTGATGAAGCAGGACAGCTGTCTAATCGTGAGGTTCAGCCGCTGGGGCTGTTCTTCTGGGGAGAGCGCTGGCTGCTGGCGGCGTGGTGTGAACGGCGCGATGACTATCGCTGTTTCCGGCTCGACCGGTGCCTCAATATTGTGACTACGGAAAGGAGGTTTAGCGAAAGTGCGGACAGGTCTCTGGCAGATTTTTTGCGGAAGGTTAAGCAGTAAAAAGCCGGGTGGCGGCTACGCCTTACCCGGCCTGCATTCGGATCGTTGGCCCGGTAAGCGTAGCGCCACCGGGCGAAACCCACACTGATTAGAAGTTGTAACCTACAACCAGGTAGCCACCCCAACCGGTTGATTTAGACGTGAAGTCACCCTCACCCCAGTTAACGGTATCCCCACCTTTCCACTGGCCGCCGTTATGGAAATAACGCGCGACGACAGAGTAGTGCCAGTGATCGTAGTTCAGGGCCAGAACGTGGCTGGACGCGATAGAGTTACTGGTACGGTTCTTGTCATCACCCAGATCTGAGCCCCAGTCGAAGTTGGTGAAGCCGATGTAGGTCAGCTGGCCACCCCAAACCTGAGTGATTGGCACAAAGTATTTTACTTTGAAACGGTAGCCATCCCACTCGTTTTCGTTTGAAGCGCCATAGTTCTGCCACTGGTATTTAGCATACACGTTCAGAGACAGGCCCATTGGCAGACCGGTATCGATATCTGTACCCAGACCCATGTACCAGGTGCTCTGACGGCTGCCTTTGTTATCGCCCATATCGTAGATATAGTTGTTGGCGAAATACCATTCTTTGAACGGACCAAAGCTCAGGTCGGTACCCGTCAGTTTATCAATAGAGAAACGCGGTTCGATTTCCATGAACAGCGGGGAACCGTCGGACCAGATACCTTTGTCGTTACCGTTACCCCAGTCAAAGGTCTTAGGAATATCGATATAGCCATAGAAATCAAACCAGTCTTTTTTAGCAAACGCTTCGTATTCCAGATAAACGTCGTTGTTCAGCTTCGGAGAAAAGCGCGTGTGGTAGCTGCCGACCACGTTAACGCTCTGGTGCCACCAGTCGGAGAGGTATTGTGGTTTATCGTTTTCCGCTGCGTTAACAGTGAAAGAGGAAGAAAGTGCCAGCACGGCGCCAGCTGCGAGTAATGTTTTTTTCATAATCATGCCACTGATTGAAATTCCCTTCCGGGAGTGAAAAATGCGCGAATTGCGTTTCTAAATATTTCGTGTTTCTGCGGTGCCTATTATAGGAATCCCTGCTCACAAAAATATGTGTTGTTTCACATATCTCTCACACGCGTAATCGATTGCGTTCACGTTTGCGTACTTTAAACGGCCGGGATTGTAGCGGCAATCATTTATGTTGCCAATCCATACGAAATGTAAATGTTAGCGGAGTGACATTTCACTCCGCTAAAAGAGGGGTTACTGAGCGGCGGGCTGGATATCGTGAATACGGATGAAACCTAACTGATCCGGAGTCAGTCCGTTAAGCTGCAGTGGAATGTCAACATCGCTCGGAGCCAGCACGCTGGCCGGTGCGGTGAACAGCTGACGATTAACATTCACCTCCCGGTAGCTCTCCGTGGTGCCCTGGATCTGTCCCCATTCGACGGTGCCGCTGAAGGCTGGCAACGGATCGTTGGATTCTCCCTGGATGCGTAATGTTGCGCGAGTACCATTTGCATTCGCCGCCACGTTCACCAGAGACATTTTCAGCGTGCCAATCTGACTATTGAGCCGCGCGGGCGTATTCGCCCCCGGTAGCAGATAAACCCCGCTGCTGGATTTAGCATTCAGCGCGTTTTGCTGGGTGATCTTCACCGTTTCTTTGTTCAGTTTGTCCATCGCCGTATTGAGCGTATTCACGCTCTGTTTCATCTGACGGACTTCGGTTTGCTGTGCACAGGCGCTAAGGGTGAAGAGGCTCCCCACCAGCAAAATTTTCAGGTAACGTCTTGTCATTGCGTTTATTTCCTTGAAATAACGGATCGTCCTAATGGTAGCCAGCATCATCGTGTCAGACATAGATCCTTTGTCTCAAAAAGCTCTTCCTTTGTTGTCAGGCCAGATCAGGGTAAAATGAAAATTAGTTAACCGGATAACAGGGATACCGTATGCATTGCCCATTCTGCTCCGCTGTGGATACCAAAGTCATCGACTCTCGTCTTGTGGGCGAAGGGTCATCCGTACGCCGTCGTCGGCAATGTCTGGTGTGCAACGAGCGTTTCACGACCTTTGAGGTTGCTGAGCTGGTAATGCCGCGCGTGGTAAAAAGCAACGACGTGCGCGAGCCGTTTAACGAAGAGAAACTGCGCAGTGGGATGCTGAAGGCCCTGGAAAAACGTCCCGTCAGCGCGGACGACGTTGAAATGGCGTTAAACCACATAAAATCTTACCTTCGTGGTTTGGGTGAGCGTGAAGTGCCGAGCAAAATGATCGGCAACCTGGTGATGGAGCAGCTGAAAAAGCTCGATAAGGTCGCCTATATCCGCTTCGCTTCGGTCTACCGCAGTTTCGAAGATATCAAAGAGTTTGGCGAAGAGATCGCCCGCTTACAGGATTAAGCTCATGCAGGATGAGATTTACATGGCGAGAGCCATGAAGCTGGCGCAGCGCGGTCGTTTTACTACCCATCCTAACCCGAACGTCGGGTGCGTTATCGTCAAAGATGGCGAGATCGTGGGGGAGGGGTTTCACTATCGTGCCGGCGAACCGCATGCTGAGGTTCATGCGCTGCGCATGGCCGGCGAGAAGGCGCGCGGTGCTACGGCCTACGTCACGCTGGAGCCCTGCAGCCATCACGGGCGTACGCCGCCGTGCTGCGAAGCGCTGATCGCGGCAGGTGTTTCGCGCGTGGTCGCATCGATGCAGGATCCGAATCCGCAGGTAGCCGGACGCGGTCTGTATCGCCTGCAGCAGGAAGGCATTGACGTCAGCCATGGCCTGATGATGCAGGACGCGGAAGCGCTCAACAAAGGCTTTCTGAAGCGCATGCGCACGGGGTTCCCGTATATTCAGCTCAAGCTGGGCGCCTCGCTGGACGGTCGTACGGCGATGGCAAACGGCGAAAGCCAGTGGATCACGTCGCCACAGGCAAGGCGCGATGTGCAACGTCTGCGCGCGCAAAGCCATGCTATTCTCACCAGCAGTGAAACCGTTCTGGCTGACGATCCGGCTATGACCGTGCGCTGGGACGAACTGAATGCCGATACCCAGGCGCTTTACCCGCAGGAGAACCTGCGTCAGCCGCTGCGTATTGTCATTGATAGCCAGAACCGGGTGACGCCGAAGCACCGCATCGTCCAGCAGCCGGGTGAAACCTGGATTGCCCGCACTAAAGAAGATACGCGCGAATGGCCGGAAGGCGTGCGCAGCATTATGGTGCCGGAGCATAACGGTCATCTGGATCTGGTGGTGCTGATGATGCTGCTCGGCAAGCAGCAGGTGAACAGCATCTGGGTCGAAGCCGGGCCAACGCTCGCCGGTGCGCTCTTACAGGCCGGACTGGTGGATGAACTGATTGTTTACGTTGCGCCTAAACTGTTAGGTCACGATGCGCGCGGCCTGTTTGTGCTGCCTGGCCTTGAAAAACTGGCCGACGCACCGCAACTCAAATTTAGCGAGATTCGTCCGGTAGGTCCGGATGTCTGCCTCCACTTAACGACAGCGTAATTGCTCCTGAAATAGGGAAGCAGTGCGCAAAGTATTATGATAAAATCCGCCCCCCTGCGGGGCCAAATGAACCCGTAAAGGAAGAGTATGAACATTATTGAAGCTGCTGTAGCTACCCCGGACGCTCGCGTCGCCATCACCATTGCGCGTTTCAACAACTTCATCAACGACAGCCTGCTGGAAGGTGCTATTGACGCCCTGAAACGTATCGGCCAGGTTAAAGATGACAATATTACCGTTGTTTGGGTTCCAGGCGCTTACGAACTGCCACTGGCGGCGGGCGCGCTGGCGAAAACCGGTAAATATGACGCGGTGATTGCACTGGGTACCGTTATTCGTGGCGGCACTGCGCACTTCGAATACGTTGCGGGCGGTGCAAGCAACGGTCTGGCACACGTTGCGCAGGATGCTGAAATTCCTGTCGCGTTCGGCGTGCTGACCACCGAAAGTATTGAACAAGCCATCGAACGTGCTGGCACCAAAGCCGGTAACAAAGGTGCAGAAGCTGCACTGACCGCGCTTGAAATGATCAATGTATTGAAAGCCATCAAGGCCTGATTTTTTTGTAAGGGGAATTCCGTGAAACCTGCTGCTCGTCGCCGCGCCCGTGAATGTGCCGTCCAGGCACTTTACTCCTGGCAGTTGTCCCAGAACGACATCTCTGATGTTGAATACCAGTTCCTGTCAGAACAGGACGTGAAAGACGTTGACGTTCTGTACTTCCGTGAACTGCTGTCGGGAGTGGCGACTAATAGCGCGTATCTCGATGGTCTGATGAAGCCTTACCTGTCCCGTCTGCTCGAAGAGCTGGGCCAGGTAGAAAAAGCAGTGTTGCGTATTGCGCTGTTTGAGCTGTCTAAACGTGATGATGTGCCGTATAAAGTGGCCATCAACGAAGCGATCGAACTGGCGAAAACCTTCGGCGCTGAAGACAGCCACAAGTTTGTAAACGGCGTACTTGATAAAGCAGCACCTGCGATCCGTCCCCACAAAAAGTGATCCGCAAACCGGAGTTCTGCATTGCCTGACGGGCAGTGCGGCTCCGGTTTTTTCTTTTATTTGCTGAGGCATAACGTATGGCATGCGGCGAATTCTCCCTGATTGCCCGTTATTTTGACCGTGTCAGAACCTCTCGTCTTGATGTTGAAACCGGCATTGGCGATGACTGTGCACTTCTCAATATTCCCGAAAAACAGACGCTGGCAATCAGCACCGACACCTTAGTGTGCGGCCGTCATTTCTTACCGGATATCGATCCTGCCGATCTGGCGTATAAAGCGCTGGCGGTGAACGTCAGCGATCTGGCCGCGATGGGTGCCGATCCTGCCTGGCTGACGCTGGCTTTGACCCTGCCAGAGGTGGATGAAGCATGGCTGGGTGCCTTTAGCGATGCGCTGTTTGAGCAGCTTAGCTACTACGATATGCAGCTGATTGGCGGTGATACCACTGCCGGTCCGCTGTCGATGACGCTGGCGATCCACGGCTTCGTGCCGCTTGGCCGCGCGCTGAAGCGCTCAGGCGCAAAACCCGGTGACTGGATCTACATGACCGGTACGCCGGGCGACAGTGCGGCAGGGCTGGCGATCCTTCAGAACCGTTTAACGGTTGAAGATGCTGATGATGCGGCATATCTGGTAAAACGCCATCTGCGGCCAACACCGCGTATCTTGCACGGCCAGGCGCTGCGCGAACGGGCGAGCTCGGCTATCGATCTCTCTGACGGGCTTATCTCGGACCTCGGCCATATTCTGAAGGCTAGCGGTGTCGGCGCGCGCGTTGACCTGGACCTGTTCCCGCTGTCTGAGCAACTGCTTCGCCATGTAGAGCCTGAGCTGGCCCTGCGCTGGGCGCTGTCCGGTGGTGAAGACTACGAACTGTGCTTCACGGTGCCTGAGCTCAATCGCGGAACGCTGGATGTGGCGTTAGCGCATCTCGGCGCGAAATTTACCTGCATCGGTCAGATCATGCCGGAGAGTGAAGGGCTGAAGTTTGTGAAAGACGGTGAGCCGGTTACGCTGGACTGGAAAGGGTACGATCACTTCGCGTGATGTTGTGCGCTCTGTATTGCCGGGTGGCGGCTCCGCCTTACCCGGCCTACGTGCTTACTTAAATCCTACCACCGGATGCTGCTGATACGGCGTCTCCAGCTCGGCAACCTGCTCCGGCGTCAGCGTGATATCCACCGCATTCAGCAGTTCGTCAAGCTGCTCTTCCCGGGATGTGCCGATAATCGGCGCCGCGACGCCGCGCTTGCCCAGCAGCCAGGCCAGCGCCACCTGGGCGCGGGTTGCACCGGTATCGTCGGCGATCCCGGCTAAACGTTCGGCAATTAGCGCATCGCTGGCTTCTGTACCACCATACAGATTTTTTCCCACTTCATCCGATACCAGACGGGCCGTGGTTTCTCCCCACGGACGGGTCAGACGACCGCGCGCCAGCGGGCTCCACGGGATCACCGCCACGCCCTCCTGATGGCACAGCGGCAACATCTCGCGCTCTTCTTCACGATAGATCAAGTTGTAGTGATCCTGCATGGTGACGAAGCGCGCCCAGCCGTGCTGCGCCTGGAGATCCAGCGCCTGAGCAAACTGCGACGCGTGCATAGACGACGCGCCGATGTAGCGTGCTTTACCGGCTTTGACCACGTCGTTCAGCGCTTCAAGCGTCTCCTCGACTGGCGTGTTGTAATCCCAGCGGTGAATTTGCAGCAGGTCTACGTAATCCATGTTCAGGCGCCTAAGGCTGTCATCAATGGAGCGCAGGATCTGTGCGCGAGAAAGTCCCTCAGCCAGGTCGCCTACCGGATAGTAGACCTTGGTGGCGACGACGATGTCATCACGACGGGCAAAATCGCGCAGGGCGCGGCCAACAATCTCCTCGCTGCTGCCGTCGGAGTAGCTGTTGGCGGTGTCAAAGAAGTTAATGCCGCCCTCGATGGCGCGTTTGATAATCGGACGGCTGCTCTCTTCCGGCAGCGTCCAGGCGTGGTTTCCCCGATCGGGTTCGCCAAAGGTCATGCATCCCAGACAAAGTCGGGAAACCTTAAGGTCCGTTTTTCCTAATGTTGTGTATTGCACGGTTCCGCTCCTGCTGTTTAAACACCAGGTTTAAGCATAGCAGGAGCGGAAAAGGGGGAAGGGGTCAGTCCAGCCAGCGGCGGATTTTAGCTTCGATACCGGCAGCGTCCAGGCCAATCGCCGCACGGGCTTCATCCTGGGTACCCTGAGGAATGAAATGATCCGGCAGGCCGAGGTTTAGCACCGGCACGGCTTTACGATTTGCCATCAGCACCTCGTTCACGCCGCTGCCCGCGCCGCCCATAATGGCGTTTTCTTCCAGCGTGACCAGCACGTCATGCGTCTCCGCCATACTCAGGATCAGCGATTCGTCGAGCGGTTTCACAAAGCGCATGTCCACCAGGGTGGCATTCAGCGCTTCAGCCGCTTTCGCCGCCTCTGGCATCAGCGTGCCGAAGTTCAGGATCGCCACTTTTTCACCGCGACGCTTCACCAGACCTTTACCGATCGGCAGTTTTTCCAGCGGCTGGAGCTCAACGCCCACCGCATTGCCGCGCGGGTAGCGAACGGCGCTTGGGCCATCCTGATAGTGGTAGCCGGTAAACAGCATCTGACGACATTCGTTCTCGTCGCTTGGCGTCATGACGACCATGTCCGGAATACAGCGCAGGAACGACAGGTCAAACGCGCCCTGGTGCGTCTGGCCGTCGGCACCGACGATGCCTGCACGATCGATAGCAAACAGCACCGGCAGCTTCTGAATCGCCACGTCGTGGATGACCTGATCGTAGGCGCGCTGCAGGAAGGTGGAATAGATGGCGACAACCGGCTTGTAGCCGCCAATGGCCAGGCCCGCCGCAAACGTCACCGCGTGCTGTTCGGCAATGGCAACGTCAAAATACTGGTCAGGGTATTTTCTGGAGAACTCCACCATGCCGGAGCCTTCACGCATGGCCGGGGTGATCGCCATCAGCTTGTTGTCTTTCGCGGCGGTTTCGCACAGCCAGTCGCCGAATATTTTTGAATAGCTCGGCATGCCGCCGCTGCTTTTTGGCAGACAGCCGCTGGACGGGTCAAATTTCGGTACCGCGTGGAAGGTGATCGGATCTTTTTCCGCCGGTTCGTAGCCACGCCCTTTTTTGGTCATGATGTGCAGGAACTGCGGGCCTTTCAGGTCGCGCATGTTCTTGAGCGTGGTCACCAGACCGAGCACGTCATGGCCGTCAACCGGGCCGATATAGTTAAAGCCCAGCTCTTCAAACAGGGTGCCCGGCACGACCATGCCTTTGATGTGTTCTTCGGTACGCTTGAGCAACTCTTTGATCGGCGGCACGCCGGAGAAGACTTTCTTGCCGCCTTCACGCAGCGAGGAGTAAAGCTTGCCGGAGAGCAGCTGCGCCAGATGGTTGTTCAGCGCGCCGACGTTCTCGGAAATCGACATTTCGTTATCGTTAAGGATAACCAGCATGTCCGGTTTGATGTCGCCCGCATGGTTCATGGCCTCAAAGGCCATACCGGCGGTGATGGCACCGTCGCCAATCACGCAGACGGTGCGGCGCTGCTTGTTCTCTTTTTCGGCGGCAACGGCAATCCCGATGCCCGCCGAAATGGAGGTAGAGGAGTGGCCAACGCTCAGCACGTCGTACTCGCTCTCACCGCGCCACGGGAACGGGTGCAGGCCGCCTTTCTGACGAATGGTGCCAATTTTATCGCGACGTCCGGTCAGAATTTTGTGCGGATAAGCCTGGTGGCCCACGTCCCAGATGAGCTGATCGAACGGCGTGTTATAGACATAGTGCAGCGCCACGGTCAGCTCTACCGTGCCAAGCCCGGAGGCGAAATGGCCGCTGGAGCGGCTAACGCTGTCGAGCAGGTAGCGACGCAGCTCGTCGCACAGCTTCGGCAGGCTCTCTTTCGGCAGCAGACGTAACTCCTGGGTGGAGTCAACTAACGCCAGTGTCGGGTATTTGGCAATATCAAAACTCATCAAAGGCTCATCGAGATATATAGTTTATTTATCACGCTGGATTATATAGTCCGCTAGCGCTTCCAGTGCCGAGGTATCCAGCGATTGCGCGGCCAGTTCATTTAGCGACTGGCGGGCATCGTCAATCAGATCCCGGGCTTTACGTTGGGCTTGCTCAAGGCCCAGCAGGGCGGGGTAGGTACTTTTGCCAAGCTGCTGGTCCGCACCCTGACGTTTACCCAATGTTGCAGTATCGCCCACCACATCCAGAATGTCATCCTGAACCTGGAATGCCAGACCGATACTTTCTGCGTAGCTGTCCAGAATCGGCAGGGCTTTGCGCCCTTGTTCACCCGCGCTCAGCGCGCCCAGGCGAACGGCGGAACGGATCAACGCCCCTGTTTTATGGCGATGAATACGCTCCAGCTGTTCCAGATTAACCTGACGTCCTTCCGCTTCAAGATCCAGCGCCTGTCCGCCGCACATGCCGGCTACGCCGCTGGCCATTGCCAGCTCGGAGATCATCGCCAGGCGGTCACGGTCAGCCACTTCCGCCATCGGCGCGTCGCTCAAAATCGAGAACGCCAGCGTTTGCAGGGCATCACCCGCCAGAATGGCATTCGCCTCGCCAAACTTGATATGGCAGGTGGGTTGACCCCGACGTAAATCGTCGTCGTCCATGGCCGGGAGATCGTCGTGGATCAGCGAGTAGGCATGGATGCACTCAACGGCGGCTGCCGGGGCGTCCAGCGTGTTATCGCTGATGCCAAACATATTGCCCGTGGCGTACACCAGGAACGGGCGCAGGCGCTTTCCACCCAAGAGTGCGCCATAGTGCATGGCTTCAACCAGTGGAGTGTTCTGAAAAGGCTGTGGCGCGATAAAACGGCGCAGGGCGTCGTTGGCGCGTACGACACGCGCCTGAAGCTCATTGGCAAAATCCATTTACTCGGCGTCCGGTGTGAAAGGCGTGGTTTTCGCGTCTTCGCTGTCGGAAAGCAGGATCTGCACGCGCTGCTCGGCCTGCTGCAGCTTGACCTGCCCCTGGCGCGCCAGCTGCACGCCACGCTCGAATTCGTTGAGCGCCTCTTCCAGCGGGAGATCGCCGCTCTCAAGGCGGGTAACAATTTGCTCCAGTTCACTCAGCGCAGTTTCGAAACTGGCCGGTGCGTCGTTCTTCTTCGGCATAGTGAATTGACTCTTATATTCTCAGCCCCGACATGGTAACGGACTCAGGGCAATTATCAAATAACGCGCAATGTGCACAGGAGCGGCGCGATGGTGGTATACTTGCGCGCCTGGATGCAGCCACGGGTGTGGGCTGCTGTACTCTTTTCCATTACAAGCCTTAATACGCTTGCCTAAGAAACATTGCCGCCATGAAGTTTATCATTAAATTGTTCCCTGAAATCACCATCAAAAGCCAATCTGTGCGTTTGCGCTTTATTAAAATTCTCACCGGGAACATTCGAAACGTATTAAAGCACTACGACGAAACCCTCGCCGTGGTGCGCCACTGGGACCACGTTGAGGTCCGTGCCAAAGACGAAAACAAACGTCAGGATATTCGCGACGCCCTGACCCGTATTCCGGGTATCCACCATATCCTGGAAGTGGAAGATGTCCCGTTCAGCGATATGCACGATATCTTCGAGAAAGCGCTGGTCCAGTACCGCGACCAGATCGAAGGCAAAACCTTCTGCGTGCGCGTAAAGCGTCGCGGCAAGCACGAATTCAGCTCCATTGAAGTGGAACGTTACGTCGGCGGCGGTTTGAACCAGCACGTTGAGACGGCGCGCGTACGTCTGACTAACCCGGACGTGACCGTGAACCTGGAGATCGAAAACGATCGCCTGCTGCTGGTAAAAGGGCGCTATGAAGGCATCGGCGGCTTCCCGATCGGCACCCAGGAAGACGTCCTGTCCCTGATCTCCGGCGGCTTCGACTCCGGCGTCTCCAGCTATATGCTGATGCGCCGCGGCTGCCGCGTGCATTACTGCTTCTTCAACCTGGGCGGCGCGGCGCACGAAATCGGCGTTCGTCAGGTCGCGCATTACCTGTGGAACCGCTTCGGCAGCTCTCACCGCGTGCGTTTCGTGGCGATTAACTTCGAACCTGTGGTTGGCGAAATCCTCGAAAAAGTAGACGACGGCCAGATGGGCGTCATCCTGAAGCGCATGATGGTGCGCGCGGCGTCCAAAGTGGCTGAACGCTACGGCGTGCAGGCGCTGGTGACCGGCGAAGCGCTGGGCCAGGTTTCCAGCCAGACGCTGACCAACCTGCGTCTGATCGACAACGTGTCTGATACGCTGATCCTGCGTCCGCTGATCTCTCACGATAAAGAACACATCATCGATCTGGCGCGCGAAATCGGCACCGAAGATTTTGCCCGCACCATGCCGGAATACTGCGGCGTGATCTCAAAAAGTCCAACGGTGAAAGCGGTGAAGGCGAAGATCGAAGCGGAAGAAGAGCACTTCGATTTCAGCATTCTGGAAAAAGTGGTGGCGGAAGCGTCCAACATTGATATCCGCGAGATTGCCCAGCAGACCGAGCAGGACGTGGTTGAAGTGGAAACCGTGAGCGGTTTCGGTGCTAACGATGCGATTCTGGATATCCGCTCTATTGACGAGCAGGATGACAAGCCGCTGAAGGTTGAAGGCGTCGACGTGGTTTCTCTGCCGTTCTACAAGCTGAGCACGAAGTTTGGCGATCTCGACCAGAGCAAAACGTACCTGCTGTGGTGTGAGCGCGGGGTGATGAGCCGCCTGCAGGCGCTGTATCTGCGCGAGCAGGGCTTTGCGAATGTGAAGGTGTATCGTCCGTAGTTTCTCGCCGGGGAGTGCGGCCTGATGCCCTCACCCCGGCCCTCTCCCACAGGGAGAGGGAGAAAACACCTATTCGTAATAATTATAAATCCCCGCCGGTATCACCAGCGATGACGCCACTTCGTACGCCTTCTCGCGCCCGACCAGCAGGTCAATAATCTTTAAGCCAAAATCAATTGCGGTGCCGGGTCCCTGGCTGGTCAGCAGGTTGACGCGCGGGTCCCAGACGACGCGTTTATCCACCCAATGCTCTTCCGGGATCGTATCCTTAAGCCCCGGGAAGCCGGTCATGTTGCCGATAGGGAAGATATCGTGCGGAATCAGCACCGTGCCGGCGGCGGCACAGATAGCGGCGACGATACGGCCGGATAAATGAAACTGACGCACGGTCTCGACCAGCAGCGGGCTGTCGCGAAAACATTCCGCGCCTTTCAGGCCACCGGGCAAAACGATGATGTCGTAATCCCCGTCGGCTACCTGCACGAGCGGGGCATCCGCGAGCAGCTTCACGCCGCGCGAGCAGGTAATCGCCAGGCTGCCGTCGCTGGCGACGCTGGCGGTTGTCACCTTAATGCCACCGCGCACCATCAAATCAATGGTGGTGACCGCTTCCATCTCTTCGCTACCAGGGGCGAGGCAGATCAGGGCTGACGCGCTCATATTCACTCTCCTTACGTTTAACCAGGTCATACAGACGGGCGTTTTCCGGCACCGCGATGCCGTGCGCGCGGGCGCGTTTTAGCAGATAACCGGTGATATAGTCGATCTCCGTGTGGCGTAATGCCCGAACGTCCTGCAGCATCGAGGAGATGTTTTCTGCCGTGCTTTCAATAATCTGCTCGACGTAGCAGCGCAAATCGTCCGCCGACGTGTGCAGGCCTTCCCGCTCAACGACCGCCGCGATTTCTGCACACAGCACCGCAACGTCCTGTGGATGATTTTTCAGCTCTCCGTTCGGACAGTTCCACAGCGCCGTCAGCGGATTGATCACGCAGTTTACGGCCAGCTTGCGCCAGAGCTGAGGACGAATATGGTTATGCCAGGCCACGTCCGGCAGCACCTTCTGCAGCACATCGGCCAGATAGCTATAGTCGCCATCCTGCGTTCTGGCGGGTCCAATGTGCGTCACCCCGCTGGCGACATGCACGATGATGTTACCGTCGCGACGGGCAGCGTGCGTGGTCGTTGCCATCAGCAGGGGCTGCGGAACGCTTTTCAGCTCGTCAAGGGTCCCCATGCCGTTATGCAGCAGCAGTATGGGCGAAGTGGGGGGGAGCTGGGCGGACAGCGTCTTTACCGCGTCTGAGACCTGCCACGCTTTGAGCGTCACCAGTAAAAGGTCACTTTGCGCCAGGAAATCAGGATCGTTCGCGGTGAGGGATTCGTTAAAGATGCTTCCGTCTTCACCAATCAGGTTTACACTGCAATAGGGCTGGGGCACGCGCAGCCAGCCCTGAACCTCATGTCCGTGCTTGCACAGCGCGGTCAGCCACAGCTGACCAAGGGCTCCACATCCGAGCACTGTAATTTTCATTGTTCCTCCTCACCTGCAACTGCGCCAGGTGTTACAGCTTAATTATACAGCTAAGCTTCTGTTGAGTTATGCCTCGTAGCGGGTATTATGCAACGCAACAAAAGTGAAGGGAGAAGAAAAGATGCCATCTTTCGATATTGTTTCCGAAGTTGATATCCAGGAAGTTCGCAACGGCGTTGAGAACGCAACCCGCGAAGTTGAGTCACGTTTCGATTTTCGTGGCGTTGAGGCGTCGTTTGAGTTGAACGATGCAAATAAGACCATCAAGGTGTTGAGCGAGTCTGATTTCCAGGTGAATCAGCTGCTCGACATTCTGCGCGCCAAGCTGTTAAAGCGCGGCATCGAAGGGACGTCTCTGGATGTACCGGAAGAGTTTGTGCACAGCGGTAAGAACTGGTTTGTTGAAGCTAAGCTGAAGCAGGGCATCGAGAGCGCGGTGCAGAAGAAGATCGTTAAGCTCATCAAAGACAGCAAGCTGAAGGTGCAGGCGCAGATCCAGGGCGAAGAGATTCGCGTCACCGGGAAATCCCGCGACGACCTCCAGTCCGTGATGGCGCTGGTGCGCGGCGGCGATCTGGGGCAGCCGTTCCAGTTTAAAAACTTCCGCGATTAATATAAAAAGCCCGGTTTAACCGGGCTTTTTTTCACGCTTTGAGCGCCTGCTCAACTTCGAAGCGGTTGGTCATTTTACTGTCTATTTTGACGTAAGCGCTGCGCTCTTCGGGGACAATCAGCACTTCTGTCACGCCTTCTTTTGCTTCCAGACGCTGTTTCAGCGCATCGACAATCTCAACGTCATTCGGGATTTCCACGCGCAGGCTGCTCACGTAGCGCGGCTCTTTCATGGTGCTGGCGACCAGCAGCCAGACTGTCGCCAACAGCGCACCGGCGAGAAACACGGTTTGTGAATCAAACAGGCCGTCCACCCAGCCGCCAAGCGAGCCGCCGATTGCCACGCCGAGAAACTGGCTGGTGGAGTAGATGCCCATCGCGGTACCTTTATACCCGGCGGGGGACTCTTTGCTGATAAGCGACGGGAGCAACGCTTCCATCAGGTTAAAGGCCAGGAAGAACAGCTGCACGCCGGCAATCAGCTCCCAGAAGTGCGGGCCGGCACCCCAGAGCACGATCTCGGCAATCAGCAGGACCGCTACGCAGCCCACGAAGACGCGCTTCATTTTGCGCTTCACTTCGGCGTAGATGATGAACGGCACGACGGAGACAAACGAAATCAGCATCGTGACCAGATAGATTTTCCAGTGCTCAGCCGCCGGGAAACCCGCTGCGGCAAGCTGGCCGGGCAGGGCAACAAAGGTCGACATCAGCAGGATGTGCAAACACATAATGCCAAAATTCAGCTTCAGCAGGCGCGGCTCGACGATCACTTTGCTGAAGCAGCCTTTTACCATCCCCGACTCACGGTTGAGGACGTGGTTTTTGCTGTCCGGAACCACCCACAGGGTTAAGGCAATACCGATGGTCGCCAGCACGGCAATCATCCAGAACAGCGCGTGCAGACCCAATGTGTGCGTAATAATGGGGCCCAGCACCATCGCAATCGCAAACGTCACGCCAAAGCTCACGCCGATGAACGCCATCGCTTTAGTGCGGTTCTGCTCGCGGGTTAAGTCTGACAGCAGCGCCATCACCGCAGCGGCAATCGCGCCGGAACCCTGCAGGGCGCGGCCGAGAATAATTCCCCAGATGGAGTGGGAGAGGGCGGCAATGACGCTCCCGAGCACAAAGACCAGCAGCCCACCAACGATCAGCGGCTTTCGGCCCACCCGGTCAGAGAGCAGGCCAAACGGGATCTGGAACACCGCCTGTGCCAGACCGTAGATGCCGATTGCGAGCCCAATCAGCGCCTCGCTGGCCCCCTGCAGCGCCATACCGTACGTGGTCAGAACAGGCAGGACCATAAACATGCCAAGCATCCGTAGCGAGAAGACAGTCCCTAAGCCCCAGGTCGCGCGAAGCTCGCCTGGCGTCATTTTATAATCGTTCATTACCACCTCAGTTCAAAAGCAGGCCATAGTGTAGTGCGGGGAAGGGGCGGGGTAAATAAAGGGTTATTTAACAAATATTACATGCGTTATTAATAAATTCCGTGAATAAAAAAGGGTGCCGAAGCACCCCTTTATTCACCTGTTGTGGCTTACCAGACGTAAGTCAGCAGGTTATGTGAATCTGGCACCATGAAATCGACAGACATCATCACGGACAGCGAGGTGATGGCCACAATCGAGAACACAAACAGTTTGCGCGCCCAGACTTTGTCATCTTCCACTTTGTAACCGCGCAGCGCCATACCGAGCCACCAGACGCTCACCGCAGCCGCTACCGCCAGATATTTATATCCAGCGTAACCACCCAGAGAGAGCATCAGCGTTGCCACGGCAAAGGCGATGATGTACAGCGTGATATGGTTCTTGGCAACCGAAATGCCTTTCACGACCGGCAGAACCGGGATGTTCGCTGCCTGATAATCCTTAAAGCGGAAAATCGCGATGGCATAAGAGTGCGGCATCTGCCACAGGCTAAAGATAGCCAGCAGGATCAGCGCACCGCTGTCGAACTCGTTCGTGACCGCGCAGTAGCCAATCACCGGCGGCGCAGCGCCGGAGAGAGAACCAATCAGCGTGCCGTAGACGGAGTGGCGTTTCATATACAGGCTGTAGACGCCCACATACACCACGAACCCCATCACCCCCAGCCAGCAGGCCAGCGGGTTAGCACCAAACCACAGCAGCATAAAGCCAGCAATACCCAGCAAGGTGGCGTACACCAGCGAGACGGAAGGGGCGATCAGGCCTTTCACCAGCACCCGATTTTTGGTCCTTTCCATCTTCTTGTCGATATCCATGTCGATGTAGTTGTTAAATACACAACCGGACGCAACAACCAGTGACACACCGACCAGCGTGTAGATAAAGAGGGTGTAATCAATGCTGCCCTTAGAGGCCAGCAGGAACCCTCCGATCACGGAGATCAGGTTGCCAAAGATGATGCCTGGTTTCGTTACTTGCAGGTATTGCTTAAACATACTCGCCGCTCTTAGTGAACCATCATGTTGTAGTTGAGGTTCCACATAATCCAGATGGAACCGACTACCAGGATAGCGATGATAATCACGGTAAAGATAAAGGCGGTCATATTCCAGCCTTCATCGGACTTGGTGTTCATGTGCAGGAAGCAAACCAGATGCACCAGAATCTGAATCACCGCGGTCACCAGGATTGCACCCAGAATAACCGGCTTAGACGCAGAACCGCTCATCACCATCCAGAACGGGATCACCGTCAGGATGATCGACAGGATGAAACCTGTCATGTAGGTTTTTACGCTACCGTGGGAAGCGCCATGATCGTTTGAATGACTCATTACATCGCCCCCATCAGATATACAACAGAGAACACACAGATCCACACCACGTCCAGGAAGTGCCAGAACAGGCTCAGGCACATGATACGGGTACGGTTAGTGCTGGTCAGGCCGCGACGGGATACCTGGAACATCAGTACCGCCATCCAGATCAGACCAGAGGTGACGTGCAGACCGTGGGTACCTACCAGCGCGAAGAACGCGGACAGGAAGCCACTGCGATCCGGACCGAAACCTTCCAGAATCAGGTGATGGAATTCATAGATTTCCATCCCGATAAATCCAGCACCAAACAACCAGGTCAACGCCAGCCAGGAAACAACCTGGCTCTTGTTGTTTTTGTACATGGCGATAGCCGCCATGCCGTAGGTGATGGAGCTGAATAACAGCAGTGCGGTTTCAACCAGAACGAACGGCAGTTCAAAGATATCCTTGCCAGCCGGGCCGCCCGCCGTGCCGTTCACCAGAACGGCATAGGTCGCGAACAGACAGCAGAACAGAATGCAGTCGCTCATCAGGTAGATCCAGAAACCGAAGACTTTGGTCGGTCCTGTATCGTGGTGCGCATGTTCATGCGCGTGGGCAGTTGAGTGCGCCAGAGTATCAGTTGCCATTTTTCAGCCCCGCTTTAGAAATCTCGTCGAAATGCTGATTTTCCAGCTTCTCAACTTCACGGACTGGTACGTAGTAGTCCACGTCCTCGTCAAAGCTCTTCACAATCCAGCTGATTACGATGCCGGCGAAGCCAACAATCGCCATCCACCAGATGTGCCAGATCATTGCGAAACCAAATACCGTTGCGAAGGCGGCAATCACGATGCCCGCACCGCTGTTTTTCGGCATGTGGATCTCTTCGTAATGAGCAGGTTGCTTGTACGCTTCACCTTTTTCTTTCATTTCCCAGAATGCGTCGCGTTCATGAACCTGCGGCACGATGGCAAAGTTATAGAAAGGCGGTGGAGAAGAGGTTGCCCACTCCAGCGTACGGCCACCCCATGGGTCACCGGTCAGGTCACGGTTCTGGTCGCGGTCGCGAATAGACACGTAGAACTGAATCAGCTGAGACGCGATACCACAGGCAATCAGCACGGCACCGCCCGCTGCAACCATCAGCATTGGGTGGAACTGCGGATCGATCTGCTGGCTCAGACGACGGGTCATACCCATGAAGCCCAGCACGTACAGCGGCATAAATGCTACGAAGAAGCCGATGATCCAGAACCAGAACGCGCGTTTACCCCATTTCTCGTTCAGCGTGAAGCCGAACGCTTTTGGCCACCAGTAGGTTACGCCAGCGAAGCAGCCGAAGACCACGCCACCGATGATAACGTTATGGAAGTGCGCAATCAGGAACAGACTGTTGTGCAGAACGAAGTCAGCACCTGGTACCGCCAGCAGTACGCCGGTCATCCCACCTACGGAGAAGGTCACGATGAAGCCGATGGTCCACAGCATCGCTGAGTGGAACACGATACGGCCCTGGTACATGGTGAACAGCCAGTTGAAGATCTTCACCCCGGTAGGGATGGCGATAATCATAGTGGTGATACCGAAGAAGGCGTTTACGTTCGCGCCCGCACCCATGGTGAAGAAGTGGTGCAGCCAAACGATGAACGACAGAACGGTAATACACACGGTTGCCCACACCAGAGAGGTGTAACCAAACAGACGTTTACGCGAGAAGGTTGCTGCGATTTCGGAGAACACACCGAACACAGGCAGAACCAGAATGTACACTTCCGGGTGACCCCAGGCCCAAATCAGGTTGATGTACATCATCATGTTGCCACCCATATCATTCGTGAAGAAATGGGTGCCCAGGTAGCGGTCCAGGGTCAGCAGCGCGATGGTGACGGTCAGAATTGGGAAGGAGGCAATAATCAGGATGTTTGCGCACAGAGATGCCCAGGTAAATACCGGCATCTTGAACATGGTCATGCCAGGGGCACGCATCTTGATAATGGTCACGAAGAAGTTGATACCGGTCAGGGTAGTACCGACACCGGAGAGCTGAAGCGCCCAAATCCAGTAGTCGACGCCAACGCCCGGACTGTACTCAATTCCTGACAGCGGCGGGTAAGCCAGCCAGCCGGTCTGCGCGAATTCGCCCACACCCAGTGACAGGTTAACCAGAATAACGCCGACAACCGTGAACCAGAAGCTCAGGTTATTCAGGAACGGGAACGCCACGTCGCGCGCGCCGATTTGCAGCGGAACGACAACGTTCATCAGACCGATAACCAGCGGCATCGCCACGAAGAAGATCATGATAACGCCGTGAGCGGTAAAGATCTGATCGTAGTGGTGCGGCGGCAGGAAGCCGGCTTCACCCGCTGAAGCGAGTGCCTGCTGGCTACGCATCATGATCGCATCCGCAAAGCCACGAATTAACATGACGATACCGACGATGCAGTACATGATACCGAGTTTTTTGTGGTCAACCGAAGTCAGCCACTCGTTCCACAGGTAGCTCCACTTACCGAAGTAAGTGATCAGGGCCAGTAAGGCCGCGCCACCAATGATAATTGCAGCCACCGTAACCACGATAATCGGTTCATGGTAGGGCACTGCATCCAGTGTCAATTTTCCGAACATTTTCTTCCTCGGCCCCTTAGTGAGCGGTTTCCGCGTGGCTCATGTCCATGCCTTCCATACCTTCATGCGCGCTGTGCTCGCCTTCAGGCTGGGTCATGTCCATGCTCTTGCCGTGATCCATAAATTTGCCAATAACGTCTTTGAACAAATCAGGTTTCACATTAGAGAAGTACTCCACCTTGTTGTATTCGCTAGGTGCAGCCACTTTTTCGAACGCCGCCATGTCAGACATGGTGTTTGGAGACTGCTTCGCTTTTTCAACCCACTGGTCGAAAGCGGCACGGTCCGGCGTCGCAATAGCTTTGAACTTCATACCTGAGAAGCCCGGGCCGCTATAGCTGGCGGAGATACCATCATAGGTGCCTGCTTCATTCGCGATCAGATGCAGATTGGTCTGCATACCGGCCATCGCGTAAATCTGGCTACCCAGACGTGGGATGAAGAAGGAGTTCATTACGGAGTTGGAGGTCACTTTGAACTGAACCGGAGTGTTCGCCGGGAAGGCGATTTCATTCACGGTAGCAATACCCTGCTCTGGATAGATGAAGAACCATTTCCAGTCCATGGAGACCACTTCAATGGTAATAGGTTTCTCATCGTGAACCAGCGGTTTGCTTGGCTCAAGTGCGTGAGTGGTTTTCCAGGTCAGTACGGCAAGGAACAGGATGATCAGAATAGGTACCGTCCAGACCACAGCTTCCACTTTATTGGAGTGTGACCAGTTAGGGCTATACTTCGCATCTTTATTGCTCGCACGATACTTCCAGGCGAAACCAACAGCCATCAAAATGGCAGGAATAACCACAATCAACATCAGGCCAAAAGCCGTCAATATCAGTGAACGTTGTTCCAGTCCAATCTGTCCTTTGGGGTCTAGTAGTGCAGAATCGCAGCCACTGAGTAATACAGTGCCCGCGAATAATGACAACCATCCCAAACTTTTATTGTATTTCCCGAGTCTCATTTAACGACCTCAATTCCACGGAGTCTGGTGGCGTTTAAAGTGTGCGGGCATTTTACGGGAAGGTTACATTACTGTAAACATCATTAGGCCTGTGTCAGGAAGGTGTTACCGGGTTCTGCCGCACGTGTCACAAGTGTTGCAAATTATGTCGGTTTTTATGACCGAAGCCGCATGGCATGGGCTTTATAACGAAAGGACCCCCAAGCATACCCTAAAAGGGGCAATTGGTATAACCATTGTTGAAAATAAACAAAAAATTAACAATTAATTATCAATAAAAAGACATCTAAAAAACGAAAAATCAAACTCTCGCATGCTGAATCGTTTAATGAAAAATAGCGTTTTGGAATGGGAGCCAATAATTTCCAAATCCTATCCCGCACAAAACAACAAATATTTTTTTTGCGGTTGATGGCTATTTCGCCGTTATAATTTCGGTTAGTGATTACAACGGGAAATAACCTTTCGCATTTTTCTTCAGGTCATCTGCGTTTTACGCAAGGCCATGAAATCGAGCAGGCCCCCGGTCAGGATCCCGGCGATAGCCAGCAGGGCGCCTGCGTCCAGCAGAAGGGCTTCGAAGGGGAGTGCCAGTGACGTGCTGGCATTAATAATGAGCACCACCAGCCACAGTGCCAGAGCAAGGCAGCCCACCATTAACAGACGTAACGCAAAACGGTAGGCGCGGTGATATTCGGTGCGCGGCATAAAGTGTTCTGTCCGCTGGGTATATTCCAGCGTCTGGCGACACACCAGCAACAATAAAATCCCCGGCACGGCGGCCACGACAGAAAAGAGATAAAATGTTGGCCAACCGTGGGCTTCCACGAACCAGCCGGCAATCGGGCCAACGTACACGCGGCCTACGGCAGAGAGCGCCGAGAGCAGAGCGAACTGCGTGGCGGAAAATGACTTGTTGCACAGGGTCATCAGCAGGGCGACAAACGCCGCTGTGCCCATACCGCCGCAGAGGTTTTCGAAGAACACCGCCGCGGCCATGCTGATCGTATGTTTATCGGTAATCGACAGCAGCCAGTAGCCTGCGTTAGAGGCGCCCTGAAGGATGCCGAAAATCAGCAGCGCGCGGAACAGCGTCAGGCGCTGCATCAGCACGCCACCGTATAATGCCCCGACAATGGTCGCAAACAGCCCCAGCGTTTTATTCACCACACCCACTTCGCCGGCGTCAAAACCGACACCGCGGATCAGGAAGGTGGTGGTCAGGCTCATGGCAAAGGCATCGCCCAGCTTATAAAGGACGATGAGCAGCAGGATCAGCCAGGCGTTGTTGCGGCCAAAGAAGTCACGCAGCGGTTCGGCGACGGCCTGCTCCAGCGAGCGGGGAACCGGGATAACGTCACTCGGTTCGGGCGCCAATAAGGTCGCGATAATGCAGGGGATCAGCAGGGCGGCCATCAGCCAGTACATGCCCTGCCAGCCGAGGTAACGGTCGGCAAGCCACAGCGCCAGCCCACCGGAGACCAGCATCCCGAGGCGATAGCCCAGCACGCTGATTGCCGCACCGGCGCCACGCTCTTCCGCAGGTAACACGTCCGTCTTCCAGGCGTCGAACACGATATCCTGAGAGGCGGAACAGAAGGCAATCACCACCGCAAGCGCCGCCATCCAGCGAAGCTGCGTGGTAGGTTCAAGAAAACCCATCGCCGCAATGGCCAGCAGCAGCAGGATCTGCGTCATCACCAGCCAGCCGCGACGACGCCCGAGGAAAGGCGGCGTGTAGCGATCCATGACCGGAGACCACAGGAACTTAAAGACGTAGGCCTGGCCCACAAGCGAGAAGAAGCCAATGGTTTTCAGATCGATGTTCTCGACCGTCATCCACGCCTGAAGCGTGCCGGAAGTGAGTGCGAGGGGTAAACCCGAGGCAAAGCCGAGGATCAGCAGAATCGCTGATTTCGGTTGCTGGAAAATGCGCAAGTAATGGCTGGACATGTTCTTATAAAACTGACCCGGTGATACACCGGGTCAGCGAGCGGGATTAACGCGCGTTCTGCTTGATGAAGTCGTGAATGCTGGTGTCCTGCGCCATATCGGCGATGGTGTCGGTCAGCACGCTATTAACGGCGTTAGCAATGTTCTGGTTGGAGGCCTGGAACGCACCTTCAACAGAGTAGCTGGCGCGGTAGTTTTTGGTCATCTTGTTGCCATTCTTCGCGGTGGCAATGATGGCGATATCCGCTTTGGTCGCGATGTTGTAGCGCACGTTGCCCTGAGACACGTCAGCATACAGGTTGTTCACGATGATCTGCAGATCAACCGCGCCGCTTGGGCCAATCATGTAGCCGCGAGCGGTCATCTGTTTCTCCAGCACTTCCTGGAGCAGGAAGCGCAGGTCGCGGGACGCGGTGAGGGTAACCTGCTGGTTATCGCGGGTCACTTTTGCCAGCGCCTGATCCTGACGCTGATCGGCACCGTTAATGCTCACGGTGACGCCCATCAGGCTTGGGTCCTGCTGAGGCAGGGTGATTTTTGGTGAGACATCAATAGTGGTAGGCGGGGTAGCGCAGCCTGCCAGCATAAAAAGGGCTACCAACGGAAAGAAGAGTTTTTTTAACATTTTCGGGTTCTCAACGAATCGTAAGCATATAAAGAGAAAAATTGCCGCCATCATAACATCGCCAACGGCGAGGGGAAGTGGTCAACGCATGTAAATTCATCGCCTTGTCCGAAAACTGACCAGTTCACCGTTTTTCCCAATCCGTGTATGACAAAACGTATGAGTCTCACAGTGAACTTCATTCGTTTGAATGAGAAAATCAGACGAAAGCTAAATATTTGTTGTCAAGGTGTAATGGAAACGGTAAAAGCGGCTAACATTTAAAGGGATGGGTGACATCCTGGCGTTGTCGGAGGAGTAATTTCATGATGATACGTGAGCATATAGAAGATAAATTAAGGGCGGCGTTCAACCCTGTGTTCCTCGAAGTCGTCGACGAAAGCTATCGTCATAACGTGCCGGCAGGTTCTGAAAGCCACTTCAAAGTGGTTCTGGTTAGCGATCGCTTCACGGGAGAACGTTTCCTGAATCGGCATCGCTTGATCTACAGCACCTTGACGGAAGAACTCTCCACGACCGTACATGCGCTGGCACTGCATACCTATACCATTAAGGAATGGGAAGGCTTGCAGGATACGGTTTTTGCATCACCGCCCTGTCGCGGAGCAGGCACAATCGCCTGATAAATCGGATTTGCAACGGCTGGAGCTTTTCCAGTATGTTGCTTACAGATTTCCTCAAAACGGCCTCCGGGCCGTTTTGTTTTGTCTGAGTTTTGAGCGGATGGTGCGATTTTAAGGCTAAAAATAGCCTTAAAGTGTGAAAAAAGCCGCAGCAACATGCCCCAACCGTTCTCGACTCACCTAAGTGATGCCGCTATAATGCCGCGTCTTATTGAATGTCTTCGGGATGATTCTGGCGACAGGGAATGTGAATCTGCACTAAGAGAGCATCCCGGTATAACAGACAGATTCAGAGTTGACCGAGCACTGTGATTTTTTTGAGGTAACAAGATGCAAGTTTCAGTTGAAACCACTCAAGGCCTTGGCCGCCGTGTAACGATTACTATCGCTGCTGACAGCATCGAAACTGCTGTGAAAAGCGAGCTGGTCAACGTAGCAAAAAAAGTACGTATTGACGGCTTCCGCAAGGGCAAAGTACCAATGAATGTTGTTGCTCAGCGTTATGGCGCTTCCGTGCGTCAGGATGTGCTGGGTGAACTGATGAGCCGTAACTTTATTGATGCGATCATCAAAGAAAAAATCAATCCGGCCGGCGCGCCGAACTACGTTCCAGGCGAATACAAACTGGGCGAAGACTTCACCTACTCCGTAGAGTTCGAAGTGTACCCGGAAGTTGAGCTGAAAGGTCTGGAATCTATCGAAGTTGAAAAACCAGTTGTTTCCGTGACTGACGAAGACGTTGACGGCATGCTGGATACCCTGCGTAAGCAGCAGGCGAACTGGAAAGAGAAAGAAGGCGCTGTTGACGCTGAAGACCGTGTCACCATCGACTTCACCGGTTCTGTAGACGGCGAAGAGTTCGAAGGCGGTAAAGCGTCTGACTTCGTACTGGCAATGGGCCAGGGTCGTATGATCCCAGGCTTCGAAGACGGTATCAAAGGCCACAAGGCTGGCGAAGAGTTCACTATCGACGTGACCTTCCCGGAAGAGTACCACGCTGAAAACCTGAAAGGGAAAGCAGCGAAGTTCGCTATCAACCTGAAGAAAGTTGAAGAGCGCGAACTGCCAGAACTGACTGAAGAATTCATCAAGCGTTTCGGCGTGGAAGATGGTTCCGTAGCGGGTCTGCGTACCGAAGTGCGTAAGAACATGGAACGCGAACTGAACGGCGCGGTGCGTAACCGTGTGAAATCTCAGGCGATCGAAGGTCTGGTGAAAGCCAACGACATCGACGTTCCAGCTGCCCTGATCGACAGCGAAATCGACGTTCTGCGCCGTCAGGCTGCACAGCGTTTCGGTGGCAACCAGCAGCAAGCGATGGAACTGCCACGCGAGTTGTTCGAAGAGCAAGCGAAACGCCGCGTAGTTGTTGGCCTGCTGCTGGGCGAAGTAATTCGTACCCACGAGCTGAAAGCTGACGAAGAGCGTGTGAAAGGCCTGATCGAAGAGATGGCTTCTGCATACGAAGATCCATCAGAAGTGATCGAGTTCTACGGTAAGAACAAAGAGCTGATGGACAACATGCGCAACGTTGCCCTGGAAGAGCAGGCTGTTGAAGCGGTACTGGCGAAAGCGAAAGTGTCCGAAAAAGCGACCTCTTTCAACGAACTGATGAACCAGCAGGCGTAATTTCGCCCCAACGGTTTAAAGTTTGAACAAAAACCCGTTGCCTTTTGGTGACGGGTTTTTTTTATCACACCAATAGCCCAGGAAGAGTGCTAAAACGCCCTTTCAGTGTTAGCGTAACAACAAAAGGTTGTTATGCTTGAAATAGGGCACTGTGAACCCCATAAGTACGTAATCACGATGAATGAGACTGGCTGATAATCCGTCCATAAGGTTACAATCAGTACAGCAGGTGTTTTCAATTTAGATCCAGGAGACGGAAATGTCATACAGTGGCGAACGAGATAACTTTGCACCCCATATGGCTCTGGTGCCAATGGTTATTGAACAGACCTCACGTGGTGAGCGATCTTTTGATATCTATTCCCGTCTGCTCAAGGAACGCGTTATCTTTCTGACCGGCCAGGTGGAAGACCACATGGCTAACCTGATCGTGGCGCAGATGCTGTTTCTGGAAGCGGAAAACCCGGAAAAAGACATTTACCTGTACATCAACTCCCCGGGGGGCGTGATTACAGCGGGGATGTCCATTTATGACACCATGCAATTCATCAAGCCAGATGTCAGCACTATCTGTATGGGTCAGGCTGCATCTATGGGCGCGTTCCTGTTAACAGCAGGGGCGAAAGGGAAGCGTTTCTGCTTGCCAAATTCCCGCGTGATGATTCACCAGCCGCTGGGCGGTTACCAGGGGCAGGCGACGGATATCGAAATCCACGCCCGCGAAATTCTGAAAGTAAAAGCGCGCATGAATGAACTTATGGCGCAGCATACGGGTCAACCACTCGAGCAGATCGAGCGCGATACCGAGCGCGATCGCTTCCTCTCTGCACCAGAGGCAGTTGAGTACGGCTTAGTCGACTCCGTGTTGACCCATCGTAATTGATGCCCGCGACGCGAGTGTGCCGCTATACTAAGGTAGGGCGGCACGCTGCTTATTGCAGCTTGCGTCTTAGATTGGCATTTGCGTCGTCATGTGCGGCACAAAGAACTTAAAAAGAGGTTTGGACTCATGACAGATAAACGCAAAGATGGTTCGGGCAAACTGCTGTACTGCTCTTTTTGCGGCAAAAGCCAGCATGAAGTGCGTAAACTGATTGCCGGGCCGTCCGTGTATATCTGCGACGAATGTGTCGATTTATGTAACGACATCATTCGCGAAGAGATTAAAGAAGTCGCACCGCACCGTGAGCGCAGCGCGCTGCCAACGCCGCATGAAATTCGTCATCACCTTGACGACTACGTCATCGGACAGGAGCAGGCCAAGAAAGTGCTGGCGGTAGCGGTCTATAACCACTACAAACGTCTGCGTAACGGCGACACCAGCAATGGCGTAGAACTGGGTAAAAGTAACATTCTGCTGATCGGCCCAACCGGTTCCGGTAAAACGCTGCTGGCTGAAACCCTGGCGCGTCTGCTTGATGTTCCGTTCACGATGGCGGATGCCACCACCCTGACCGAGGCCGGTTATGTGGGTGAGGATGTCGAAAACATCATCCAGAAACTGCTGCAGAAATGTGATTACGACGTACAGAAAGCCCAGCGCGGGATTGTTTACATCGATGAGATCGACAAGATCTCCCGTAAATCCGACAACCCGTCCATTACCCGTGACGTATCGGGTGAAGGCGTACAGCAGGCACTGCTGAAGCTGATCGAAGGTACGGTTGCCGCTGTTCCGCCACAGGGTGGTCGTAAACATCCTCAGCAGGAGTTCCTGCAGGTTGATACCTCCAAGATCCTGTTCATCTGTGGCGGTGCGTTTGCTGGTCTGGATAAAGTCATCTCCCACCGTGTTGAAACCGGCTCCGGCATTGGTTTTGGCGCAACGGTGAAATCGACGTCCGAAAAACCAAACGAAGGTGAACTGCTGTCTCAGGTTGAACCAGAAGATCTGATCAAATTCGGTCTGATCCCTGAATTCATCGGCCGTCTGCCGGTTGTGGCAACGCTGAATGAGCTGAGTGAAGACGCGCTGATCCAGATCCTGAAAGAGCCAAAAAATGCGCTGACCAAGCAGTATCAGGCGCTGTTCAATCTGGAAGGCGTTGACCTGGAATTCCGCGACGAAGCGCTGGATGCCATTGCCAAGAAAGCGATGATCCGTAAAACCGGTGCCCGTGGCCTGCGTTCTATCGTTGAAGCGGCACTGCTCGACACCATGTACGATCTGCCATCGATGGAAGACGTGGAGAAAGTGGTGATTGACGAGTCCGTCATCAGCGGTCAAACCAAGCCGCTGCTGATTTACGGCAAACCGGAAGCACAGCAGGCATCTGGCGAATAATTCACCAAATCATACAAGCAGTTAATCAAAAAGGGGGGATTTTATCTCCCCTTTACTTTTTCCGTATTCATAGCGTTGAATGTGTGGCAAACATCCCCATATACTGGATACATGTTAATGGTTATGTGAAGCACAGTGACATGACCAGCTTACCTGGCGGACACTAACTAAGAGAGAGCTCTATGAATCCTGAGCGTTCTGAACGCATTGAAATCCCCGTATTGCCGTTGCGCGATGTGGTGGTTTATCCGCACATGGTCATACCCTTATTTGTAGGGCGGGAAAAATCTATCCGTTGCCTCGAAGCCGCTATGGATCATGATAAAAAAATCATGCTGGTGGCGCAGAAAGAAGCATCAACGGATGAGCCGGGTGTAAACGATCTTTTCACCGTCGGGACCGTGGCCTCCATTTTGCAGATGCTGAAGCTGCCTGACGGCACCGTGAAGGTGCTGGTAGAAGGGCTGCAGCGTGCGCGTATTACCACTCTGTCAGACGACGGCGAGCACTTCTCTGCGAAGGCAGAGTACCTTGATTCGCCTGAGCTTGATGAGCGCGAGCAGGAAGTGCTGGTGCGCACCGCGATTAGCCAGTTTGAAGGCTATATCAAGCTGAACAAGAAAATCCCACCAGAAGTGCTGACGTCGCTGAACAGCATCGACGATCCTGCGCGTCTGGCGGACACCATCGCTGCCCATATGCCGCTGAAGCTGGCTGACAAACAGTCCGTGCTGGAAATGTCCGACGTTAACGAACGTCTGGAATACCTGATGGCGATGATGGAGTCCGAAATCGATCTGCTGCAGGTTGAGAAGCGCATTCGCAACCGCGTGAAAAAGCAGATGGAGAAATCCCAGCGTGAGTACTATCTGAATGAGCAAATGAAGGCCATTCAGAAAGAGCTGGGCGAGATGGATGACGCGCCGGACGAAAACGAAGCGCTGAAGCGTAAGATCGACGCGGCGAAGATGCCGAAAGAGGCGAAAGAGAAAGCCGAAGCAGAACTGCAGAAGCTGAAAATGATGTCTCCAATGTCGGCTGAAGCGACCGTTGTACGCGGCTACATTGAGTGGATGGTGCAGGTTCCGTGGAACGCCCGCAGCAAGGTCAAAAAAGACCTGCGTCAGGCGCAGGAAATCCTGGATACCGACCACTACGGCCTGGAACGCGTGAAAGACCGCATTCTTGAGTACCTCGCGGTACAGAGCCGTGTAAACAAAATCAAAGGCCCAATTCTGTGCCTGGTAGGGCCGCCGGGGGTGGGTAAAACCTCTCTGGGTCAGTCCATCGCCAAAGCGACCGGACGTAAGTATATCCGTATGGCGCTGGGTGGCGTACGCGATGAGGCGGAAATCCGCGGTCACCGCCGTACCTACATCGGTTCTATGCCGGGTAAACTGATCCAGAAGATGGCGAAAGTGGGGGTTAAAAACCCGCTGTTCCTGCTCGATGAGATCGATAAGATGTCGTCGGACATGCGTGGCGACCCTGCGTCTGCACTGCTGGAAGTGCTTGATCCAGAACAGAACGTGGCGTTCAGCGATCACTACCTGGAAGTGGACTACGACCTGAGCGATGTGATGTTCGTGGCGACCTCCAACTCCATGAACATTCCGGCCCCGCTGCTGGACCGTATGGAAGTGATCCGTCTCTCCGGTTATACCGAAGATGAGAAGCTGAACATTGCTAAGCAGCACCTGCTGCCGAAACAGATCGAGCGTAACGCGCTGAAAGCCAACGAGCTGACCGTCGAGGACAGCGCGATTATCGGCATCATTCGCTACTACACCCGTGAAGCGGGCGTGCGTAGCCTTGAGCGTGAAATCTCTAAACTGTGTCGTAAAGCGGTGAAACAGCTGCTGCTGGATAAGAGCCTGAAACACATTGTGATTAACGGCGACAATCTGCATGCGTACCTGGGCGTCCAGCGCTTCGACTACGGTCGCGCGGACAACGAAAACCGCGTTGGTCAGGTGACTGGCCTGGCATGGACGGAAGTGGGTGGCGATCTGCTGACCATCGAAACCGCCTGTGTGCCAGGTAAAGGTAAACTGACCTACACCGGCTCGCTGGGTGAAGTGATGCAGGAGTCCATCCAGGCGGCGTTGACCGTGGTTCGTGCGCGTGCAGAGAAACTGGGTATCAACCCTGATTTCTACGAAAAACGCGACATCCACGTGCACGTACCTGAAGGGGCGACGCCGAAAGATGGTCCAAGCGCGGGTATTGCCATGTGTACCGCTCTGGTTTCCTGTTTGACAGGGAACCCGGTGCGTGCTGATGTGGCAATGACCGGTGAAATCACGCTGCGTGGTCAGGTTCTGCCGATTGGTGGTTTAAAAGAAAAACTGCTGGCGGCGCACCGCGGTGGGATCAAAACCGTATTGATCCCTTACGAAAATAAACGCGATCTGGAAGAGATTCCGGACAACGTGATTGCCGATCTGCAGATTCATCCTGTTAAGCGAATTGAGGAAGTTCTCAGTCTCGCACTGCAGAATGAACCCTCCGGAATGCAGGTTGTAACCGCAAAATAGTGACCTCGCGCAAAGAGCGTCAATAAAAACAAGGCTGGTAAGTCATTTCGCACTTGCCAGCCTTTTTTTGTATAGCTAATTTAGATTGCTGATTAGGTCAGCCATCAACAACGGGTGTTGTAAGGTCATGGCAGGCCTGATATAACTGCTGCGCGGTCGCGTTGTGAAGGATTCAGGCGCGATATAAATTATAAAGAGAGGAAGAGAACAGTGAATAAATCTCAACTGATTGACAAAATTGCTGCTGGTGCTGATATTTCTAAAGCTGCAGCTGGACGTGCCTTAGATGCATTAATTGCTTCTGTTACTGAATCTCTGCAGGCTGGGGACGACGTTGCACTGGTAGGCTTCGGTACTTTTGCTGTTAAAGAGCGTGCTGCCCGTACTGGCCGCAACCCTCAGACCGGTAAAGAGATCACCATTGCTGCTGCTAAAGTGCCGGGTTTCCGTGCAGGTAAAGCGCTGAAAGACGCAGTAAACTGATTGCTTTCCCGTTTCAGGGAAGCCGGAAAGTACAAGGGCGCATCATTTGATGTGCCTTTTTTGTTTGTCCAGACCTGATTTGTGCGAGTTTATGCGAGTTGTGGGCTGACAATCGCCCCGTTTTCTTGTCACAATACACCTTCACGCGCGACGGGCAGGATTTTCCGTCAGCGTCAGGTAACCAGTCACCTACAGCGGAGTGTTGTTACACCATGATGGACAGCTTACGCACGGCTGCTAACAGTCTCGTGCTCAAGATTATTTTCGGTATCATTATCGTGTCGTTCATATTGACCGGCGTGAGCAGTTACCTTATTGGCGGTGGCGCAAACTATGCCGCAAAAGTGAATGGCCAGGAGATCAGCCGTGGTCAGTTCGAGAATGCTTTTGCCGGTGAACGTAACCGTATGCAGCAACAGCTGGGCGACCAATTCTCTGAACTGGCGGCGAACGAAGGGTACATGAAGACCCTGCGCCAACAGACACTGAACCGTCTTATCGACGAAGCGCTTCTGGATCAGTATGCCAAAAAACTGGGCCTTGGCATCAGCGATGAGCAGGTGAAAAAAGCCATCTTCTCCACCCAGGCTTTCCAGTCTAACGGTAAATTCGACAACGCGCGTTATAACAGCATCGTCAACCAGATGGGCATGACGGCAGATCAGTACGCGCAGGCTCTGCGTAATCAGCTGACCACCCAGCAGCTCATCAATGCCGTTGTGGGCACCGATTTCATGCTCAAAGGTGAAACGGAAGAACTGGCCGCGCTGGTGGCGCAGCAGCGCGTTGTACGCGAAGCGACTATTGATGTGAACGCCCTGGCGGCGAAACAGCAGGTGAGCGACGCTGACGTTAACGCTTACTACGAGCAGAACAAGAATTCCTTTGTTTCTCCAGAGCAGTTCCGTGTGAGCTACATCAAGCTGGATGCTGCCGCGCTGCAGGAAACCGCGTCTGATGCGGAAATCCAGTCTTACTACGACCAGCATCAGGATCAGTTCACTCAGCCGCAGCGTAACCGCTACAGCGTGATTCAGACGAAGACCGAGGCTGATGCCAAAGCGGTACTGGAAGAGCTGAATAAAGGCGCTGATTTCGCGACCGTTGCGAAAGCGAAATCCACCGACATTATCTCTGCGAAAAACGGCGGTGATATGGGATGGCTGGAAGACGCGACCACACCGGATGAGCTGAAAAATGCCGGTCTGAAAGATAAAGGTCAACTTTCTGGCGTCATTAAGTCTTCCGTTGGTTTCCTGGTCGTGCGTCTGGACGACATCACCGCGGCGAAAACCAAGCCTCTGGCTGAGGTTCGCGACGATATCGCGGCGAAAGTGAAACAGGAAAAAGCGCTGGATGCCTACTACGCGCTGCAGCAGAAGGTGAGCGATGCTGCCAGCAACGACAACGAATCTCTGGCGGGTGCTGAGCAGGCGGCGGGTGTGAAGGCGGTTGAGACGGGCTGGTTTGGTCGTGACAACCTGCCGGAAGAGCTGAACTTTAAACCGGTTTCCGATGCCATCTTCAATGGTGGTCTGGTGGGTGAGAACGGCACGCCGGGCAGTAACTCTGACATCATTACCGTCGACGGCGATCGTGCGTTTGTGTTGCGCGTCAGCGAGCACAAGCCAGAAGCGGTCAAACCGCTGGCGGACGTGAAGGATCAGGTCGTTGCCCAGGTTAAGCACAACAAAGCGGAACAGCAGGCGAAACTGGATGCTGAAAAGATTCTGTCTGATTTGAAAGCGGGTAAAGAAGACGCGCTGAAAGCGGCTGGCCTGAGCTTCGGTGAAGCGAAAACGCTGAGCCGTACCGGCCAGGACCCAATCAGCCAGGCCGCGTTTGGTCTGACTCTGCCTGCGAAGGACAAGCCAAGCTTCGGTACCACCACCGATGCGCAGGGTAACGTCGTTCTGCTGGCGCTGGATGAAGTGAAAGCCGGCACCCTGCCAGACGCGCAGAAGAAAGCGATGGTTCAGGGGATTACCCAGAACAATGCTCAGATTGCCTTCGAAGCCATGATGAGCAACCTGCGTAAAGAAGCCAAAATCAAGCTGGGTGATGTGATGACTCAGCAGCAGTAATTACGTGTCTGCTCGCAGATTTTCGTAACGCTCTGCAATAACTAAAGGCCGCTTTCGCGGCCTTTTCCATTTCTGCAATCTGCTGTTTGTGCCGGGTTTATCTGGCGGCTATTGTGACGTGGCTGTCAACAAACAAGGAGATAACAGCATGAAACGTGGAATCAAAGCACTGTTAATTACGCTGGCTATTGCCACCACCGGGATGAGCGCGGGCGCGCTGGCGGCGACGCCCGCCGCCAAACCACAGGCTACGCAGAGCAAGTCCGACGCAGCCGCGCCGGTGCAAGGGCAAACTAAAGCGACTGACGCCGGTAAAAATGCGGATTATGACGGTACGCGGGTGAGTATCAATTCGGCCTCGGCGGAAGATCTGGCCCGCGTGATGAATGGCGTCGGCCTGAAAAAAGCGCAGGCCATCGTCAGCTACCGCGAAGAGTATGGTCCTTTCAAAACGGTCGACGATCTCAAACAGGTTCCAGGTATGGGGGGCGCACTGGTTGAGCGCAACCTCTCACACCTGACGCTGTAATTACGCAATTTCTTGCACTGCGGCAAAATTTTGCCAGGATAAAGAGGTCATACCAGTTATGACCTCTCATCCTACAATAACAGTAAAGGCAATTGCGCTATGCAGACAAAAATCAAAGTACGCGGTTTTCATCTCGACGTTTACCAGCATGTGAACAACGCTCGCTATCTTGAGTTTCTTGAAGAAGCGCGCTGGGACGGGCTGGAAAATAGCGAAAGTTTTCAGTGGCTGACCGCGCACAACATCGCGTTTGTGGTCGTCAATATCAATATCAACTACCGGCGTCCGGCCGTGCTGGGCGATGTGCTCACGGTGACCAGCCAGGTGCAGCAGATCAACGGCAAAAGCGGGGTGCTAAGCCAGGTGGTGACGCTCGATCCTGAAGGGCAGGTGGTGGCTGATGCGCTGATTACTTTTGTCTGTATCGATCTGAAAACGCAGAAAGCGCTGCCGCTGGAAGGGGAACTGCGGGAAAAGCTGGAGTTGATGATCGCGTAGGAATTTGTCTTTTATAAAAGACAAAAGGGTTTTTCAGGGATAGAATAATGGACAGGGACTACGTTGTTGAACGTTACCGGACCCGTGACGGAAAAGTGCCGTTTGAAGAGTGGGTAGCCAGAATGAATCGAAAGGATCCGGATATGGTTTTCCGGATCCTTATGCGGATTAACCGTGCGATAAAACGTAATTTTGGCGATTACAGGTATCTCAGGGAAGGTGTTTGGGAGATGCGAGTCGACAGTGGCCCCGGCTACAGAATCTATTTTTCAGTAGAGAATCGGCAGGTTTTATTGTTACTGATCGGTGGTGACAAAAAGAGCCAAAAAGCAGATATCCAACTGGCAGTAGATTACTGGAAAGATCATCAAACAAAAGGACATTCCAATGAGTGCCGCTGAACGAAAATATTCGAGCTCCGTTAACCACCATGATGCTGTTGTGAAAATGCTGCGAGAGAATCCTTCCTACGCTCAGCGTTATCTGCAAACGGCCCTGGAAGAGATCTATGAAGACCAGGGGATCCCTGCTTATCTCATTGCACTCCGTCAGGTCATCGAAGCGCGAGGCGGTATCGGAGAAATTTCTACCAAAGCAGGTCTGTCCCGCCAGCAGCTATACCGAACCTTATCAGACAACGGCAACCCAACGCTGACAACGCTGATGAAAGTCACCCGTGCTGCCGGTGTGAAACTGTTCGACAGCACGGTCAAATAGCCCTATTTAAGCCCGGTCTTTTTCTGCATCGCGGCCATCACGCCGACTTTATCGGCAAGATAGTGGTTCAGCCCGTTAGCGCGAAGATTACAGGCCGCGCACTGGCCGCAACCGTCGCCTTTGATACCGTTATAGCAGGTAAGCGTTTCGCTGCGAACAAGGTCCAGCTTGCCCCAGTAGTCCGCCAGCGCCCAAGTTTCTGCTTTATCCAGCCACATGAGCGGGGTTTCAAAGCGCGTCTCTTTCGCCATCCCCAGATTGACGGCGTGGTTTAACGCTTTCACGAACTCATCACGACAGTCCGGGTAGCCGGAGAAGTCGGTCTCGCACACGCCCGTGATCACCGCTTCGGCTTTTACCTGGTAGGCGTAGATCGCCGTCAGGGTCAGGAAGAGGATATTACGACCCGGAACGAAGGTATTCGGAATGCCGCTGGCATCGGGTTCGTAGTCCGGGACGGGAATACTGTCCCGGGTGAGGCTGCTTACGGCCAGTTCATTTAACAGCGTAACGTCCAGCACCTTGTGCGCGCGTGCGCCCAGTTTCAGGGCAAGTTCACGGGCAACGTCGATTTCAGCGCGATGACGCTGACCATAATCGAAAGTCACACAGTGAACTTCATCGTACTGATGAAGAGCCTGAACCAGGCAGGTAGTAGAGTCTTGTCCTCCGCTGAATACGACGACGGCACGTTTCATAAATCATCTCGACTGTTACGGTAAAAACGTTATGTTACCGTCAGACCACGACGGCGACCAGCTTCTTCACGATTTAGGGGCGGGCAGCCAGGCTTCGGTAAAATCAAACCAGCCGCGGGTATTGAGGCGTATGCCGTTAACTCCCGGCGGGGCGCTGATCTGGTATTGATAATTGAACAGTGGGGTGATCACCGCCTTTTCCATGAGCCGGGAGAAAATGGCCCTGAGCCCGGCATGTCTGGCCTGCTCGTCGGCCTGGGTCTGTACCGCATCCAGGGTGGCCTGCAGATGAGCATATTGCGGTGCGCTAAGCACATGTGGCCATAGGGCATCACAGCGCAGCCACTGTTCAAGCGTATATTCCGGCGCTTCGCCAATCAGCCTGTCACCCATCATGAGGTCCGCGTCCGCCAGTTGCTGGCATCCGTCCCAGGTTTTTGCGTCGTGAAAGATAACCGTTAGCTCGCAGCCCTGCTGCGCAAGATACTGTTTTAGCTGACGCGCCATCGTGTGTAACTCAACCGGTAAATGGTAAATCAGGGTTAACTTAGTCGGCAGAGAGACATGAGTTAAATCCGACCACTGAGGGATTGCCCATCCTGGCAGTAACTCCTCTGTTGGGGTAATCAGCCCTTCGTTGAGCGGAAGCGTGTGCAGAAGCGATGAGAGATGAATGATGTTAATGAGCCGTCGTGCCTGCATTTCACTCAGACGCGGGCTTTGCTTCAGGGTGAGATAACAAAAGCCCAGACTGGTGCTGTTCGTCACCAGGCGCAGACTCTCCAGCTCATCCGGCTCGCCAATGGCGATCTGCACCGGATGGCGACAGCTGGTACCCAGCCCATAGTCAAACAGCGACGGTGTGATCCAGTATTCGATAGCCTCAAGCAGCGGGTGGCTGAGATGGTACTGGTCGTGGCTTTCCAGACGAACCAGATCCGGCTCATACACGCTGAGTCTGAAGGGGCCGCAGCCCGTCAGGGGCTGTTCGGGATGTGCAAGCCGGCTACAGTAGGTGGCGAGGCGGTGTGCCAGCCAGTAATCCGGCTGGTGCAGTGTGAACGTCAGACACTGGGGATGGGTGACGTCAATGCGCAGGACGCTCTGGAACAGTTTACGCAGGGCGGGTAAGGCAAAAAGCGCATTCAGGCTTTGCTGAAGCTGTCCGGTTTCGACCTTATCGCCGTTATGCCAGTGCAGAGTGGAACGAATATAGAAATGCCAGCGCAAACCGTCCGTAGACACCTCCCAGTGATGAGCGAGATCGCCCGTGGGTTCACTGCTGTTGCCGTGAAATCGCGTCAGTCCGGAGAATACCTGTCCCGCAAGATGCTGCTCCGCCCGACCGGGTAAAAAACCCGGCTGAAGCGGATCCAGTGAGCGGTAATAGGGGATGCGCAGCGTCGGCGTGTCGTTTTGCCACTGCCCGCCTAAAAACGGATGCAGCAACGATCGTAATTCTGCGGGGGCAAGCTGGGCCAGTTCCAGCGCGTTATGCTGCTGCCCGCTCTTCAGCGCCTCCTCCATCATCGCATTGCGCAGTGACTCCGGCGTGACATGGAACGTAAGCTCACCCCGCTTACCGCGGCCAGACTGCGCTCGCCAGCTCAGCCAGCCCGCCTCCTGGGCCTGACGCAGCAGCGTTCGGACATGCCGCTCGCTACAAAAACAGCGGGCGGCCAGCTCGCTGATGGTGACCTGTTGCGTTGCACCCAGGGAAGGCTGCCACAGGCGGTGATACTGGTTGAGTCGATTGAGCTGGCGCATAAGAAACCCGGAACAATAATTATCATCTATTCACTATTACTTCCGTATATCTCACACGATACTGATGCACAAGTTAACCGCATCACATTTCGGGAGTAATCATGGCTCGGCTCGCTGCATTTGATATGGACGGTACGCTGTTAATGCCGGATCACCGTTTAGGGGAAAAAACCCTGAACACGCTGAAGCGCCTGCACGAGCGTAATGTCACCCTGACGTTTGCCACCGGGCGTCATGTGCTGGAAATGCGCCACCTGCTGGGGGCGTTTTCCCTCGACGCCTTTCTGATCACCGGCAACGGGACGCGAATTCACTCCGTAGAAGGCGACGTGCTGCACCGACAGGATCTCAACCCGGAAGTGGCGGACATCGTGCTGCACAGCACCTGGGACACGCAGGCCAGCATCCACGTCTTTAACGATCGGGGCTGGTTTACCGGAAGCGACATCCCGGAATTATTGCACGCGCATGTTTACAGCGGCTTTAAATACCAGCTTATCGATCTGCGTCGGATCCCCGCCCATGCGGTAACTAAGATCTGCTTCTGCGGCGATCACGACGATCTGTGCCGCTTACGGATTCAACTGAATGAGGCGCTGGGCGACCGGGCGCACCTGACCTTCTCGGCGGTGGATTGCCTGGAAGTGCTGCCGGTGGGCTGTAACAAAGGTTCCGCTCTGGCGGTTCTGAGCGACCACCTGGGCTTAACGCTGCAGGAGTGTATGGCGTTTGGTGACGCCATGAACGACCGCGAAATGCTGGGCAGCGTAGGTCGCGGTCTGATCATGGGGAATGCGATGGAGCAGCTGAAAGCAGAACTTCCTCATCTGCCGGTTATTGGTCACTGCCGTAATGAAGCGGTGTCCCATTTTTTGACGCATTGGCTGGACAACAACAACCTCCCATATTCCCCCGAATAGTGAGACCCTTCCAGCAAGCCAGACTTCGGTCTGGCTTTTTTTTATTTCACAAGCTGCACAATCTGCGCTTTCCATGGCGTGATGTCGCCAATGTTGGCCTGCACCCACTCCGCGTTGTAGTAGGTCTCAAGATAACGCTCGCCGCTGTCACACAGCAGCGTGACGATGGAACCGGTGCGACCCGCTTCGCGCATGCGTGCGGCAAGCTGCAGCGCGCCCCACATATTTGTGCCCGTGGAGGCACCCACCTTGCGGCCCAGCTGCGTTTCCAGCCAGTGCGCCGTTGCCACGCTGGCGGCATCCGGCACGCGCATCATCTCGTCCACCACGTCGGGGATGAAAGAGGGCTCCACGCGCGGGCGGCCAATCCCTTCAATTTTACTGCCCACCGGGCTGCGCAGACCGGCATCGCGGTTTTGCCAGTAGTCGAGGAACACGGAGTTCTGCGGGTCAACCACCATCAGCTGGGTATCGTAGCCCTGACAGCGGATATAGCGTCCGATCGTGGCTGAGGTGCCGCCGGTACCGGCGCTCATGACAATATACGACGGAACCGGATGCGGTTCGTGGGTCATCTGGCGGAAGATACTGTCGGCAATGTTGTTATTGCCGCGCCAGTCCGTTGCGCGCTCGGCGAAGGTGAACTGGTCCATGTAGTGGCCGTTCAGCTCGCGGGCCAGCATTTCAGAGGCGGCGTAGATTTCGCAGGCGCTTTCCACAAAGTGGCAGCGACCGCCGTAAAATTCGATCTGCTCGATTTTGCGTTTTGCGGTGCATGACGGCATCACCGCGATAAACGGCAGGCCCAGCAGTCGGGCAAAATAGGCTTCGGACACCGCCGTTGAACCGGATGAGGATTCTATGATGGTGGTGCCTTCTTTGATCCAGCCGTTACACAAACCGTATAAAAACAGCGAGCGCGCCAGGCGATGCTTCAGGCTACCGGTAGGATGGGTGCTTTCGTCTTTCAGATAGAGCTGAATGCCGTCAAATCCCGGCAGGGAAAGGCGAATCAGGTGCGTATCCGCCGAGCGCTGATAGTCGGCATTGATTTCGCTGATCGCATGTTTAACCCAGGTGCTATTCATCGTCGTTATCCGTTTGTCATTTTGTGCCTAGCATAGCGAAAAGCACAGAAAAAATTGTTGCTATCTGGCCTTTAAAATAGAATGAAGGGAGAAAAATTTTCTCTGTGAGGTGGGTATGCTAGATAAAATTGACCGCAAGCTCCTTTCATTGCTGCAAAATGACTGTACCCTCTCTTTGCAGGCGCTGGCAGATGCCGTTAATCTGACCACCACCCCGTGCTGGAAGCGTCTTAAGAAGCTGGAAGATGACGGCATTCTTCTGGGGCGCGTCGCGTTATTAGATCCCGAAAAGCTGGGGCTTGGGCTGACGGCATTTGTGTTGATTAAAACCCAGCATCACAGCAGCGAGTGGTATTGCCGCTTCGTCACTCAGGTGTCTGAGATGCCCGAGGTGCTCGGTTTCTGGCGCATGGCCGGCGAGTACGATTACCTGATGCGCGTCCAGGTGGCCGACATGAAGCGCTATGATGACTTCTACAAGCGGCTGGTGAACAGCGTGCCGGGGTTATCGGACGTCACCTCAAGTTTCGCCATGGAACAGATTAAATACACCACAGCATTACCTATTGAATAACTTCGTAAAATACCTTCAGGAACAAACCGCGTGCGATTATTTGCCCAATTAAGCTGGTACTTTCGTCGGGAGTGGCAACGCTACCTCGGTGCAGTAGCCCTGCTTATTATCATTGCCATCCTGCAGCTGATCCCGCCGAAAGTGGTGGGGTACGTCGTGGATGGCGTCACCGAACAGCATTACACCACCGCACGGGTGTTGATGTGGGTCGGCACGCTGGTGCTGACGGCGGTCATCGTTTATCTTCTGCGCTACGTCTGGCGCGTGCTGCTGTTTGGTGCGTCCTATCAGCTGGCCGTTGAGCTGCGTGAAGATTTTTACCGCCAGCTGAGCCGACAGCATCCTGAATTTTATCTGCGCCACCGTACCGGGGATCTCATCGCCCGCGCCACTAACGATGTCGATCGCGTGGTCTTTGCCGCCGGGGAAGGGGTGCTGACGCTGGTGGACTCGCTGGTGATGGGCTGTGCGGTGCTGATCGTGATGTCCACGCAGATCAGCTGGCAGTTGACCCTGCTCGCTCTTCTGCCGATGCCGATCATGGCGCTGGCGATCAATCGCTATGGTGAACAGCTGCACGAGCGCTTTAAGCTGGCGCAGGCGGCGTTTTCGTCTCTGAACGATCGCACCCAGGAGAGCATGACCAGCATTCGCATGATCAAAGCGTTTGGCCTGGAAGACCGGCAGTCTGCGCTGTTTGCGGCCGATGCGGCGGACACGGGAGCGAAAAACATGCGCGTTGCGCGTATTGACGCCCGCTTCGACCCGACGATCTATATCGCGATTGGCATGGCGAACCTTTTGGCGATTGGCGGCGGCAGCTGGATGGTGGTGCAGGGCACGTTGACCCTGGGGCAATTAACCAGCTTTGCGATGTATCTGGGGCTCATGATCTGGCCGATGCTGGCGCTGGCCTGGATGTTTAACATCGTGGAGCGCGGCAGCGCCGCCTATAGCCGCATTCGCGCCATGCTGGCCGAAGCACCTGTGGTCGTTGACGGCAGCGACGCGGTACCGGAAGGGCGCGGCGTCATGACCGTCGACGTCCGGCAGTTTATCTATCCGCATACGGAGAATCCGGTACTGGAGAACGTCAGCTTTACCCTACAGCCGGGCCAGATGCTGGGCATCTGCGGCCCGACGGGATCCGGCAAAAGTACCGTGCTGTCGCTGCTCCAGCGCCACTTTGACGTCACCGAGGGTGATATCCGCTTCCACGATATTCCCCTGACCAGGCTACTGCTGGATGAGTGGCGTGGTCGCCTGGCGGTCGTCAGCCAGACGCCGTTTTTATTTTCGGACACCGTGGCGAACAACATTGCCCTTGGACGTCCGTCGGCGACGCAGGAAGAGATTGAACATGTGGCGCGTTTGGCCAGTGTGCATGAGGATATTTTGCGCCTGCCGCAGGGCTACGAAACGGAAGTTGGGGAACGCGGCGTCATGCTGTCCGGGGGACAAAAACAGCGTATCTCCATTGCCCGGGCGCTGCTGCTGAATGCGGAAATCCTGATCCTGGATGATGCGCTTTCTGCCGTGGATGGCCGTACCGAGCACGAGATCCTGCATAACCTGCGTCAGTGGGGCGACGGACGCACGGTGATTATCAGCGCCCACCGTTTGTCAGCGCTCACCGAAGCCAGCGAAATTCTGGTCTTACAACACGGGCACATTGCCCAGCGCGGGCAGCATGAAACGCTGGCCGAGCAGCCGGGCTGGTATCGCGATATGTACCGCTATCAACAGCTTGAAGCGGCGCTGGACGATGCGCCGGAGCAGGATGAGGAGGCCGCCAATGCGTAAGCTCGGAACGATGTGGCCAACGCTCAAACGTCTGCTGGCCTATGGCTCGCCGTGGCGTAAACCGCTCTCGGTGGCCGTGCTTTTGCTCTGGATTGCAGCAATTGCCGAGGTGAGCGGTCCGCTGCTCATCAGCTATTTTATCGACAACATGGTCGCCAAAAGCTTTCTACCGCTGGGTCTGGTGGCGGGTTTAGGCGTGGCCTACGTCGGCTTACAGCTGACGGCGGCAGGGTTGCACTATGCTCAGTCGCTGCTGTTTAACCGTGCAGCCGTGGGCGTTGTACAGCAGCTGCGTACGGACGTGATGGACGCGGCGCTTCGCCAGCCGCTCAGCGAGTTTGATATCCAGCCGGTCGGGCAGGTGATTTCGCGCGTGACCAACGATACCGAGGTGATCCGCGATCTGTACGTTACCGTGGTCGCGACGGTATTACGCAGCGCGGCGCTGATTGGCGCGATGCTGGTGGCGATGTTCAGCCTCGACTGGCGCATGGCGCTCGTGGCGATCACCATCTTCCCGGCGGTGCTGATTGTTATGGTGATTTACCAGCGCTACAGCACGCCGATTGTGCGACGGGTGCGCGCTTACCTGGCCGACATCAATGATGGCTTCAACGAAGTGATCAACGGCATGAGCGTGATCCAGCAGTTCCGCCAGCAGGCGCGCTTTGGCGAACGCATGGGCGAAGCCAGCCGTTCGCACTATATGGCGCGTATGCAGACGCTGCGCCTGGACGGTTTCCTGCTGCGACCGCTGCTGAGCCTTTTCTCGGCGCTGGTGCTGTGTGGGCTGCTGATGCTCTTTGGCCTGAGCTCAAACGGTACGATTGAAGTGGGCGTGCTGTACGCTTTTATTAGCTATCTGGGACGCCTCAACGAGCCGCTGATCGAGCTCACTACGCAGCAATCGATGCTGCAACAGGCGGTCGTCGCCGGTGAGCGCGTCTTTGAGCTGATGGACAGGCCGCGTCAGGCCTACGGCAATGATGAGCGACCTCTGCAAAGCGGGGCTATCGCCTTTGATAACGTCTCGTTTGCCTATCGCGAAGACCGTCTGGTGTTGCAGGACATCACTCTTGACGTTCCGTCGCGCGGTTTTGTGGCGCTGGTGGGGCATACCGGCAGTGGTAAGAGCACGCTTGCCAGCCTGTTGATGGGCTATTACCCGGTCACGCAAGGTGAAATCCGCCTCGACGGACGCCCGCTTGCGTCTCTTAGCCACACCGTGTTACGCAAAGGCGTTGCGATGGTGCAGCAGGATCCGGTCGTTCTGGCCGATACCTTCTACGCCAACGTGACCCTGGGGCGAGACTACACCCAGGAGCAGGTCTGGGACGTGCTGGAAAAAGTGCAGCTGGCAGAGCTGGCGCGCGGGTTCAGCGACGGGATCAATACGAAGCTGGGCGAGCAGGGGAACAATCTCTCAGTCGGGCAAAAGCAGCTTCTGGCACTGGCGCGGGTGCTGATTGAAACGCCGCAGATACTGATTCTGGATGAAGCGACGGCCAGCATTGACTCCGGCACCGAGCAGGCTATCCAGCAGGCGCTGGCCGCGGTACGCGATCATACGACGCTGGTGGTGATTGCCCACCGCCTTTCCACCGTCGTCGATGCGGATACCATTCTGGTGCTGCATCGCGGACAGGCCGTTGAACGCGGTACGCACCGTGAGCTGCTGGAAGCAAAAGGGCGCTACTGGCAGATGTACCAGCTGCAGCTGGCGGGCGAAGAGCTGGCCGCCAGCGTGCGTGATGAAGAGTCGCTTAGCGCCTGATGCACTAAAATGAGGCGGCGCGCTAACAGTCATTCCTGTTGGTGCAAAACTGAAACGCACCCTGCACCGGCATGGTGCGTTTTTTTTCACCCGGGCGTTTAACAGAACCGTGTAACGCTCATCACACCGTTGTTCCCCTTCGTTTTCATTTCTGGCACACCCCTTGCAATACCTTCTGCGTAAGCTGCGGCCATTACCGAATTCTGACTGGAGGGGATCTATGAAGCTGGTTACGGTTGTAATCAAACCATTCAAACTCGAAGACGTGCGCGAAGCGTTGTCTTCAATGGGTATTCAGGGACTGACTGTCACCGAAGTGAAAGGCTTTGGTCGTCAGAAGGGTCATGCCGAGCTTTATCGCGGGGCGGAATACAGCGTTAACTTTCTGCCAAAAGTAAAAATTGATGTCGCGATTGCTGACGATCAGCTTGACGAAGTCATTGATGTCATTAGCAAAGCGGCCTATACCGGCAAAATTGGCGACGGCAAAATTTTCGTTGCCGAACTGCAGCGCGTCATTCGCATTCGTACCGGCGAATCTGACGAAGCGGCTCTGTAATTAACGCCTGGCACACAGTGATAGGGATCGAGAAAATGAAGATAGCAACACTTAAAACGGGTCTGGGTTCGCTGGCACTGCTGCCGGGCCTGGCGCTGGCTGCTACCCCTGCGGTGGTCGACAAAGCCGATAACGCCTTTATGATGATCAGCACCGCGCTGGTGCTGTTCATGTCCATTCCGGGCATTGCGCTGTTCTACGGCGGCCTGATCCGTGGCAAAAACGTTCTCTCCATGCTGACGCAGGTTGCCGTGACGTTCGCACTGGTCTGCGTGCTGTGGGTGGTTTACGGTTACTCGCTGGCGTTCGGCACGGGCAACGCGTTCTTTGGTAACTTCGACTGGGTGATGCTGAAAAATATTGAGCTGACCGCGCTGATGGGCAGCTTCTATCAGTATATTCACGTGGCGTTCCAGGGCTCCTTCGCCTGTATTACCGTCGGGCTGATTGTGGGCGCGCTCGCCGAGCGTATTCGTTTCTCTGCGGTCCTGATCTTCGTGGTGGTCTGGCTGACGCTCTCCTATGTGCCGATTGCGCACATGGTCTGGGGTGGCGGTCTGCTGGCAACGCACGGTGCGCTGGACTTCGCGGGCGGTACCGTTGTTCACATCAACGCCGCGGTAGCGGGTCTGGTGGGTGCCTACCTGATTGGCAAACGCGTGGGCTTCGGTAAAGAAGCGTTTAAACCGCACAACCTGCCGATGGTCTTTACCGGTACGGCTATCCTCTACTTTGGCTGGTTTGGCTTCAACGCCGGCTCAGCGAGTGCAGCAAACGAAATCGCCGCGCTGGCCTTCGTGAACACCGTTGTGGCCACGGCGGGTGCAATCCTCTCCTGGGTATTTGGCGAGTGGGCGGTACGCGGTAAACCTTCTCTGCTGGGTGCCTGTTCGGGTGCCATTGCCGGTCTGGTTGGCATCACGCCTGCGTGTGGTTATGTCGGTGTGGGCGGTGCGCTGCTGGTCGGCCTGGTGTCCGGTCTGGCGGGGCTGTGGGGCGTGACCGCACTGAAACGTCTGCTGCGCGTGGATGACCCTTGCGACGTATTTGGCGTCCACGGCGTGTGCGGTATCGTCGGCTGTATCATGACCGGTATCTTCGCGGCGAAATCGCTGGGTGGTGTGGGCTACGCTGAAGGCGTCACCATGGTTCATCAGCTTCTGGTGCAGCTGGAAAGTATTGCTATCACCGTGGTGTGGTCTGCCGTTGTCGCTTTCATTGGCTACAAACTGGCGGATATGACCGTCGGTCTGCGTGTCCCTGAAGAGCAGGAACGTGAAGGTCTGGACGTCAACAGCCACGGCGAGAATGCGTATAACGCCTAATAAACAGCAAAACGGCAACCTGAGGTTGCCGTTTTTAGTGTTTGTTCCCTCTCCCCGTGGGAGAGGGCCAGGGTGAGGGCATCAGGCCGCACAAGGTAAAAGCAAAACGGCAACCTGAGGTTGCCGTTTTTAGTGTGTATTCCCTCTCCCCGTCGGGAGGGGCAGGGTGAGGGCATCAGGCCGCACATAATCACCCGCGATTACGCATTACCCCTTCCTGCACCGTTGAAGCGACCAGCACGCCGTCCTGGGTGTAAAACTCCCCACGCACAAACCCGCGAGCGCTCGACGCCGACGTACTCTCCACGCTGTAGAGCAGCCACTCATTCATGTTGAAGGGACGGTGGAACCACATCGAGTGATCGATCGTCGCTACCTGCATTCCTTTTTCGAGGAAGCCGACGCCGTGCGGCTGCAGCGCCACCGGCAGGAAGTTGAAATCTGACGCATAGCCCAGCAGATACTGATGCACTCGGAAATCTTCCGGCACGGTGCCGTTAGCCCGGATCCACACCTGGCGCTTTGGCTCGGCGGTGTGGCCCTTCATCGGGTTATGGAACTCAACCGGGCGGATCTCCAGCGGTTTATCGCAGAGAAACTTTTCTTTGACCTGAGGCGGAAGCAGATGCGCCAGCGCACGGGCGATATCCGTTTCCGATTTGAGATCGTCTGGCGCGGGTGCCGGCGGCATCACTTTCTGGTGTTCATACCCGGGCTCCGGCGCCTGGAAAGAGGCGGTCATGTAAAAGATCGGCTTGCCGTTCTGAATGGCCGCGACGCGGCGCGCGCTGAAGCTGTTGCCGTCTCTCAGGACCTCAACGTCATACACGATCGGTTTCGCGCTATCGCCAGGGCGTAAGAAGTAGCTGTGGAACGAATGCACCAGACGGTCTGCCGGGACAGTCTCCTTTGCAGCGTACAGCGCTTGTCCAACGACTTGCCCCCCGAAGACCTGGCGTAAGCCGAGATCTTCGCTCTGTCCGCGAAAGAGTCCTTCCTCAATTTTTTCCAGATTCAGTAATGTCAGCAGATTGTTCAGTGCCTGACTCATAGTTGTCCTCAATAAACGCCGTAGCGAAAGATAGGCTGAGTATAACGCAGAAATGAAAGTGGTCCGATGGGTAGAATAATCTGAATATCAGGATGATTTCAGGCATTAATCAGTGAGTTGTGCCACACTTAACTACGTTATGTGATTGAAACGACATCGGATGGGATCGATCCCGCTGGTGCATTGATAAGGAGACTTCAATGAAACTCGTGCCCATGCTAAGTGGTGTAGCTATTGCGGTGGCGTTGTCCGCCTGTGCCGGTAAGAGCGCCCAGGTGCCAGTGCCAGCAGCAGACCCGAACGGGATTAATACTCTTTCGCAGCAATCCATTCAGCAGCCTAACGTTTCCGGTACCATCTGGATTAAACAGAGAGTTGCGCTGCCGCCGGATGCGGTATTAACCGTGACGCTGTCTGATGCTTCCCTGGCCGACGCACCGTCGAAAGTCGTGGCTCAGCGTGCCGTTCGTACTGAAGGCAAGCAGGCGCCGTTTAGCTTCGTGTTGCCGTATAACCCGTCGGACGTGCAGCCTAATGCCCGTATCCTGCTGAGCGCAGCGGTAACCATTAACGGTAAGCTGGTCTTCATTACCGATACGGTCCAGGAAGCGATTAACAACGGTGGGACCAAAATCGACCTGAACCTGGTGCCGGTGCAGCAGACCGAAGTGCCGGTCGCGCCGCAGACCAATCAGCCGTCCCTGCCAACCCCACCAACTCAGATGTAATGTGTATCCCCCTCTCCTCCGGGAGAGGGGTCAGTAGACCCAGCGAAACTTTTGCAAGTCGATCTGACCCGACCCTGACACCTGCACCCCCTCTGAAAGTAACGCCTGACGCTGACGCTGGAGATCCGGCCCGGTGAGCGAAATGGTGCCATGACGATTTACTACCCGATGCCAGGGCAACGTACTGCCTTCCGGCAGCCGTTTCAGGACGCCTCCAACCTGTCGCGCCGCGCGCGGTGAACCGGCCAGGCGTGCGACATCACCATAGGTGGTGACATAGCCTTCCGGAATTGAGGCAACGATTTGCCATACGCGCTTTGGAAAGGAGTCGTGTTCGTCCATACCTTCACCTGTGGGGAGTTTCTGGAAAGCTATGGTAAACCAGGATCTTCATGATTGCTGCGCCTGTTTGCGCAAGAAACCAGCATCCGGTTCCTGGCGGCTTGCAATTGGGCCCTCGCACAGGGATAATGCGCCAGCGCGTTGGTTATCAACGCTCTCAATGGGGGCTCTGTTGGTTCTCCCGCAACGCTACTCTGTTCACCAGGTCAGGTCCGGAAGGAAGCAGCCAGGGCAGACGACGTGTGTGCCGGGATGTAGCTGGCAGGGCCCCCACCCATTTCTGCCCTCATAAGATCTTCCTGCTTTACCTCTCCCTTTAAACCGCTATCCCGCAATAATATTATGCCTATATCGTGTAATATATATTTCATCCCGCTGAAATATTATTGTCATAAACCTGTAATAATAGACTGTCATTTTATAATTGGACGGTTATTTTCTTCCATAACTCAAAAAAATATATATCTGGATAAGATTGTTAACTTCGTGTATTAAATAAAGTACTTATTCCGAAGGGAAGTGACAAACATGGCTACAGCGGTATTAAACGTTAAGATTGATGATGCGCTGAAAGAAAGACTTCGCCACTATGCGGAAGTGAATAACGAGAATTTAAGCGTGACGACAGAGAAACTGCTGCTGCTGGCGTTCGAAGCAGTAGAAGAGGCGGGAGTATCGGAAGAGGATATTGATAATCAGCACACGGAAGAAGAGAGTGTTTCTCCTTTTACTCCTAAAGAAATCAAAGCTCTACGCAAACTTCTGAAGAAGAGAAAATGAAACAACAACTGTCAACTGCCAGTGACTACAAAGAGGCCTGCGATCTGTTGCGTTCAGGCTACGTGAAGCATGTACGTCTTGGCTGGAATGTCGGAAGTGATGAGTTCTTTCGTATTGCGTCTGACTGGTGTGATACCGGCGCAAAAATAAAGAAAGACGGTGAAAACTTCGTTATTTCACTGAAAGGTTTTCCTATTCCTGCTCAGCATTAACTCCTGACTAGTGAAAACTGCTGACTGTATCCGTGACAGTCAGCAGTTTTTATTTTTTATGATCTGCTTCAAAAATTTTAATATTAGATCACGCTGCGTTTTAACGATGGCACGTTTTTATTCAGGGCGAGCCATAGCGGTTTAATCCTCAGCAACGCCTGTTCAAGCTCTGTCGATTCGAGCGAGAAGGGCATCCGTAAATAGCGGTCAAATGCGCCAGATAAACCAAACCGCGTACCGGTTCCCAGATTGATCCCCAGAATTTCAGCCCGCGCGGCAAGCTGTGTCGCCAGCATGCCCGGCAGCTCAATCCAGTAAGAGAGCCCGCCTTCCGCTTCATGGAATTTCCAGTCCGGGAAATGTTCGCGCAACAGTTCACCGCATCGATCGCGTCGTTCCGCCAGCATCTTCCGGCGCGCGGGCAGAAAGGTCTCGCTGTTGTTAATGAGCCACAGCATCGCCAGCTGTTCCAGCAGCGGCGAGCCTAAATCCAGAGTATCCCGCGTCTGGGCAAGCGTGGCGATCGTGCGCGAGGAGGCGCGGATCCAGCCAAGACGCAGCCCTCCCCAGAAACTTTTTCCGGCAGAACCTAAGGTGATGACGGTGGCCTGTGGATTAAAAGCGGCCAGCGGTGGCGGGGGAGGCGCGTCAAACCAGAGATCCACCATTGTTTCATCCACCACCAGCGCCGTGCGGGTTTGGGCAGCAATATCCGTGATGGCCCGACGGGTCGCGATATCCATACAGCGCCCGGTGGGGTTATGAAAATCTGGCATCAGATACGCCAGGCGAGGCGCCGTCTGGGCAAGCGTTGCCGCGAAGCCATCCGTATCCCAGCCGGTTTCCGGTAGCGACACCCCCACGGGCCGACACTGCGCACCCTGAATGGCGGCAATCGCCAGCGGATAGGTGGGGTGATCGACCACGACGCGATCCCCCGGCCCGGTCATCATCCGCAACACCAGCGCGAAGCCGCTGACGGCGCCATTGACAACCATCACTTCGTCTGCCCGGGTAGGAAGACCCCGCGCGGTATAGCGCGCAGCGATGGCCTCCCGCAGCGTCGGCAGCCCAAGCTGATCGTAGCCCGTCAGCGAGAGGTGCTGCGTAATGGCCGTGAGCGCATGGGCATAAGCCTGATGGATCTCCGGCCCGGCATTGAGGGCAGCAGTGGAAAGATCCAGTGCGGCACTTGCCGCTGAAAGGGTGGGAACGGCGCGCGTATCCGGGAGGAGCACGCGTGACCCGCTGCCGTGGCGGCTTTCAAGATAACCCTCTTCTCGCAGGTGGGCGAGGGCGCTGCTGATGGTGGTCCGGCTCACGTCCAGCGCGGAGGCCAGCTCACGCTCGCCCGGTAGCCGTGTATTCAGCGCCAGACGTCCATCAAGGATTAACAGACGCAGCGCGTCGGCCAGCTGTCGCCAGAGCGGGGTACGGGATGAGGCTTGCTGCCAGTGGCCTAAAAGGCGTACCAGAGACTGGCTTCCGAAGCGACGTGATGACATATGCAGTCCACTATTTGAAAACTGGACATTAATCATAGTGCCATTTTAGGTCAGGATGAAAGCCTGGTTCACTGGAGAAGATAAAAATGGTACGTCGTCTGCTACAACTCTATGTCGGTTTAGGACTGTATGGCCTTTCCACCGCAATGTTTATTCGTTCCGATTTGGGTGTCGATCCCTGGGATGTTTTTCACCTTGGGGTGGGGATGCAGCTGGGGATGACGATCGGGACGGTGATCATTGTGACCGGCGCTGCGGTGCTGCTGCTGTGGATCCCCCTGCGCCAGATGCCGGGCCTGGGCACCATCAGCAACGTGATTTGTATCGGTCTGGCGGCGGACGCCAGCATGGCACTTATTCCGGAACTGGATTCGTTACCTGTTCGCATCGCTTTCCTGGTGTCGGGTATCGTAATGAACGCGATTGCGACCAGCATGTACATTGGCGCAGGTTTTGGCCCTGGCCCACGCGACGGTCTGATGACCGGCATTCATGCCCGTCTGGGGTGGTCCATTCGCAGCGTGCGCACCTCAATTGAAGTGTCCGTCCTGCTGATTGGGTGCGTGCTTGGCGGCACGTTTGGGGTGGGAACCGTACTGTATGCCCTGACCATTGGCCCGCTTATTCAACTCTGTCTGCCCTGGTTCCGCCAGAAGCCGCGCATTGAGGAAATACCCCAGCCGGAGCGGGTTGTCTAATTTTGCGAAGCGCTCACATGTTTTAACGGCGTCGCTGTGCCACAATAATGGGCCACGACTCACGCGATGCCACAATGCATGAAAGCGATCACTCTCTATGATGTCGCCCTCCTTGCGGGGGTTTCTTATCAGACCGTCTCTCGCGTCATTAACGACGCGGAGCATGTCTCTGCCCGCACGCGGGAAAAGGTGCAGCAGGCGATGGCGGAGCTGCACTACGTACCTAACCTGCGGGCACAGCAGCTGGCGGGTAAACGCACCCGCACGCTGGGACTCATCACCACCGATCTGGCCCTGCATGCGCCCTCGCAAATCGTGTCGGCGGTAAAATCCCGGGCGGCGGAACAGGGGGCGAGTGTCCTTATCTCCATGGTGGAGCAGCCGCAGCAGTGTCAGGCCGCGCTTCAGGCGCTGCTGGCACAGCGGGTGGAGGCGCTGCTGGTAAATGTGCCGCTTGACGATCCTGACGCCGAAGCGCTCAGGGCGCTGGCGTCGCCTGTTCCGGTGCTGTTCCTTGATGTCTCGCTTTCAGCACAGGTAAACAGCCTCGTGTTTAACGCCGGGCAGGGCGCGCATCTGGGCGTTGAGCATCTGCTTTCTCTGGGGCATCAGCGCATTGCGCTGCTGAGCGGGCCGGAGAGCTCGGTCTCTGCTCGGGCGCGTCTGGCAGGATGGAAAGCGGCTCTGGCCCGGGCGGGGCTTGAAGCCGCTGCGGTGGCCTGCGGTGACTGGAGCGCGGCCAGCGGTTATGAGAAAGGGCATGTGCTGCTGTCAGGTAGCGCATTGCCGGATGCCATTCTGGTGGCGAACGATCAGATGGCGCTCGGGGTGATGCGCGCCTGCGCGGAAAAAGGGGTAGCGGTTCCGGGCCAGATATCGGTAGTTGGGTTCGACGATACGGCTGACAGCGCCTGGTTTTCTCCGCCGCTGACGACCATTCGCCAGGCGTTTCGCGAGGCGGGCGAGCGCAGCGTGGAGTGGCTGCTGGCCCCCACCGAAGGCGAGACGTGCTGGCAGGTTCAACTGCCGGTAACGCTGGTTACCCGTCATTCCACCGCGCGCCGCGCGACGCAGCAGGCCGAACGCGAGGATCTGGCGCAGCAGCTCAGAAGTCTGGCACTCCTGGCCGAGCAGCTTGCCCGCAAATAAAACTTTGTGATCGGACTCGCTACCCTGCGATTGGGCGCTTTACCGTCGCAGAGTGCCAGGGCATGTTAACCAAAATTGTGAGCGCTTCGCAAAGAGGTTGATATGTCTCATACATCTTCGCTGACCCTCAGCGACATCCTGGCCCGTCGGGACTGGGAAAACCCCGGCGTTACCCAGTGGAACCGTCTGGCCGCACACGCGCCGTTGCACAGCTGGCGTAATGAATCTTCTGCCAGAGATGACGCTGGTTCCCTCAGCAGGCGCTCCCTCAACGGGATCTGGCGGTTTAGCTACTTTTCAGCGCCGGAGCAGGTTCCTCAGGCATGGGTAACAGAAGATTGCGCGGATGCCATTGCGATGCCCGTGCCGTCTAACTGGCAGATGCAGGGGTTCGACACGCCCATCTATACCAATGTCACCTACCCGATCCCCGCCAACCCGCCTTTTGTGCCGCAGGAAAACCCGACCGGTTGTTACTCGCTCACATTCGATGTGGATGACGCCTGGCTGCAGAGCGGGCAAACCCGAATTATTTTTGATGGCGTGAACTCTGCGTTCCATCTGTGGTGCAACGGGCAGTGGATAGGCTATTCCCAGGACAGTCGATTGCCCGCCGAATTTGACCTCTCGGCGGCATTACGCCCCGGGCAGAACCGCCTGGCGGTCATGGTCTTGCGCTGGTGCGACGGCAGCTATCTGGAAGATCAGGACATGTGGCGCATGAGCGGCATTTTCCGCGATGTCTCCCTGCTGCATAAGCCGGAGACGCACATTGCGGATTATCATGTGGTTACCGATCTGAATGCGGAGCTGGACCGCGCGGCGCTGAAAGTCGAGGTCGCGCTAACAGGCGCTGACTACGCGGAGTGCGACGTGGCGATAACGCTGTGGCGCAACGGTGAACGCTGTGGCGGCACCACCCAACGGTCAGGCTCTGCCATTGTGGATGAACGCGGCAACTGGGCCGAGCGGTTAACGGCGGCCATCCCGGTTACAGCCCCCGCGTTATGGAGTGCGGAAACCCCGGAACTCTATCGCCTGACGATTGTGCTTTTGGATGCGCAGGGCAGCGTGCTGGAGACGGAAGCGTGCGATGTCGGCTTCCGCCGGGTTGACATCAGCAACGGCCTGCTGAAGCTCAACGGAAAACCGCTGCTGATCCGCGGGGTTAACCGGCACGAGCATCATCCGGAAAACGGCCAGGTGATGGACGAAGCGACGATGCGTCGCGATATCGAGATCATGAAGCAGCACAACTTCAACGCCGTGCGCTGCTCGCACTACCCGAACCATCCGCTGTGGTACCGGCTTTGCGATCGCTATGGGCTGTACGTTGTTGACGAAGCCAACATCGAAACCCACGGCATGGTGCCGATGAGCCGCCTCGCTGACGATCCGCGCTGGCTGCCCGCCATGAGCGAGCGCGTGACCCGCATGATGCAGCGCGATCGTAATCATCCCTCAATTATCATCTGGTCGCTGGGCAATGAGTCCGGGCACGGTGCAAACCACGACGCGCTGTATCGCTGGGTGAAATCCACGGATCCGACGCGTCCGGTGCAGTATGAAGGCGGCGGCGCGAACACGGCGGCGACGGATATTGTCTGTCCGATGTATGCCCGGGTCGATCAGGATCAGCCGTTCCCGGCAGTGCCTAAATGGTCAATCAAGAAATGGATCGGCATGCCGGATGAAACCCGCCCGCTGATCCTCTGCGAATACGCCCATGCGATGGGGAACAGCTTCGGCGGGTTCGCGAAATACTGGCAGGCGTTTCGCAGCCACCCTCGGTTGCAGGGGGGATTTGTCTGGGACTGGGTCGATCAGGCTCTGACGAAGCAAGATGAAGAGGGCAATACGTTCTGGGCATACGGCGGGGATTTTGGCGATAAGCCGAACGATCGACAGTTCTGTCTTAACGGGCTGGTGTTCCCCGATCGCACGCCGCACCCGGCGCTGTACGAGGCGCAGCGCGCCCAGCAGTTCTTTACCTTTACGCGGGTTAGCACCTCTCCGCTGGTGATTGAGGTGCAAAGCGGCTACCTGTTCCGCCACACCGATAACGAAGTGCTGAACTGGACGGTTGCCCGGGACGGGGAGGTGCTGGCTTCGGGCGAGGTGACGCTGGCGATAGCCCCTGGAGGCGCTCAGCGTCTGGAGATCGCTCTGCCAGAATTGAAAGCCGAGCCGGGGGAAGTCTGGCTGAATGTTGAAGTACGCCAGCCGCGGGCAACGCCGTGGTCACCGGCAGACCATCGCTGCGCGTGGGATCAGTGGCCGCTTCCCGCTCCACTCTTTATTGCTCCGCCAGTCCCGGCGGGCGAGCCGCCGGTGTTAAGGCAAAGCGATCGCATCCTGGAGATCGCGCATGGTCAACAGCGCTGGCAGTTCGATCGCGCATCCGGAAACCTGACCCAATGGTGGCGAAATGGCGTTGAAACGCTGCTTTCACCTCTGACGGATAACGTCAGCCGTGCGCCGCTGGACAACGACATTGGCGTGAGTGAAGCGACGCAGATCGATCCGAATGCCTGGGTTGAACGCTGGAAAGCGGCGGGCATGTACGATCTCACTTTACGCGTTTTGCGCTGTGAGGCAGAGCAGCATGCGGGCGAAGTCGTGGTCACCACCCTCCACGTCGGGGAGTATCATGGCAAAACGCTGTTCCTGAGCCGTAAAGTCTGGCGGGTGGACGATCGGGGCGATCTGCACGGCGATATTCAGGTCGATATGGCGTCTGATATTCCGGAACCTGCACGGATTGGCCTGAGCGTTCATCTCGCCGAAACGCCGGAATATGTTTCCTGGCTGGGGCTGGGGCCGCATGAAAACTACCCGGACAGAAAGCTGGCGGCACAGCATGGGCGCTGGACATTACCCCTGGTGGAGATGCACACGCCGTATATCTTCCCGACGGAAAATGGTTTGCGCTGCGATACCCGCGAACTTGTGCTGGGAACGCATCAGCTGAATGGCAGGTTCCATTTCTCGGTGAGCCGCTACAGCCAGCAGCAGCTGCGGGAGACAACCCATCATCATCTGCTGCGGGAAGAGCCGGGGTGCTGGCTCAACCTCGATGCGTTCCATATGGGCGTGGGCGGCGACGATTCCTGGAGCCCCAGCGTTTCACCGGAATTCATTCTGCAGAAACGCCAGCTTCGCTACACCTTTAGCTGGCAGCAAAATCCTTAACTGACCAGGGGAGGCGGCCACAGGGCGTGGCCGTGGGCTTACGCCAGAATGCCGCTCAGACCGTGCAGGCTCATATAAATCCCTACCATGGTAATCAGCGCTGCGGAGATCCATGGCGCTTTACGGGAAAATTCGCTAAATTCGGGCCAGCGTTTTGTCGCATGTTTGAGGCTTAAGGCGGCAATCGCGCCGGAAGCGACCAGGGTTAACGCCAGACCAATACTGAAGCTGAACACCAGCGTCGCGCCGAGGGCAAAATGCTTCAGCTGCAGGCAGATCAGCAAAACGGTGATGGAGGCCGGGCAGGGGATAAGCCCGCCGGTCAGGCCGAACATGACGATCTGTCCGGTGGTGACGTTTTGACCGCTGAAGCGGCGGTTAATATCCTGCGCGTGCGCGCGCTGGTGGGCATCCTGCCACTCCTCTTCAACCAGCGGGTGTTCGTGATGGTGATGATCATGATGATGATGATCGTGATGATGATGGTGATGATCGTGTGGCTGGCTCTCTTTCCAGGTTCGCCACGCCATCCACAGGGCGATCGCAACGATCAACACCCCGGAGATCAGCTGGAACCAGGGTTCGGACGTATGCGCATCCCAGCCCCGACCAAACCATAATCCCGCCATAGCAACGAGCCAGACCACCGCCGTATGGGAGAGCGTGGCCGCCAGGCCGAGCAGTACCGCCTGTTTCAGCGTGCCGCGGATGGCCACGATAAAAGCGGCCATCATGGTCTTTGAGTGGCCCGGTTCCAGGCCATGCAGCGCACCGAGCAGGATGGCGCTGGGAACAAACAGCCAGGCATTACCCTGCTGCAGGAGTGAAGCAAAATCGGTCATGGGGGATTCCGGCGTGGAAAATGTCTGCAAATACTACTCCCCCCCAGTAGGGTAATACTACCCCCCAGTAGAAAAATACTCAGGGGGAGTAGAGCGTGTTATGCTTTAAAAGCCAAAAATAAGGGATAAAGAGATGTCACATACCGTTCGCGACAAGAAAATGTTACTGACTCGCCTGAAGAAAATTCAGGGCCAGAGTAACGCCCTGGAGAAAATGCTCAACAGCGATCACGAATGCGCCGAGGTGTTACAGCAGCTGGCGGCGATCCGCGGGGCGGTCAACGGCATGATGATGCAGGTGATCGAAGGGCATTTAACCGATCATGTGGTGAAAGAACCTGAAGAAGCGCAGCGTGAAGCCGATCTTGGCGTGGTGCTGCAGGTGATCAAATCCTATCTTAAGTAGAATGCGTGCCGAGGTTATTCTCTGCCCAAAGGATAAATTCCATTTTCGGCAGCGCTTTGCTGTAGTACCAGCCCTGTCCGTACTGCACGCCGTGCTGGTGCAGCCAGGCGAGCTGACCGGCGGTCTCGACGCCTTCCGCAACCATCGCCAGCTGCAGCGACTTCGCCATTTCAATAATGTGCGGCGTCACGTTTTTGTACTCCAGCGCATCCACGAACGATTTATCAATTTTTAGCGTGTCGACATCCAGATCCTGCAGGTAGCTCAGGCTGGAATAGCCCGTACCAAAATCATCTATATAGACAGGGTGCCCCGAACGACGGAATGCGGCGATAGCCGGCGCGCTGATTTTTGGATCGGCAAAGCCGCGCTCGGTGACCTCAAGGGCGATTTGGCTCGGGTGGACCTTCCATTTGTTCAGCAAGTGACTCATCAGCGGTGGCAGCGTGCCGGAGGTTAAATCGGCGGGGGCGAGGTTGATGGAGATATGCTGATCGGGGTGAAGGTGCAGCCAGTTGCCCATATCCTCGAACACTTTTTCGATAACGAGCTGCGTCAGCTGGGAGATAAGCCCGGTTTGCTCGGCAAGAGGAATAAAAATATCAGGCGAGAGGCTGCTTCCGTCCGGCTGCGGCCAGCGCGTCAGCGCTTCTGCGCCGACAATTTTTCCGCTACACAGCGCCACGATGGGCTGATAGTGAACCACAAAATCGCGGCTGTTAATGGCGTCGAGCAGGCGGTTGCGCGGCGACTGAATGCGACGCAGTATCCGCAGGACAAAGAGCGCGGCAAGCAGGCTTATCAGGACGCCGAAGGGGAGCCATAAAAGCAGCTGCCGGTGCCAGGTTTCCGCCAGCGGTTTGAGCGTAGCCCATGCGACAACGGTAAACCCCAGTTCTGGTACAGGCTTCATAACGTACATTGAACCGTCGTACTGTATGCTGGTCATCTCCTGACCTTTGATCATGTCACGGATATGCGGATCGAGTGTATTGCTGCTGGCGAAGATACGGTGTGTTGTGCTTCCAACAAGGGCTGCATCAATCGCTATCTCGCCGAAAGGGATGACATCCACCAGTGAGGCCGGATCGACCAGGACAAGGTAATGACCTTGCCCCAGCACCGCCATGTAGCGATGAAACCCAAGATCGTTTTGCGTGGTCAGCCATGCGCTGTAACCGTCTTCGGTAATGCGCATCGGCGGGGGGAAAGGGGCCGCATGGCTGGTTTGCTCAAGAGAGGAGCAGAGCGGCCTGAGGTTGTCGATATAAATCACTTCCTGAACGTATCGCCACGAGAAAGCGACCCGTCGCATCTCCCTTAACTGCAACGGGCTGCACGGCACGCCCTCAAAGGCCTGCAGATGATTAAGCGCTTCTTTCGCCTGATCCACGACCTTGTCGGTGCGTATCAGCACACGTGAGGCATAGTTTTCCAGCGCATCGACAAATTTATCTTCCGCCTGGCGATGGGCCAGCCAGATGCTCAGGCAAATGGGGACCAGCACGGAAAAGATAAGTACGCCAGTCACCAGACTGACCAGATGTCGGGTTTTCATGCTGTCGTGTCCTTCCTCGTATACCCGTTCCTGAGCACTGAGTTCCCTGCCTGAAGAGAAAGATTTTACCGCGAAATGATATAGTTATAGCACGTGGATGGCCTGGTTTTCATTTTATCTCAGGTAAACCAGAAAATATCGTCAGAAGGAAGGGGTTGTTTTTAGAACCTGTCCTGGATATTATTTTGTTATGTTATAACAAAACATAAAGGATTGACGATGAAACCCAATATCCATCCAGCCTATCGCACCGTGGTCTTCCACGACACCAGCGCGAATGAATACTTCAAGGTTGGCTCAACCATTAAGACCGACCGCGAAATTGAACTCGACGGTGAAACATATCCGTATATCACCATCGAGGTTTCTTCAAAATCGCACCCGTTTTATACCGGTAAGCAGAAAACGTTCTCCACGGACGGTAGCGCAGCGCGCTTCCGCAAGCGTTTTGGCGGCTTTCTCAATGCGAAGCGGGGCTAACCATGCAGGTACTTAACTCATTACGCAGTGCAAAGCAGCGTCACCCGGATTGCCAGATAGTCAAACGCAAGGGACGCTTATACGTGATTTGCAAATCCAATCCGCGCTTTAAGGCGGTTCAGGGACGTAAAAAAAGACGCTAGACGCGCGTTTCTCGCCAGCTTTCCAGGGATCTTTTCTGTTTGCCATCGGCAGTAAAATTGTCGGTGGCAAGCCAGCGTTCAAAGGCGTTCGCCAGCGTCGGCCACTCTTTATCGAGAATCGAAAACCAGTCGGTATCCCGGTTGTGGCCTTTTATCACCAGCGCCTGGCGAAAGCGCCCCTCAAACTGAAAACCCAGGCGCAGGGCGGCTTTGCGGGAAGGTTCGTTCAGGCTATTGCACTTCCACTCATAACGCCGGTAGCCCAGGGTATCGAACACATACCGCATCAGCAGATATTGCGCCTCTGTCGACATTGGCGTGCGGCTTAACAGGGGAGAGAAGTGAACGTGCCCCACTTCCACGACCCCGTTTTTAGGATCGATCCGCATCAGAGACAGCGTTCCAACGGGGGACTGAGTCCGGTTATCCATCACGGTAAAGTGGATGGGATCGGATAACTCACTTACGCTCGCCACCCATTCGGCAAACTCCTCTGCGGTGGCATCGGGTTCACGCAGTAGCCACGTCCAGCTGCGGGTATCTTCGGCCAGGGAATACGCAGAGAACAGCGCCTGGGCATGCTCCACGCGCAGCGGCTCAAGCCGACAATAGTGACCCTGAAGGACCACCCGGGACGGGTGCTGACGGGGTTGCCAGTCGGTAAGCGCTTCGCCCACCGGCTGTCCGAACTGATTGAATGTCTTCATCTTAATTTCCGTGACGTTGAAAAGAACTTCAGACTAGTGAATTGCTGGTTCCTTAAAAAGAACCACTGCGCTATGTTTTGATGGTTCCACGAGGAGGCGAGATGAATATACCGGGTGATGAATTTTATACCTTGCTCCATGCAGCCCTGAAAACACGCGGGGAAGAGACGCTCCAGCGCGCGCTCTACCTTGCTCTGCGGGAGGCCATAGTGTGCGGAAGGCTACGATCCGGCAGCCAGCTTTCCGGTTCGCGAACGCTTGCTCAGCAGCTCTCCCTTTCCCGGAATACCGTCAATGCGGCGCTGGACCAGCTCACTCTCGAAGGGTATTTGCAGCGTAATCGCCAGGGAACGCGGGTGGCACAGTTAGCTCACCGTTCCGTCACCCGGACAATGCCGGACCCTGCCATCGCGCTCGCAAAACGGGTCGGGCTGCTGCCTGCGCCAGTGCCCCGGGACACGCCTGTTCTGGCGTTTACCCCAGGCACGCCGGCCATCAACTATTTTCCGCTGCCGCTGTGGCGGCGACTGTACGATCGCGTGATGCGGGAGGAGGGAAATGCTCTGCTAGGGTATGGCGACCCGGCCGGCGAGCCGTCGCTGCGGGCCGCGATTGCCCGACATCTCGCCCTGTCCCGGGGTATTGACTGCGACGCCAGCCAGATTGTGATAACCGAAGGCGCGCTTGAAGGCGTCAACCAGTGTACGATGCTGTTGAGCGAGCCGGGGGATATCGCCTGGGTAGAAAACCCCGGCTATAGCGGGGCAAAAAGCGCGTTTGTTAAAACCGGCCTGGCAATGACGGGAATACCGGTTGATGACGAGGGAATGTGCTGGGAAGGGCTGGATGCGCCTGCACCCTCACTGATTTTTACCTCACCTTCGCACCAGTTCCCTTACGGGAGCGTGCTCAGCGCGCGGCGGCGGCTGGCGCTGCTGGAGCTCGCCCGGCAGCACAACGCGTGGATCATTGAAGATGATTACGACAGCGAGTTCCGTTATGCCGGTGAGCCCGTACCGGCGATGCTGGGAATGGTCAACAATGCGCCCGTTGTGTATCTGGGGACGTTCAGTAAAACGCTGTTTCCGTCGCTCCGGATGGGATTTATGGTGTTACCGCCAGCGCTGGCGAAAGCGGCTCGCCCGGCCATCGGCTCGCTGTTGCGCGGTGGGCACCGTGCCGAACAGCGCACGCTGGCGCTGTTCATTGAGGACGGTCATTACGCTCGCCATCTTGCCGCCATGCGTCGGCTCTACCGTAAACGCTATCGCCAACTGCGGGAGGTGCTGGGCGCAGAGCTTCATGCGCCGCACCGTATTCTGGCCGGTGAAGGCGGGATGCATCTGACGCTGGCGATAGACAATATTGATGACCAGAAACTGGTGGAGCAGGCGAGGGCGTTTCAACTGGCACCCGCTGCACTGAGCGGGTACTACCTGGAGGCGAAGCAGGGGCAAACCGGTCTGGTTTTAGGTTACGGCAATACCTCTGCTTCTCAGTTTGCCTCGGGGATCCGACGTCTGCAGGCGCTCATCACGCAGCAGCAGGGCGGGAAAGGCTAAAGACATCATAGAAAGAGAGTTGTCCTTTGGTGGAGACCATTTTCTGCAGCTTCTCTTTTTGCCCGGCTTCAACCGCCGGAGAGTGCAGGATGTTTTCGATCAGTTCCGCTGGCACGAAACGCGTGTTGTACCATTCGCCGTTGTAGCAGACCCGGAAATCGAGCACGTCGATATCTTCGTAACGGTAGCGCGGATTCACGTCGAAAAAGAAAAAGGCGTTAAAGACGACAAACAGTACAACCAGCAGCCAGACGGAGTCCACCAGCGTTTCGGATGTCAGCATTACAATAAGCGTCGCCAGCCAGGCGGCATACATGGCGACAAACAGTCCAGGATGTTTGCGAATAAAGCTAATGCTAAAGCGTGGGCGATTGTCGCGCTTTTCGCGGAGGTTAAGATCGTCGATGGTGGCGGTAAGCAGGCGCTGTATCTCGGTCATTTTTTGCCTTCATGAGAGTTGACAATACAGGGTGTCTGCCAATTTTAGGGGAGCCATCAGGCTGAAAAAAGTAACAGTCTGGCGCTAAAAGACCATAACAGTTGGCTCCCCGTAACCTCACAGCGTTTTAATGATTTTGGCCGGGTTGCCGCCAACGACGACGTTAGCCGGGACGTCTTTCGTCACGACGGCGCCGGAGGCCACCACGACATTATCACCAATAGTGACGCCAGGGTTAATGACCGCCCGGCCACCAATCCAGACGTTATCGCCAATGCTGACAGGTTTTCCAAACTCCACGCCGCTATTGCGTTCCTCCGCATCCAGCGGGTGGGTTGCCGTATAAATATGAACACCCGGCGCGAGCATGCAGTTATCGCCAATATGAACAGGGCAGACATCCAGCATTACACAGTCGAAGTTAGCGTAAAAGTTTTTGCCCAGATAAATGTTATATCCATAGTCGCAGCGGAAACTCGGTTCTATATAAGCGCCTTCGCTTTGTCCCAGAAGTTCCGCCAGAATGTTCTGGCGTTCTGTTTTTTCATCAGGTGCGGTGTGGTTATAGCGATAGACCAGATGGCGGGCTCGCAGTCGGTCGGCCCGTAACGTCTCATCGCCGGGACGATAATGTTCACCGGCAATCATCTTCTGTTTTTCTAAGCTCATTGGAAACCTCGCTGGATGTGATTACCGCAGGGTAATCTGAACAGGCCAGGAGGGGAACGTTCCCGAAAAGCCGATGTGACTGGCGTCACAACATTGCTGCTGAAAAACACGTTTTACGCGGAGACCTGGCCTGGGCACAGGGAGCATAACGGGATAGGTAAATACTGAGAACGAGGCGTAGAACTCTACAGACACCCTTCAAAGATTAACGGACAAATTTCCACACAGAAGTAGGGATTTTGTCATACAGCTTATTCATTGTCAGCTCGGCAAGACGATGGTCAGCGGCTGAATAAAATACCGCCAGCTCATTATCCGAAAGCTCGTATTTATTCTTTTCAATGACGCGCTCAAGCGTGTCAATTGACTGACAACGTCGTAAGCGCATCAAATAATCGACTTTTGTGAGTGGTTTATCAGACATAAATTCACCTTAGTAATTGTAATAATTTTAACAGGAAAGACTAACCGGGTTAGCTCTGCTCACGTTGACGAAACAGCGGAATAGCCGGTTCCCCGATTTACGCCATTTTTGCAAATCCTGGGCGTTAATGCCGTAACTGCTGAACAACATAAAGGTGTCGTCCAGGTATTCATCAATTTGCTCAATGAGCTTATTATCTTCATTGTACTTAATTTTATAATTAAGTGCGAAGGTTGCGATATGCTCTATCAGCTCATTCAACTGTAAATTGATAGCAGACGTTGGGTCGTTTACCCAGCCATGGTTGCTTTCATCAAGGTTGGCAAGGCAGTCATGGTACAAGGATTCGCAGAGAAATTTCAACTGCGCGATATCATGCCTTTTTGGCGAGTACTCGTCCATAGCGCATCCCCTTCTGAGTGATTTCTTACTCACCGAACAACATTGTCGGGATGGATACAACTGACTTAGCTACATGAGTGCTGTGTTCCTGATAACCTAACTATAAGCCACTCCTTCCTGGATTTCATCGCGCGATTACGAAAAATTACAAATAAAACCGCAGACATGCGAGCAAGTACGCAAATGGTCATCCCGGACTCAACTTTTTATCCAAATTAACGAGGGTGCTTTATCGCTTCCTTACGTTTCATCGGCTTAGCAAAATGATGAGAAAAGTTCAGATTCAGACTTATCTTTGTAAGAACTTCTTATTAGGAATATTCCTAATAACTTAAGCGGAGAAATGAAATTAAAAAAATCCTGAATTCACCGATTAAGTTATCAGTTAATTATGATATGTCTATTTAAGATGGCAGAAAATAAATAGAACCACAATAAGCGTAATTTATGATTTTTTCTGAAAATGAAAAAGGCCGCTAATGCGGCCTTTTTATCATGTGAAACCGGTATCAGTGAGGTTCTACCGAATGCGTGTGTTCAATATCCTCATTTTTCCGGCTGAAGCGGCGGCGAACCACCACGAAGAACACCGGTACGAAGAAGATAGCGAGTACGGTTGCGGTAACCATACCACCCATAACGCCTGTACCAACCGCGTTCTGCGCACCGGAGCCAGCACCGGAGCTGATTACCAGCGGCAGTACGCCGAGGATAAACGCCAGTGATGTCATCAGGATTGGGCGCAGACGCATACGAACAGCCTCAAGCGTCGCCTCAATCAGACCTTTACCTTCTTTCTCCATCAGATCTTTGGCGAATTCAACGATAAGTATCGCGTTCTTCGCCGACAAGCCAATGGTTGTCAGCAGGCCTACCTGGAAGTACACGTCGTTGGTCAGTCCACGGAACGTTGCCGCAAGCAGCGCACCGATAACCCCAAGCGGTACCACCAGCATAACGGAGAACGGAATTGACCAGCTCTCGTACAGCGCTGCCAGACACAGGAAGACGACGATCAGTGAAATCGCGTACAGGGCAGGGGCCTGGTTTCCGGACAGACGTTCCTGATAGGACATACCGGTCCAGTCGTAGCCGATCCCCGAAGGCAGTTTGCTCGCCAGCTCTTCCATCAGGTTCATGGCTTCACCGGTGCTTCGGCCCGGCGCGGCCTGACCCAGGATCTCCATCGATGGCAGACCGTTATAGCGTTCCAGACGCGGCGAACCGTATTCCCAGCGAGACGTTGAGAACGCCGAGAACGGTACCATCTGACCATTGCTGCCGCGCACGAACCAGCTGTTGATATCGTTTGGCAACATACGGTATTGCGCCTCGGACATCACGTACACTTTCTTCACGCGACCGCGGTCGATGAAGTCGTTAACGTAGCTACCGCCCCAGGCGGCGCCCAGCGTGGTATTAATGTCACTGATGGATACGCCCAGCGCCTGAGCTTTCTCCTGGTCGATGTCGATTTTGTACTGCGGCGTATCTTCCAGGCCGTTCGGACGCACGCCGACCAGCAGGTCAGGGTGCTTAGCCACTTCGCCAAACAGCTGGTTACGCGCCTGCGTCAGTTTTTCGTGACCCAGACCGCCCTGGTCAATCAGCTGGAAGTCGAAGCCGGTCGCGGTACCCAGTTCAACAATCGCTGGCAGGTTGAAGGCGAAGACCATCGCATCTTTAATCTGCGAGAAGGTGCCCATCGCACGGCCGGTAATGGCTTCAACCTTGTTCTCTTTGCCCGGACGTTCAGACCAGTCTTTCAGAGAAACGAAGGCAATACCGGTGTTCTGACCACGACCCGCAAAGCCAAAGCCGTTAACTGCAAACACGGATTCAACGTTGTCTTTCTCTTTGGTGAGGTAGTAGTCCGTCACTTCGTCCAGCACTTTCTGGGTTCGCTCTTGCGACGCACCCGCAGGAAGCTGTGCCATTGTCAGGAACACGCCCTGGTCTTCATCCGGCAGGAACGAGCTTGGCAGACGAACGAACAGGAACGCCATCCCCACCACGATGATGATATAGAGCAGCAGGTAACGACCGGTGCTGCGCAGGATGTTGCCCACGCTGTCGGTGTAGTGGTGCGTACTCTTGTCAAACATGCGGTTAAACCAGCCGAAGAACCCTTTATGCTCGCCGTGACCGCCTTTCTGAATCGGCTTCAGCATGGTGGCACACAGCGCAGGCGTCAGGATCAACGCGACCAGCACCGACAGCGCCATCGCGGAAACGATGGTAATCGAGAACTGACGGTAAATCGCACCGGTAGAGCCCCCGAAGAAGGCCATCGGGATAAATACCGCAGACAGCACCATCGCGATACCGACCAGCGCGCCCTGGATCTGGCCCATTGATTTACGGGTCGCTTCCTTCGGCGGAAGACCTTCTTCCGCCATCACGCGCTCGACGTTCTCTACCACCACGATGGCGTCATCCACCAGCAGGCCGATGGCGAGCACCATCCCGAACATCGTCAGGGTGTTTATCGAGTAGCCAAATATCGACAGGATCGCAAAGGTCCCGAGCAGAACAACCGGCACGGCAATCGTTGGGATAAGCGTCGCGCGGAAGTTTTGCAGGAACAGGTACATCACCAGGAAGACCAGGATGATCGCTTCTACCAGCGTTTTAACCACTTCGTGAATCGAAATTTTGACGAACGGCGTGGTGTCGTACGGGTAAACGATTTTCAGACCTGACGGGAAGAACGGTTCCATTTTCTTCAGCTCTGCGCGGATCGCCGTGGCGGTGTCCAGGGCGTTAGCACCTGTCGCCAGTTTGATACCCAGACCGGAAGCCGGTTTACCGTTAAACTTCGCGATGATGTCGTAGTTCTCACCGCCCAGCTCTACTTTTGCCACGTCGCGCAGGCGAACCTGGGAACCGTCCTGATTCACTTTCAGCAGAATTTTGCTGAACTCATCGGCAGAGGTCAGACGGGTCTGCGCGATGATCGAGGCGTTAAGCTGCTGGCCTTTCACCGGCGGCGTACCACCTAGCTGACCGGCTGCCACCTGGGCGTTCTGCGCTTTAATCGCATTGATCACGTCAACGGGGGTCAGCTGGAAGTTGTTCAGCTTGTTAGGATCCATCCAGATACGCATTGCGTACTGAGAACCGAACAGCTGAACGTCACCCACACCGGAAGTACGGCTGATGGCGTCCTTCATATTGGCGCCCACGTAGTCGGAAATATCCTCCTGCGTCATGGTGCCGTTGGTGTTGATAACGCCGACAACCATCAGGAAGCTGCTGGACGATTTCTCGACGCTCACACCCTGCTGTTGTACTTCCTGCGGCAGCAAAGGCATCGCCAGCTGCAGTTTGTTCTGTACCTGAACCTGCGCAATGTCAGCATCCGTACCTGACTGGAAGGTCAGGGTGATCTGAACTGTACCGGTAGAGTCACTGTTTGAGGACATGTACATCAGGTTATCGATACCGTTCATGTTCTGTTCGATAACCTGAGTGACGGTGTCCTGCACCGTTTTCGCATCAGCCCCAGGGTAGGTTGCGGAGATGGTCACCGCCGGTGGCGCAATCGTTGGATATTGCGCGACAGGCAGCTTCAGGATCGCAAGTCCCCCGGCCAGCATGATGATAATGGCGATCACCCACGCAAATATGGGGCGATCGATAAAGAAATTAGGCATGTCTTAACGGCTCCTGTTTAAGTTAAGACTTGGTTTGTTCTGACTGGCCAGCGGCCGAAGCTTGTTGTTTATCGTCAGATTTCACTTCCTGTGCTTTAACCTGCGCGCCAGGACGAACTTTTTGCAAACCAGAAACAATCACGCGATCGCCATCTTTCAGACCTTCCGTCACCAGCCATTTATCGCCAATCGCCTGGGTGGCGGTGATATTGCGCGTTTCGACTTTGTCATCTGCTCCAACAACCAGTGCGCTCGCATCGCCGCGTGGCGTACGGGTCACACCCTGCTGTGGAACCAGAAGGGCGGTTGGATTCGTTCCTTCTTCCAGACGCGCGCGAACGAACATACCTGGTAGCAGGTTTTTGTCAGGGTTCGGGAAAATCGCACGTAAGGTGATGGAACCGGTGGTCTGGTCGACCGTCACGTCAGAGAATTCCAGCGTACCTTCCTGCGGGAACTTGATACCGTCGTTGGTAATCAGCTCCACTTTGGCTTTGCCGTTTTCCTGTTTCAGGGTGCCGTTAGCCAGCTCCTGTTTCAGGCGCAGGAAATCGTTGCTGGACTGCGTCACGTCAACGTAGATCGGATCAAGCTGCTGCACGGTCGCCAGCGCGGTGGTCTGACCGTTCTGCACCAGTGCCCCTTCCGTGACGGAAGACTTACCAATACGACCGTTGATAGGGGAGGTCACTTTGGTATAGGCCAGGTTAATGCGCGCGGTTTCGACCGCCGCTTTGGCTGCCACTACGGCTGCGTTAGCCTGCTGCGCATCTGCCAGGGCGGTATCGTAATCCTGTTGGCTGATGTACTTGGTACCAAGCAGTTTTTGATAACGATTCACCGTCAGCTGGGCAATTTTTGCTGCGGCCTGTGCTTTCGCCAGGTCGCCTTTCGCGCTTTCATAATTTGCCTGATAGGTTGCGGGATCAATCTGATACAGAGACTCACCGGCCTTCACATCACCGCCTTCGGTGAAGTTACGCTTCAGGATAATGCCACTAACCTGAGGACGCACTTCCGCAATGCGGTAAGCATTTGTACGGCCTGGTAACTCGGTGGTGATTTGTAGAGGTTCAGATTTGAGCGTCACGACGCCTACTTCTGGCGCCTGCTGAGCTCCTTGTTGAGCTGGTTTGTCGTCACATCCTGTTAGCGCTAAGCTGCCTGAGAGCATCAGAACGACCGCCAGAGGCGTTAACCCTCTGTTTTTGTTCATATGTAAACCTCGAGTGTCCGATTTCAAATTGATCAAGGGTCCTGAGTCTAAAACCCGTTGCTGCGTTTATATTATCGTCATGCTATGGTACATACATTCACAAATGTATGTAAATCTGACTCCTGTAAATTCACCCACCTATGGCACGAAAAACTAAACAACAAGCGCTGGAAACCCGACAACACATTCTGGATGTGGCAATACGTTTGTTCTCTCAGCAGGGTGTTTCGTCAACCTCGCTGGCACAAATTGCTCAGGCTGCCGGTGTGACGCGGGGAGCGATTTACTGGCATTTTAAAGATAAGTCAGATCTGTTCGGTGAAATCTGGGAGCTTTCAGAGTCCAGCATTAGCGATCTCGAGAGTGAGTATCGGGCAAAATTCCCTGATGATCCACTCTCAGTAATGAGAGAAATATTAGTATATATCCTTGAAGCGACGGTAGTTGAAGAACGTCGCAGATTAATGATGGAAATAATTTATCATAAATGCGAGTTCGTGGGCGAAATGGCGGTGGTGCAACAGGCGCAACGCAGCCTCAGCCTCGAAAGCTATGACCGTATCGAACTGAACCTGAACCTGTGTATGCAGGCAAAGCTGTTACCGGCCAATCTCTTGACCCGCCGGGCGGCTATCCTGATGCGCGGCTACATTTCAGGTCTGATGGAAAACTGGCTGTTTGCCCCGCAATCCTTTGACCTCAAAGAGGAAGCCCGCAGCTACGTGGCGATTTTACTGGAAATGCTACAGCTCTGCCCGTCGCTGCGCAGCGACGCGCCGTCGCTAACTGCCTGAGTCATTTCCAGGATTTATCTCAGAGGCTCACGTTCGCGCTATTCTGCTTCCGGCGAGCGTGATATTCTTCACGCCGGACTATTTTCGGTCATCTTCTGACATCATTCACAACTATGCTGCCCATCAATCGCTCGCAACATCCTGTTTTTGCATTGCTCTTTGCGATGCTGTTTTTCTTTGCCACGGCGCCGCTGACCTGGGCCCGCGCCGATAACAGCAATGACATTCCCTCGCGTGGCGATGTTCAGTCGCAGCTCGACGCGCTGAACAAACAAAAAGAGCTCTCTCCTCAGGATAAGCTCATCCAGCAGGATCTGACGGAAACGCTGGAAACGCTGGATAAAATTGAACGCGTCAAAGCCGATACCGCCCAGCTTCGTCAGAAGGTGGCGCAGGCTCCTGAAAACATGCGCAAAGCGACGGAATCACTGAACGCCCTGAGCGACGTCGATAACGATACCGAAACGCGCAAGACGCTCTCGACGCTCTCTTTACGTCAGCTGGAGTCGCGCGTCGCGCAACTGCTCGACGACCTGCAAACCGCGCAGTCCGACCTCGCGACCTATAACAGCCAGCTTGTCTCCCTGCAAACCCAGCCGGAACGCGTGCAAAACTTGATGTACTCCGCGTCTCAGCAGCTGCAGCAGATCCGTAACCGTCTGAACGGCACGACGGTGGGAGAGGGAACGCTGCGCCCGACCCAGCAAACCCTGCTGCTGGTTCAGCAGACGTTGCTCAATGCACAAATCGAACAGCAGCGTAAAAGTCTGGAAGGGAATACGGTGCTGCAGGACACCCTGCAAAAACAGCGCGATTACGTCACCGCCAACATTAATCGTCTTGAACACCAGCTTCAGCTGTTGCAGGAGGCGGTTAACAGCAAGCGCCTGACGCTGACGGAAAAAACCGCCCAGGAGGCCGTATCGCCTGATGAGACCGCCCGCATTCAGGCGAATCCACTGGTGAAACAGGAGCTCGACGCCAACCACCAGCTTAGCCAGCGCCTGATACAGGCGACGGAAAAGGGTAACTCACTGGTTCAGCAAAATATCAAAGTGAAGAACTGGCTGGATCGCGCGCTGCAGGCTGAGCGCAACATCAAAGAGCAGATCGCGGTCCTGAAGGGCAGCCTCCTGCTGTCGCGTATTCTCTACCAGCAGCAGCAGACGCTCCCGTCCGCTGATGAGCTGGAAGACATGACCAACCGCATCGCGGATTTGCGTCTGGAACAGTTTGACGTCAACCAGCAGCGCGATGCCCTTTTCCAGAGCGATAGCTTTGTCGCCAAAATTGAAGAGGGCCATTCCAGCGACGTGAACCCGGAAGTGCACGACGCGCTGCTCCAGGTCGTCGATATGCGTCGCGAGCTGCTGGACCAGCTCAACAAACAGCTGGGTAACCAGCTGATGATGGCCATTAACCTGCAAATCAACCAGCAGCAGCTGGTGAGCGTCTCGAAAAGTCTGCAGGAGATCCTGACCCAGCAGATTTTCTGGGTAAACAGCAACAAACCGATGGACTGGGACTGGATTAAATCCTTCCCTGAGACGCTGAAAACGCAGATTAAGAGCATGAAGATCACCGTAAACTGGGAGAAAGCCTGGCCTGCGGTGACGATTGCCTTGCTCGCGGGATTACCGCTGCTGCTGATTGCTGGCCTGATCCGCTGGCGTCTGGGCTGGCTGAAAAAATACCAGGCGAAGCTGGCCTCCGAAGTGGGGCAACTGCGTAACGATAGCCAGCTTCATACGCCAAAAGCGATTCTGATCGATCTCATTCGCGCCCTGCCGGTGTGCCTGATTATTCTGGCTGTGGGCCTGATTCTGCTCACCATGCAGCTCAACGTCAGCGATCTGCTGTGGGCGTTCAGTAAAAAACTGGCGCTGTTCTGGCTGGTGTTTGGCGTGTGCTGGAAGGTGCTGGAAAAAGACGGCGTGGCGGTGCGTCATTTCAACATGCCTGCGCAGCTGACCAGCCACTGGCGTCGCCAGATTGTGCGCATCAGCTTGGCCCTCCTGCCGCTGCACTTCTGGTCGGTTGTTTCTGAGCTTTCCCCGCTGCATCTGATGGATGATGTGCTGGGCCAGCTGGTCATCCTGCTGAACCTGCTGCTGATTGCGATCCTGATGTGGCCGATGTGCCGCGACAGCTGGCGTGATAAAGAGTCCCACAATATCCGTCTGGCCACCGTGACCGTGCTGGCGATCATTCCGCTGGCGCTGATGGTGCTGACGGCAACGGGCTACTTCTATACCACGCTGCGTCTGTCCGGGCGCTGGATTGAAACGGTCTATCTGGTGATCGTCTGGAACCTGCTCTATCAGACCGTACTGCGCGGCCTGAGCGTGGCGGCCCGCCGCATCGCCTACCGCCGTGCCATTGCGCGTCGTCAGCATCAGGTGAAAGAGGGGGCCGAAGGCGCGGAGCCACAGGAAGAGCCGACCATCGCGCTGGAGCAGGTTAACCAGCAGACGCTGCGTATCACCATGCTGGTGATGATCGCCCTGTTTGCGGTGATGTTCTGGGCTATCTGGTCCGATCTTATTACCGTTTTCGCCTATCTCGACAGTATTACCCTCTGGCAATACAACGGCACCGAAGCGGGCGCGGCGGTCATGAAAAGCGTGACCATGGGCAGCCTGCTGTTTGCGCTGGTGTCGTCGGTGGTGGCCTGGGCGCTGATCCGCAACCTGCCAGGCCTGCTCGAAGTGCTGCTCCTGTCACGTCTGAATCTTCGCCAGGGGGCGTCCTACGCCATTACGACGATCCTCAACTACGTGATCATTATTGTTGGGGCGATGACGGTCTTTGGTTCGCTTGGCGTCTCGTGGGATAAACTGCAGTGGCTGGCGGCCGCCCTCTCGGTCGGTCTTGGTTTTGGCCTGCAGGAAATCTTCGGTAACTTTGTCTCCGGCCTGATCATCCTGTTCGAACGTCCGGTACGTATCGGCGATACCGTCACCATCGGCACGTTCTCGGGAACGGTCAGCAAGATCCGTATTCGTGCGACCACCATCACCGACTTCGATCGCAAAGAGGTGATCATCCCGAACAAAGCGTTCGTGACCGAGCGTCTGATCAACTGGTCGCTCTCGGATACGGTGACGCGCGTGGTGATCCGCCTGGGCGTGGCCTATGGATCGGATCTGGATAGGGTGAAAGAGGTGCTGCTGAAGGCGGCGTCTGAGCATCCGAAAGTGATGCACGATCCGGCTCCGGCGGTCTTCTTCACCACCTTTGGGCCGAGTACGCTGGATCACGAGCTGCGTTTATACGTGCGTGAACTGCGTGACCGCAGCTACACGGTGGATGAGCTTAACCGCTCTATCGATCGTCTGTGCCGTGAAAACGATATTAATATCGCCTTCAACCAGCTTGAGGTTCACCTGCGTAACGAGAAAGGTGATGAGCATACGGAAGTGAAGCGCGACATTAAGGGTGATGACCCAACTCCGGCTTAATCTATTTTCCCTCTCCCCGTGGGAGAGGGTTAGGGTGAGGGGGAAGTTTCCCCTCAAAATCCCGCCGTACAATCTCCAGTGCCTTAAGCACCGTCCCGGCGGGGATCTCATGATTCTCCAGCAGCATAATCAAATCGACGGCCAGCTTGACCTCATCGGGTGCATTTTCCAGTGACATGGGTGTGGCTCCTGTTAACGGGTCAAACGTTCTATGACGCGTTCAATGTCATCCAGCGCCTGACGGCAGCGGACGATGCGTCCTTCCAGCGCGCTAATCTCGCGCATCAATAGCTGCTGCTCTTCCAGCGTTTCGCTGTTGTTCAGGCGCACCTCGCGTTCGCGCTTCATCTCAAACAGTCGGCGTTCAAACTCCTGGTTCTCCAGCCGTTTGCGCTGCCATTTGCCGAGCCCCGGCGAGGCGCTGTCCCAGGCGCGCAGCGGCCAGGCGGCGATTTCGCGATGCAGCGCGGTGATCTGCTCGGTGAGATGCGCCGCAAGCCACGCCACCTGTTCCTGCTGTTCATGCTCAACCGCATGGCGAAGCTCGTCGAGGTTCGTCTGCGCTTCAGCCAGGTAATCCTGAGTAACGGTGCTGCGGGTACGAAAAAGCTGCCGGTCAAAGCGCGGTTTCAGCGTGGCGTGCCCCATCAGCGGCGTGGCCTGCTCCCGCAGAGCAATCAGCTGATTTTGCAGCCTCTCAAGAAGCAGTGCTGTTTTCAAGGCGCTCTCCAGTGGTAAAGTAGCCGTTCAGTTTGATAACGATTCGCATTATGCAGCGTACTATTTTAATCATCATTGGCTGGCTTGCGGTAGTGCTGGGCACGCTGGGTGTGGTTTTACCCTTGCTGCCGACCACGCCGTTTATCCTGCTGGCGGCCTGGTGCTTCGCCCGCTCGTCACCGCGTTTTCACCACTGGCTGCTCTATCGCTCATGGTTTGGCGGCTATCTGCGGCACTGGCAAAAACACCGGGCCATGCCGCCCGGCGCCAAGCCGCGCGCGATCGCGGTGATCCTCATCACCTTCGCCATTTCATTATGGCTGGTGAAAATGATGTGGGTGCGGATCCTGCTGCTGGTCATCCTGACCTGCCTGCTTATCTTCATGTGGCGGATCCCCGTGGTTGATGAAAAGCAACAAAAGCACTGAAGCCTTATCATGGCTGTTGCAATTATTGCGTACAGCCAGTAAATTCGACCGTTTTCGAGCACAGGCGCGCCTGGTTAAAGGTTAAACAATTGTTACCTTTGCCGACCCGTTGCGCGCCGTGAGTAACACTGTTTCATTTAGGCACAAACCGATGACCGCAACTGCACAGCAGCTTGAATATCTGAAAAACAGCATCAAAAGCATCCAGGACTATCCAAAGCCTGGCATTCTTTTCCGTGATGTCACCAGCTTGCTGGAAGACCCGAAAGCGTACGCGCTCAGCATTGAACTGCTGGTCGAGCGTTATAAAAACGCCGGGATCACCAAAGTAGTAGGTACCGAAGCCCGTGGCTTCCTGTTTGGCGCACCGGTTGCGCTGGCGATGGGCGTAGGTTTTGTGCCGGTGCGTAAGCCGCGCAAGCTGCCGCGTGAAACCATTGCAGAAAGCTACGAGCTGGAGTACGGCACCGATCAGCTGGAGATCCACGTTGACGCGATCAAGCCTGGCGACAAAGTGCTGGTGGTTGACGATCTGCTGGCGACCGGCGGCACCATTGAAGCGACCGTGAAGCTGATCCGCCGTCTGGGTGGGGAAGTGACCGACGCGGCCTTCATCATCAACCTGTTCGATCTCGGCGGTGAACAGCGCCTGGAAAAACAGGGTATTACCAGCTACAGCCTGGTGCCTTTCCCGGGTCACTAATCCCGGTTTTCACAACCTCGCTCAATGGGTGAGGTTGTGATAGCATTCCCCTCCATAAATTCACCTTCCAGCGTTGCAGAGCCTGCCCATGAGTTATCAGGTGTTAGCCCGTAAATGGCGACCACAAACCTTTGCTGACGTTGTCGGTCAGGAACATGTGCTGACGGCCCTGGCGAACGGCTTGTCGCTAGGTCGCATCCATCACGCCTATCTTTTTTCCGGCACCCGCGGCGTCGGTAAGACCTCTATTGCCCGTTTGCTGGCAAAAGGTCTCAACTGCGAAACCGGGATCACCGCCACGCCGTGCGGCGTGTGTGATAACTGCCGGGAGATCGAACAGGGGCGTTTTGTCGATCTGATCGAGATCGACGCCGCCTCGCGCACCAAAGTGGAAGATACCCGCGACCTGCTCGACAACGTGCAGTACGCCCCGGCGCGCGGCCGCTTCAAGGTCTACCTGATCGATGAAGTGCACATGCTGTCGCGCCACAGCTTTAACGCTCTGCTGAAAACGCTGGAAGAGCCGCCCGCGCACGTGAAGTTCCTGCTGGCGACCACCGATCCGCAAAAGCTGCCGGTCACGATTTTATCGCGCTGCCTGCAGTTCCACCTGAAGGCACTGGACGTCGAGCAGATCCGTGCGCAGCTTGAGCACATTCTTGATGAAGAGAAGATTGTCCACGAACCGCGCGCCCTGCAGCTGCTGGCCCGCGCGGCGGACGGCAGCCTGCGTGATGCGCTCAGCCTGACCGACCAGGCGATTGCCAGCGGTGACGGCAAGCTCTCCACCGAGGCGGTCAGCACCATGCTCGGCACGCTGGATGACGATCAGGCGCTGTCGCTTATCGAAGCGATGATTGCCGCCAACGGCGAACGCGTGATGTCGCAGGTGAATGCCGCCGCTGCCCGGGGTATTGAGTGGGAAGGGCTGCTGGTTGAGATGCTCAGCCTGCTGCACCGCGTGGCTATGCTGCAGCTTTCTCCCTCCGCCATTGGTGCGGATATGGCGACCATTGAACAGCGGATGCGTGAACTTGCCCGCACCGTGCCGCCTGCCGACGTGCAGCTGTACTACCAGACGCTGCTGATTGGCCGCAAAGAGTTACCGTTCGCGCCGGATCCGCGTATGGGCGTTGAAATGACGCTGCTGCGCGCGCTGGCGTTCCACCCGCGCATGCCATTGTCGGAGCCGGAAGTGCCGCGGCAGTCTTTCGCGCCGGTCGCCCCTACGGCTGTGATGTCGCCGCAGCAGGTACCACAGCAGCCGACGCCGCCACCGCAGCAAAACGTGCCGCTGTCGGATGCCACCAGTTCGGTGCTTGCCGCACGCAGCCAGCTGCAGCGTGCCCAGGGAGTAACCAAACCAAAAAAGAGTGAACCGGCAGCGCCAGGAAGAGCGCGGCCGGTTAACAACGCCGCGCTTGAACGACTGGCCTCGGTAACGGAGCGCGTACAGTCGCGTCCGGCACCGTCCGCGCTCGAGCAGAAAGCCCCGGTGAAAGAAGAGGCTTACCGCTGGAAGGCAACCACCATCACCGAAGAGGTGAAGGAAGAGGTCGCCACGCCGAAAGCGCTGAAAAAGGCGCTGGAGCATGAGAAAACGCCGGAGCTTTCCGCGAAGCTTGCCGAAGAGTCCATTGCGCGCGACGCCTGGGCCGCTGAGGTCAGCAAACTCCAGTTGCCGAAGCTGGTGGAGCAGGTCGCGCTGAACGCCTGGAAAGAGCAGGACGGCAATCAGGTGCGTCTGCACCTGCGTCCGGGCCAGCGACACCTCAATTCTCCTGGCGCGCAAAAGGCGCTGGCCGAGGCGCTCGCCACATTACAGGGCGCGCCGGTTGAATTGACTATCATTGAAGATGATAATCCGGCAGTGAAAACGCCGCTCGAGTGGCGCCAGGCCATTTATGAAGAAAAGCTCGCGCAGGCGCGCGAGGCGATTATTGCGGATAACAACATTCAGACCCTGCGCCGGTTCTTCGACGCCGATCTGGATGAAGAGAGTATTCGCCCCATTTGATCGTGAGTCTGACTTACGGTTGTAATCCTTAAACGTGAAAAAGAGAGAAGCCTATGTTTGGTGGAAAAGGCGGTCTGGGTGGCCTGATGAAGCAGGCTCAGCAGATGCAGGAAAAAATGCAGAAGATGCAGGAAGAGATCGCTCAGCTGGAAGTCACGGGTGAGTCCGGTGCCGGTCTGGTCAAAGTGACCATCAACGGTGCGCACAACTGCCGTCGCGTGGAAATCGACCCAAGCCTGCTCGAAGACGACAAAGAGATGCTGGAAGATCTGGTTGCAGCCGCGTTTAACGATGCCGCTCGCCGTATCGACGAAACTCAGAAAGAGAAAATGGCTTCTGTTTCCAGCGGTATGCAGCTGCCGCCTGGCTTCAAGATGCCATTCTGATGCAAACCAGTCCGCTGCTCACGCAGTTAATGGAAGCACTGCGCTGCCTGCCGGGCGTTGGCCCGAAGTCGGCGCAGCGCATGGCGTTTACGCTATTGCAGCGCGACCGCAGCGGCGGGATGCGCCTGGCGCAGGCTCTGACCCGCGCCATGTCAGAAATTGGTCACTGTGCGGACTGCCGTACCTTTACCGAGCAGGACGTGTGTAACATCTGTACGAACCCGCGTCGTCAGGAAAACGGTCAGATTTGCGTGGTGGAGAGTCCGGCGGACATCTACGCCATCGAACAAACCGGGCAGTTTTCCGGCCGCTACTTCGTGCTGATGGGGCATCTCTCCCCGCTGGACGGTATTGGTCCGGATGATATCGGTCTTGACCGCCTTGAACAGCGTCTTGAGTCCGAAACCATCAAAGAGGTGATCCTCGCCACCAACCCGACGGTGGAAGGGGAGGCAACCGCCAACTACATCGCCGAGCTGTGCTCGCAGTACGGCGTTGACGCCAGCCGCATCGCCCATGGCGTGCCGGTGGGCGGCGAGCTGGAGATGGTGGACGGCACCACGCTGTCGCACTCTCTGGCCGGGCGTCACAAGATTATTTTCTGACCAAACGGAGGCTGCGCGCGCGGCCTCCGCTTGAAAATTTCCCCCCTTATCCCCATCTCTCACTCAACGTTTTAAAACCCCATTAAATGGCATTGTTGAGGTCGACATAGATGAAAGGACAAGAAACCCGTGGTTTCCAGTCAGAAGTAAAACAGCTTCTGCACCTGATGATCCATTCCCTGTATTCCAACAAAGAAATTTTCCTGCGTGAGCTGATTTCCAACGCATCCGATGCGGCGGACAAGCTGCGCTTCCGCGCGCTGTCTAACCCGGATCTGTACGAAGGCGACGGCGAGCTGCGCGTGCGCGTCTCGTTCAATAAGGAGAACCGCACCCTGACCATCGCCGATAACGGCATCGGGATGAACCGCGACGAGGTGATCGACCACCTCGGCACCATCGCCAAATCCGGCACCAAAGCGTTCCTCGAGTCCATGGGCTCGGACCAGGCGAAAGACAGCCAGCTCATCGGCCAGTTCGGCGTCGGTTTCTACTCGGCGTTCATCGTGGCGGACAAAGTCACCGTCCGTACCCGTGCGGCGGGCGACAGCGCTGAAAACGGCGTGCTGTGGGAGTCCAAAGGGGAAGGCGAATATACCGTTGATGACATCACCAAAGCGGATCGCGGTACCGAAATCACCCTGCACCTGCGCGAAGGCGAAGACGATTTCCTGAACGACTGGCGCGTGCGCTCCATCATCAGCAAATATTCCGACCACATTGCCCTGCCGGTCGAGATTGAAAAACAGGAAGAGAAAGACGGTGAAAACGTGGTTTCCTGGGAGAAGATCAACAAGGCGCAGGCGCTGTGGACGCGCAACAAGTCTGAAATTAAAGACGACGAGTACAACGAATTCTACAAGCACATCGCCCACGATTTTACCGACCCGCTGACCTGGAGCCACAACCGTGTGGAAGGTAAGCAGGAGTACACCAGCCTGCTGTACATCCCGGCACAGGCGCCGTGGGACATGTGGAACCGCGATCACAAGCACGGTCTGAAGCTGTACGTGCAGCGCGTCTTTATCATGGACGACGCCGAGCAGTTCATGCCGAACTACCTGCGCTTTGTGCGCGGCCTGATCGATTCTAACGATCTGCCGCTCAACGTCTCCCGTGAAATTCTGCAGGACAGCACCGTCACCCGTAACTTGCGCAACGCCCTGACCAAACGTGCGCTGCAGATGCTGGAAAAACTGGCGAAAGACGATGCGGAAAAATATCAGACCTTCTGGAAACAGTTCGGCCTGGTGCTGAAAGAAGGCCCGGCAGAAGACACCGCGAACGTTGAAACCATCGCCAAACTGCTGCGTTTCGCCTCAACGCATACCGACTCCTCCGCGCAGACCGTGTCGCTGGAAGAGTACGTCTCCCGCATGAAAGAAGGGCAGGAGAAGATCTACTACATCACCGCCGACAGCTACGCGGCGGCGAAGAGCAGCCCGCACCTGGAGCTGTTGCGCAAGAAAGGCATCGAAGTGCTGCTGCTTTCTGACCGCATCGACGAGTGGATGATGAACTACCTGACCGAGTTCGACGGTAAATCCTTCCAGTCTGTAGCCAAAGCCGACGAGTCCATCGACAAGCTGGCGGATGAAGTGGACGAAAGCGCGAAAGAAGCCGAGAAGGCGCTGGAGCCGTTCGTTGAGCGCGTGAAAACCCTGCTGGGCGACCGCGTGAAAGAGGTGCGTTTCACGCACCGTCTGACCGACACCCCGGCCATCGTCACCACCGATGCCGACGAAATGGGCACCCAGATGGCGAAACTGTTCGCGGCGGCGGGCCAGGCGATGCCGGAAGTGAAATATATCTTTGAGCTTAATCCGGATCATCCGCTGGTGAAACGCGCAGCGGATACCCAGGACGACGCCCGCTTTGCCGAGTGGGTTGAACTGCTGCTGGATCAGTCCCTGCTGGCCGAGCGCGGCACGCTGGAAGATCCTAACCTGTTCATTAAACGTGTGAATGCGCTGCTGCTGGCGTAATTGACCACGCCTCCCCTGGTCTTCTCCCTCTCCCCGTGGGAGAGGGCCGGGGTGAGGGCACCAGACCGCACCCTCCCAAATAATCTCCCCCCGTTAACCGTTTCAGCCTTCCTGCCTTCCTTGAGCGATGCCCGTTCTGGTGGTATTGTTTAGCGCTTTTGAAAAATTGAAACGACTTTTGAGGGGATTTTCGCAATGCGTATTATTCTGCTTGGCGCTCCGGGCGCGGGTAAAGGAACTCAGGCTCAGTTCATCATGGAGAAATACGGTATTCCGCAAATCTCCACCGGTGATATGCTGCGCGCCGCTGTTAAATCTGGCTCCGAGCTGGGTAAACAGGCGAAAGACATCATGGACGCAGGCAAGCTGGTGACCGACGAGCTGGTGATTGCTCTGGTCAAAGAGCGCATTGCTCAGGAAGACTGCCGTAACGGTTTCCTGCTGGACGGCTTCCCACGCACCATTCCTCAGGCTGACGCCATGAAAGAAGCGGGCATCAACGTGGACTACGTTCTGGAGTTCGACGTACCGGACGAGCTGATCGTTGACCGTATCGTTGGTCGTCGCGTACACGCTGCTTCTGGCCGCGTTTACCACATCAAATTCAACCCGCCTAAGGTTGAAGGCAAAGACGACGTGACCGGCGAAGAGCTGACCACCCGTAAAGACGATCAGGAAGAGACCGTGCGCAAGCGCCTGGTGGAATACCATCAGATGACCGCGCCGCTGATCGGCTACTATACCAAAGAAGCGCAGGCGGGTAACACCAAATACGCTAAAGTTGACGGCACCAAAGCCGTGGCTGACGTACGTGCAGAGCTGGAAAAAATCCTCGGCTAATCGCATTTCTCTCACCCGGGCCCTCCGGGTGAGAAATATTCTCATCTTACCTATTACAGCAATGGGTTTCGTTTAAACGCATTTCCGCTACAATTGACAACCTATCAAATGGTTAAGAGGCGTGAATGAGTCAGGCGAAAACCGGCATCCTGCTTGCCAATCTGGGCACCCCAGAAGCACCTACATCAGACGCGGTAAAACGCTACCTGCGACAGTTTTTAAGCGACACGCGCGTCGTGGATTTCCCGAGACTGCTGTGGTGGCCTCTGCTGCGTGGCGTCATTCTGCCGATTCGTTCTCCGCGCGTCGCCAAACTCTATCAGTCCGTGTGGATGAAAGAGGGCTCGCCGCTAATGGTTTACAGCCGTCGTCAGGAAAAAGCGCTGGCCGCCCGCCTGCCGGATATGCCCGTCGCGCTCGGCATGAGCTACGGCAAACCCTCCCTGGAAAGCGCGGTAGAATCCCTGCTGGCGCAGGGCGTGGACCATATCGTCGTGCTGGCGCTCTACCCGCAGTACTCCTGCTCGACGGTGGCCGCCGTCTGGGACGAGCTGGCCCGCATTCTGGCGACCCGCCGCCGCATTCCGGGCGTGACCTTTATTCGCGACTACGCGGATAACGATCTCTACATCAAGGCGCTTGCCAACAGCGCGCGCGCGTCGTTTGAAAAGCACGGCGAGCCGGATCTGCTGCTGCTTTCCTATCACGGGATCCCTCAGCGTTTCGCTAACGAAGGGGATGATTACCCCCAGCGCTGCCGCGATACCACGCGCGAGCTGGTCTCCGCCCTTGGCCTGCCGCCGGAGAAGGTGATGATGACCTTCCAGTCGCGCTTCGGCCGCGAGCCGTGGTTGACGCCGTACACCGATGAAACCCTCAAAATGCTCGGCGAGAAGGGCGTGAAGCATATTCAGGTGATGTCGCCGGGCTTCTCGGCAGACTGTCTGGAAACGCTGGAGGAGATCGCGGTGCAAAATCGGGAATTTTTCCTGGAGGCTGGCGGCGAAAAGTACGAGTACATTCCGGCGCTTAACGACTCGCCTGAGCATATCGACATGATGGTCTCGCTGGTGACGAACAGCCGCTGATCGCACTCCGGGCCGGGTTTGTGCTACCATTCCCGGCCCATATTCTTCGTACAGTTCAGACCATGAAATTTCCCGGTAAACGCAAATCCAAACACTACTTCCCCGTCGATGCCCGCGATCCGCTCCTGCAGCAAATCCAGCCAGAAAATGAAACCAGCGCGGCGTGGGTCGTCGGTATCGATCAGACGCTGGTGGACATTGAAGCCAAAGTGGATGATGCGTTTGTCGCCCGTTACGGTCTGAGCGCCGGACATTCGCTGGTGATTGAAGACGACGTTGCCGAAGCGCTGTACCAGGAGCTGGTGCGCGAAAACCTGATTACCCATCAGTTCGCCGGTGGCACCATCGGCAATACCATGCACAACTACTCCGTGCTGGCAGACGACCGCTCGGTGCTGCTCGGCGTGATGTGCAGCAATATCGAAATTGGTGGCTATGCCTACCGCTATCTCTGCAACACCTCCAGCCGTACCGATCTGAACTACCTGCAGGGCGTTGACGGGCCGATTGGCCGCTGCTTCACGCTGATCGGTGAGTCCGGCGAGCGTACCTTTGCCATCAGCCCCGGCCACATGAACAAGCTGCGCGCCGAGAGTATTCCGGAAGAGGTGATCGCGGGCGCCTCGGCGCTGGTGCTGACCTCCTACCTGGTGCGCTGCAAGCCGGGCGAGCCCATGCCCGACGCGACCATGAAGGCGATTGAGTACGCGAAGAAATACAACGTGCCCGTCGTTCTGACGCTGGGCACGAAATTCGTTATCGCCGATAACCCGGAGTGGTGGCAGGCCTTCCTGAAAGAGCACGTCTCGATTCTGGCGATGAACGAAGAGGAGGCCGAAGCGCTGACCGGTGAAAGCGATCCGCTGCTGGCATCTGATAAAGCGCTGGACTGGGTGGACCTGGTGCTCTGCACCGCGGGCCCGGTTGGGCTGTATATGGCCGGCTTCACGGAGGAAGAGAGCAAACGCAAGACCCAGCACCCGCTGCTGCCCGGCGCGATTGCCGAGTTTAACCAGTACGAGTTCAGCCGCGGTATGCGCCATCAGGATTGCATCAACCCGCTGCGGATCTACTCTCACATCGCGCCATATATGGGTGGTCCGGAGAAGATCATGAACACCAACGGCGCGGGCGACGGCGCGCTGGCCGCGCTGCTGCACGACATCACCGCTAACGCCTACCACAAAACCAACGTGCCGAACTCCAGCAAGCACAAATTCAGCTGGCTGACCTATTCGTCGCTGGCGCAGGTGTGTAAGTACGCCAACCGCGTGAGCTATCAGGTATTGAACCAGCACTCACCGCGCTTAACGCGTGGTCTGCCGGAACGGGAAGACAGCCTCGAAGAGGCTTATTGGGATCGGTAAATGTAAAAAGGCAACGTAAGTTGCCTTTTTTAATGTTTGTTCCCTCTCCCCGTGGGAGAGGGCCAGGGTGAGGGCATCAGACCGCACCAAACTTACCCCGTCACCGCCTCTTCAACCGGCGGTTTTTCCAGCAGCGTCAGCATCGTGTTAGCAATCTCGCGCTCGCCCATCACCACCTTATCTGCACCGCGCTCGGTAATGTACTCCACCTCGTCGTCATAGTGCGCCCGGGCGATAATCTCAATTGTTGGGCACTTCGCGCGTGCGGAAGCCACAATCTCACCCGCTTCATAGCCGTTAGGAATGGTCAGCAGCAGCCAGCGGGCGCAGTCCAGATGCGCCAGATTCATGATCTCTTCGTTCGCCGCATTGCCCAGCACCGCACGAATACCGCGCTCGCGCAGCTCGTCGACGCGGGTGCGTGAGGTCTCAATCACCACCAGCGGAATGCCCTGTGCCATCAGCTTTTCACCGAGCAGGCTGCCCACGCGGCCAAAGCCGACCAGCAGAGCGTGGTTGCAAATATCAACCGGGATCTGCTTCTCTTCTTCGATGGCCTCTTCGAGCGTCTGCTCTTCCAGCGTTTCGGTTTTATCGAGGTATTTTTCCAGCAGGGCAAACAGCACCGGGTTCAGCATGATCGACAGGATCGCCCCCGCCAGCACCAGGTTTTGCCCTGCCTGCGGCAGCAGGTTCAGAGCCATGCCCAGACCGGCCAGAATAAAGGCGAACTCACCGATCTGCGCCAGGCTGGCGGCAATGGTCAGCGCCGTCCGCGGCGAGTGGCCAAACATCCGCACCAGGAAGAAGGCGGCAAGCGACTTACCAAAGATGATGATCGCCAGCGTGCCCAGCACGGCCAGCGGTTGATGGATCAGGACCATCGGGTCAAACAGCATCCCGACGGAGACGAAGAACAGTACGGCGAAGGCATCGCGCAGCGGTAGCGTATCGTGCGCAGCGCGGTGGCTCAGCTCGGACTCGTTCAGTACCATCCCGGCGAAGAACGCACCCAGAGCAAAGGAGACATCAAACAGCTCAACGGCACCAAAGGCGATGCCCAGCGCCAGCGCCAGCACGGAGAGGGTAAACAGCTCGCGTGAGCCGGTCGCCGCGCTGCGGGACATGATCCACGGCACCAGACGGCGGCCCACCAGCATCATGATGGCGATAAACGCCACAACCTTACCGATGGTGATGCCCATATCCAGCGCCAGCGAGGCAAAACCGACGTTGTCTTTTTCCATCATCCCGGCGACGGCAGGCAGCAGTACCAGCGTCAGGACCATGACCAGGTCTTCCACAATCAGCCAGCCAATCGCGATCTGCCCGCGCTGGCTGTCAATCAGCTGTCTCTCCTCAAGCGCGCGCAGCAGCACCACGGTACTGGCGGTTGAGAGACACAGCCCAAATACGATGCCGGTCATCAGCGACCAGCCCAGTACGGCCGAAAGCGCCATCCCCAGCAGCGTCGCCACCCCTATCTGGGCGATCGCTCCCGGTATGGCAATCGACTTTACCGCCATCAAATCCTTCAGGGAAAAATGCAGACCGACGCCAAACATCAGCAGAATCACGCCCAATTCCGCCAGTTCAGGTGCCAGTTTGGTATCCGCAACGAAACCTGGCGTGAACGGTCCCGCCAGAACACCTGCCAGCAGATAGCCGACAAGAGGAGAAATACGCAGTTTATTGGCAATCATGCCGAGGATAAAAGCGAGCACAAGTCCACCAACAATGGTGGTGATAAGCGGTGTGGCGTGGTGCATTCCGTCTCCTTTCGTTGTGGGTGTTCCTTTTTGGCGAAAACCAAAAAACCGAGTAATAGTTTATGACAATTTTTACCCTTATGTTTATGAATAATTGTTGAAGTTTGAATAAAACAGCAATATGCACGTAAAAAAGCGCATTTTGATAAATTCAGAGAGTGGATGAAGAAGAAACCCTTATGGCATCAGGGTGTCAGGTAGCCAAAGTAAAACTTTGGCTACCCGTAATTCAGGCTTTATGCCGGTTATCAGGCAGGAATATGGTTAACATCCCAAGAAGCGGCAGGAAAGCGCAGATTTTATAAACCAGGAAGATGCTGGTGTGATCCGCAACCATCCCTAACACCGCTGCGCCAAGCCCGCCCATACCGAAGGCGAAACCGAAAAAGAGTCCGGAAACCATACCGATACGGCCAGGCAGCAGCTCCTGGGCATAAACCAGAATGGCGGAAAACGCGGAAGCGAGGATAAAACCAATAATCACGGTTAAAATCCCCGTCCATTCAAGGCTCGCGTGCGGCAAAATAAGGGTAAACGGCGCCACGCCGAGGATAGAGCCCCAAATGACATATTTACGCCCAATCTTATCACCCACAGGCCCGCCAATGACCGTACCGGCCGCGACGGCGAACAGGAAGGCAAACAGGTGAATCTGCGCATTTTGTACCGATAATCCGAATTTTTGCATCAGATAAAAGGTGTAATAGCTGCTGATGCTCGCCATATAGAAGTATTTCGAGAAAATCAGCACCAGCAGCACAGAGACGGCCAGGATAACCTTATTGCGCGGCAGGGGATTAATAACCTTCGCTTTAGGTTTCCCTTTGTTCACGCGATGCTGCGCGGCATACCAGCGGCTGATTTGCGCCAGCACGATAATCGCCAGCAGTGCGGCCAGTACAAACCAGGCCACGTTGCCTTTGCCATACGGCGCGATGATCACCGCCGCCAGCAATGGGCCCAGGGAGCTACCAAAGTTACCGCCCACCTGGAAGAGCGACTGCGCCAGCCCGTGACGACCACCGGACGCCATCCGTGCCACGCGGGAGGACTCCGGATGGAACACGGACGACCCGGTACCCACCAGCGCGGCGGCGATCAGCACGGCTTCAAAACTCCCGGCCATGGCCAGCAGCACCAGCCCGCTTAAGGTAAAGCACATGCCAACCGGCAGCGACCACGGCATCGGGTATTTATCCGTCCAGTAGCCCACCACCGGCTGCAGCAGCGACGAAGCCAGTTGGAAGGTCAGGGTGATCATCCCGATCTGCACGAAGGTGAGTGAGAACTCAGACTGCAGCAGCGGGTAAATCGCCAGAATCAACGACTGGATCATGTCGTTGAGCAGGTGCGAGAGACTGATTGCGCCTAAGACTTTAAAGGAGGTGCGCGATGCAGGCGGCGACGCCGGCGCGCCCGGAGCGGGCTGGGTTGATTCACTGATTGCCATAGAGAGAAGTACCACGTCTTTAGTTATTAGAGATGCAGGGTGTAATTATTATCCGACTAACATACCCGCCCGGGACATTTGAAGAAAGTCGCAATTATGAAAACTTATTTGTCTATTCTTATTAGTCACTGTAATTTCTGCCTTTGTCTATTGGTCAGGGAGAGAGAAGATGAAGTTAATGAAGCGGGGCGTCGCGCTGGCGCTCATCGCGGCGTGGGGGCTGGTAAGCCTGCCCGCGCAGGCGTATGAAAAAGACAAAACCTATAAAATTACCATTCTGCATACCAACGACCACCACGGTCACTTCTGGCGCAGTGAATACGGCGAATATGGCCTGTCGGCACAAAAAACGCTGGTGGATGGCATTCGCAAAGAGGTGGCGGCTCAGGGCGGCAGCGTACTGTTGCTCTCAGGCGGTGATATTAATACCGGCGTGCCGGAATCCGATTTGCAGGACGCCGAACCCGACTTTCGCGGCATGAATCTGATTGGCTACGACGCGATGGCCGTGGGTAACCATGAGTTTGATAATCCGCTGACCGTGCTGCGTCAGCAGGAAAAATGGGCCAAATTCCCGTTCCTCTCAGCCAATATTTATCAGAAAAGCACCGGCGAACGCCTGTTTAAGCCGTGGGCGCTGTTTAAGCGTCAGGATCTGAAGATCGCGGTCATCGGCTTAACCACTGACGATACGGCGAAAATTGGTAACCCCGAGTTCTTTACCGATATCGAATTCCGCAAACCGGCAGACGAAGCGAAGCTGGTGATTCAGGAGCTGCAGCAAAACGAAAAGCCGGACGTGATTATCGCCACCACCCACATGGGGCACTACGACAACGGTGAGCACGGCTCCAATGCGCCCGGCGACGTCGAGATGGCGCGCAGCCTGCCGGCAGGCTCGCTGGCAATGATTGTGGGCGGTCACTCACAGGATCCGGTGTGTATGGCCTCGGAGAACAAAAAGCAGGTGGACTACGTGCCGGGCACGCCGTGCGCGCCGGACCGTCAGAACGGTATCTGGATCGTACAGGCGCACGAGTGGGGCAAATACGTGGGTCGTGCAGATTTCGAGTTCCGTAACGGCGAGATGAAGCTGGTTCACTACCAGCTCATTCCGGTCAACCTGAAGAAGAAGGTCACCTACCCGGACGGGAAAAGTGAGCGCGTACTTTACACGCCTGAGATTGCAGAGAACCAGCAGATGCTCTCCCTGCTGACGCCGTTCCAGAACAAAGGCAAGGCGCAGCTGGACGTGAAGATTGGCACGCTCAATGGCCGCCTGGAAGGGGACCGCAGCAAAGTCCGCTTCGTGCAGACCAACATGGGCCATCTGGTGCTGGCGGCGCAAATAGCGCGCACCGGCGCTGACTTTGGCGTAATGAGCGGCGGTGGCATTCGTGATTCCATCGAAGGCGGAAACATCACCTATAAAGACGTCCTGAAGGTACAGCCGTTCGGCAACGTGGTGGTGTATGCGGATATGAGCGGGAAAGAGGTGATTGAGTACCTGACCGCCGTGGCGCAGATGAAGCCAGATTCCGGGGCCTATCCGCAGTTTGCCAACGTCAGCTTCGTCGCGAAAGACGGCAAGCTTAACGACCTGAAGATCAAAGGCGAACCGGTTGACCCGGCTAAAACGTACCGTCTGGCGACGCTAAGTTTCAACGCCACGGGCGGCGACGGCTATCCGCATATTGATAATAAACCGGGATACGTGAATACCGGCTTTATCGATGCCGAAGTGCTGAAGCAGTTCATCGAGCAGAATTCACCGATTGACGTGAATGCATATGAGCCGAAAGGCGAGGTGAGCTGGCAGTAGTGCGGGGATTTTGTGCCGGGTGGCGGCTTCGCCTTACCCGGCCTACATCCGAACCGTAGGCCCGGTAAGCGCAGCGCCACCGGGCAATTTCCTCAATCCCGGCGGGCAATATCCGCAAACTTCGCGTCCAGCATTTTCGCCAGATCGCCCGCGGCCAGCTCAATGTCCAGCCCGCGTTTGCCGCCGGAGATAAAGATGGTGTCAAATTCCTGCGAAGGGGCATCGATCAGCGTCGGCAGGCGTTTTTTCTGTCCGAGCGGGCTGATGCCGCCCACCAGGTAGCCCGTGGTGCGCTGCGCCACCATCGGATCGGCCATATCCACCTTCTTCGCCCCCAGCGCTTTGGCGACCTTCTTCAGATCCAGCTGTCCTGCCACGGGAGTCACCGCGACGGCGAGGTGCTTCATATCGCCGTTCACCGCCACCAGCAGCGTTTTATAAACCTGGTCAGCGTTCAGCCCCAGCTTGCGCACCACTTCATCACCAAAGTTGGTCTCGTTCGGATCGTGATCGTAAGTGTGGATCCGGAAAGAAATGTTGTTTTTTTCGAGTAATTTAACGGCGGGAGTCATAGCTATCCTTCTTACGACAGACAAATCATGCCAACAGCATACGCCTGACGTTTGTCTAAAAAATAGCACCATCTTGCGCAATAGTATTGGCAGTGATGGTCACTTTGAGCGACAATCGGCTCAACCGAAGGTCTCCTTCGGCATAATAAAAACGATGAAATTCCTCTTTGACGGGCCAATAGAAATATTGGCCATTTTTTTATTTTAACAGTGACGGCAAATTCCCTTCTCCGTACAAATGTAACGCCCCAACCGCCACCACGTAATGCCCCGCAGGTAAAGCATGCAGCGTCTGCCGCCAGGCTTTGTTGCGCGCATTCATCAGCACATCATACAGCGATTCGCTGAACGTCGACGGTAATGCCAGCTTACCGTCCTCTGGCGGCGCATCCAGCCACCAGCCAATCATGGTCTGCAGCAGGCGAGCGTTGGTGTGCCAGTGGGTCAACGTATCATCCAGCAGCATCAAGCCGTCGTCGGGAAGCTGCCGCAGAAGCGCAATCTGGCTGTCCGTCCCCTCCAGCTCGATGATGGGCAGGCTGCGCGCCCTTGCTGCGTTCAGCAGCTGGTAATCGATGCCGTAATCACCGCGCAGGCCCAGACGCTGCGCCTGCGTAGCCTGTAATACCATCGCGATTTGCCAGAGCGGCAGGGTGTCAATCATAGAGAGCGAGACGCCCGTCTCATCGGCCACGCGCGTCAGTTCCGCAAGCTGGGTTTCATCCAGGCGCTCCGCCAGGGTGAGATCGCTCTCGAGCCCGGCAAACGGTGACTCCTGACCGGAAATGTCCGCCTCAACGACCAGCGCGTCGGCGTGTTTCAGCAGTTTTATCAGGCCGGGTGGCAGGGGAGACATATCCTGCGTTCCCATATGGATGCTGCCGACCAGGTGCAGGTGTTGCCCGCCGGGGAGCGAGATATCCAGACCGGGCCAGGCGTAACGGCGAGGGAAAAGGGCGCGAAACGATGTTTTTATACGATTAAACAGACCCATACGCGCTCCATGAACGGAAAGGTTCATGCTAGCGCGTACGGGTACAAGGTTCAATCCTTCGGTTTAAAGCGCAGCAGGCGGTTGGCGTTGCTCACCACGGTGATGGAGGAGAGCGCCATCGCCGCACCCGCGACCACCGGGTTAAGCAGCGTGCCGGTCAGCGGCCACAAAATACCGGCAGCAATCGGGATGCCGAGTGAGTTATAGATAAACGCCCCCAGCAGGTTCTGCTTCATGTTGCGCAGCGTGGCTTTTGAAATGGCCAGCGCGTCGGCAACGCCCATCAGGCTATGGCGCATCAGCGTGATGGCAGCGGTTTCAATGGCGACATCGCTCCCGCCACCCATCGCAATCCCCACGTCCGCCTGGGCCAGCGCCGGGGCATCGTTGATACCGTCGCCGACCATCGCCACCTGACGGCCCTGACTTTGCAGTTTCTTGATGGCGTCCGCTTTACCGTCCGGCAGTACGCCCGCAATCACCTCATCAATTCCGGCTTCTTTCGCGATGGCGTTGGCGGTGGTCGGGTTATCCCCGGTCAGCATTACCAGACGGTAACCGGCACGGTGCAGGCGCTGCAGGGCGTCCACGCTGTCCTGGCGAAGCGGATCGCGCACGGCCAGCAGCGCGGCGGCTTTGCCATCCACCGCCAGCAGAACCGGCGTGGCGCCCTGAGACGCCTGCGCTTTAAGCTCGCTTTCCAGCGCGGTGGTATCAATACCGTTTTCATTGAGCAATGCCTGGTTGCCCAGCAGCAGCACGTGGCCTTCTGCTTCGCCGCTGACGCCGAGCCCGCGCAGGGTGCGGAAATTGCTGACCTGCGGAAGGGCAGACTCACTCGCTTTATCGAGAATGGCGCGCGCCAGCGGATGGCTGGAGCCTTGCTCCAGCGCGGCGGCGAGGCGCAGCGCGTTCCCTTCCGGAATGCCGACCGTGTGGACGGCCACCACCTGCGGTTTACCTTCCGTCAGCGTGCCGGTTTTATCAAACACCAGCGTATCGAGGGTGCTGGCCCGCTGCAGCGCGTCCGCATCCCGCACCAGTACGCCAAATTCGGCTGCGCGGCCAACGCCGGAGATGATCGACATCGGCGTCGCCAGACCAAGGGCGCAAGGACAGGCAATGATCAGTACCGTGGTGGCGATCACCAGGGTATAAACAATCTGCGGCGCGGGGCCGAAGACATACCAGATCGCCGCGCTCAGCAGGGCAATACCAACCACCACCGGCACAAAAATGGCCGAGATTCTGTCAGCAAGCTGGCCAATTTCCGGCTTGCTGCTCTGCGCCTGGCGCACCATGCGGATAATACGCGACAGCGTGGTGTGGCTGCCGACGGCGCTGGCGGTGAACAGCACGCTGCCGTCCTGCACGACCGTACCGGCATGCACGGCGTCGCCGTCTGATTTCTGCTGGGGGATAGGCTCCCCGGTCAGCATCGCTTCATCCAGCCAGGCTTCGCCCTGGGTTATCTTACCGTCAACGGGAACCCGGTCGCCGGTTGTCAGACGCAGCGTCATGCCCGGCTGAACCTCGGCCAGCGGAACGCTCTTTTCCCCTTCGTCCGTGACCACGCGGGCCGTCGGTGGGGTTAAATCGAGCAATCTTTCCAGCGCTTTCGAGGAGCGCTGACGGGCGCGGGCTTCCAGCATATGACCTAAGTTAATCAGGCCGATAATCATCGCGCTGGCTTCATAATAGAGATGCCGTGCTTCCATCGGGAACCACTGGGGCCAGACGTTCACGCTCATCGAATAGAGCCATGCTGCGCCGGTACCGAGCGCCACCAGCGTATCCATCGTCGCGGTGCGGTTTTTCAGGCTTTTCCAGGCGCTGGTATAGAAATGTCCGCCTGCAAACACCATCACCGCAAGGGTAATCAGACCAATCACCAGCCACAGCGTGCGGTTGTCGTCGGTAACCATCATGTTGTCGCCGATCATCCCCCACACCATCACCGGAATACCGACCAGCAGGGCAACGATGGCCTGCCAGCGGAAGCGCTTCATGGTGGCGATAGCCGTTTCCTGCTGGCGCTCGCGGCGCTCGGCATCATCTTCGATGGCCTCCGCCCCGTAGCCCGCTTTCTCAACGGCTTGCACTAAATCTGCGGCGGAGGCACTGCCCATCACCAGCGCAGTACGCTCCGCAAGATTGACCCGTGCCTGCGCGACGCCCGGTACGGCCTGCAAGGCGTTTTGTACCCGGGTGACGCAGCTGGCGCAGCTCATGCCGTTGATCAGCAGCTGTTGGCTGTCATCAATATCATCAGCTACCGGAAGCTCAGGAGTGGCCGCTGTCAGTGCTTCCGACGGGGATGATGACTCTGCCAGCGGTTTAGCCTTTGGGTGGCTTAACTCCGCCCCGTAACCGGCCTGCTTGATGGTATCGATCAGCGCATCCGCGCTGGCGCTGCCGGTGACGGCGGCATGATCGATAGTCACCTCAGCGCTTTCAACGTCAGGGCGCTGTTCCAGGCTTTCTTTAACGCGTTTGACGCAGTGACCGCAGGAGAGGCCGTCCAGCGTCAGGTCAATAGTGTGAGACATAACAAAACTCCCGTATAATATTTTGGTCAGTTGTTGACCGGAGTAACGCTTTTTACTAACTGTTATGAAGGTTAAACCTTCCATCAAGGGGAAGGTCAAGGGGGAAATGTGAATATCAGTGATGTGGCAAAAAAAACCGGCTTAACCAGCAAGGCAATCCGCTTTTATGAAGAGAAGGGGCTGGTCACGCCGCCGCTGCGCAGCGAAAACGGCTACCGCAGCTATACGAAACTGCATATTGATGAGCTGACGCTGCTGCGCCAGGCAAGACAGGTCGGGTTTAATCTGGAAGAGTGCGGCGAGCTGGTTAACCTGTTCAACGATCCGAAGCGTCACAGCGCCGACGTGAAAAAACGCACGCTGGAAAAAGTGGCCGAGATTGAACGCCACATCACCGAGCTGCAGGCGATGCGCGAACAGCTGCTGCAGCTCGCGGAGTCCTGTCCGGGGGATGACAGCGCCGACTGCCCGATAATCGACAATCTTGCCGGCTGCTGCCACCGTAAGGCCTCTGCCTAACAGGCTTTCACCCGCAGGGTAATGCCTTCCACCGCAATGACCTCAACCCGCGTGCCGGCGCTGAGGTCGTCGTCGGCGACCACCGGCCACGAGCTGTCGCCCACCCGCATATGCCCCCGCCCGTTTACCAGGGCGGTATCGAGCGTAAAACGTTTGCCGACAATTTGCTGCCCGCGCTGGTTAAGGTGCGCGTCGACCGGTTTCTGCTCGTTAACCCGCCGGTTGAGCCAGCGCCACCACAGCCACGCGGCCACCAGCGTGAGCACGGCAAACAGTGCGCCCTGCCACGCCCACTCCAGGGGAAGGATCCAGACCAGAAGGCCCGTAATGACGGCGGCAACACCGCTCCAGAGCAGGTAGCCGTTGCCGCCCAGCATCTCCGCCGCCAGCAATAAGCCACCGAGGCTTAGCCAGAAGGCATGAGGATGTGCAACGATCAGCTCAATCATTTTTTACGCTCGTTTCCGCTGTCCTTGATCAGTTCGGCAATACCGGCGATAGAGCCCATCAGGCTGCTGGCATCCAGCGGCATCATCACCACTTTGCTGTTGTTCGCCGAGCCAATCTGTTTCAGGGCGTCGGTATATTTTTGCGCGACAAAGTAGTTCACGGCCTGGATATCACCGGCGGCAATCGCCTCAGACACCATTTGGGTGGCGCGGGCTTCCGCTTCGGCCGAACGTTCACGCGCTTCAGCCTGTAAGAATGCGGACTGACGATCGCCTTCCGCTTTCAGGATCTGCGACTGTTTTTCACCTTCCGCTTTGAGGATCTCCGCCTGACGCACCCCTTCAGCTTCCAGAATATAGGCGCGCTTGGTTCGCTCGGCCTTCATCTGGGCGTTCATGGAGGCGATCAGCTCCGCCGGTGGGCGCACGTCGCGGATCTCGATGCGGGTGACCTTGATCCCCCACGGGTTGGTGGCCTCATCGACAATGTGCAGCAGGCGGGTGTTGATGCTGTCGCGCTGGGAAAGCATCTCGTCCAGCTCCATCGAGCCGAGCACGGTACGAATGTTGGTCATCGTCAGGTTAACGATCGCCAGCTCCAGGTTGCTCACCTCATAGGCCGCTTTTGGCGCATCAATCACCTGAATAAAGCAGACGGCGTCGATGGTGACGTTGGCGTTATCTTTGGAGATCACTTCCTGGGACGGAATGTCCAGAACCTGCTCCATCATGTTGATCTTGCGACCAATTCTGTCCATGAACGGAACAATCAGGCTTAAGCCAGGCTGGAGTGTGTTGGTGTATCGACCGAAACGCTCAACGGTCCACTGATAACCCTGAGGGACAATTTTGACGCCGGCGCCCACGATAACCAGCGCAACGAAAATAAGGACAGGAACAACGATAAGCATAAAAACCTCCTGTTTTGCATGCTGTGACGAGTGAAAGTGTGTGTTTATTGCTCGTAAGTATAGGTAAAGTCAGAGATGAATCCATCACCCGCTTCAGCAATGGCTTTCGATAATCCCTCGTAGTAATTCTCCAGCCCCAGCGCTTCGATACGCTGGATCTGTTCGCGAATGGGGGCGCAGAACAGTACGGCATTCCCCGCTTCAACGCGCTTGTTATTCGGTGGAAGGTCGCCCGCGATGGCTTTAAACCAGGTTCTGATACCCTGCTTTAAATTATGCGGCGCTTTTGTCAGATTATCCATGCCCGTCAGGACCTGCAGGGTAGGGAACTCATCGGCCAGCACGGCGGTTTTCATTCGTGCAAAGAACTGACGGAACAATTCAAACGATCCCAGATCGGTCACGCGTGGTTTGGTGGTTTTACCGTTCTTATTGCCGATTTTACCTGCGGCCGGAACCGCATTCACCTTTTCCAGCTCCAGCCCAAATAACAAATTACAGTGCGCGCGGCGTTCTTTCAGCGGGTAGGACATCAGCACGTCAATGAACTGAGTGGCTTTTACATCCGCAAGATTGTGGTTGATAAGCCACTGGGTGCGTGAAAATTCCGCCGGAGAGACGAACCAGTCGGGTACGTCATTGAAACGTTTTGATTTTCCCTTACCGTCAAATTCAAGGAAGTGTGTCCCGTTGTCGAAGGCGAAATAGCAATTTTTGAAGCTGCCGATCGTGGTGTTCACGATGAGCGCCTTCTTAACAAAATCCACCACCTCTGCACCAATGACAAAACGCGTGAGTTCCGACGATTTGATGACTTCCATTAATGTTTCGACATCAGGAACACCAGGCTTCAGGGAAGGAAACTCATAAAAGATATGTGCCATGTCGCATACTTCCTGTAGTGATGGTGGTGACAAATAACAAACAAAAAGTTTAACACTTGCTTTAGCGTGAGGCTATTCGCTCTGTGCGGGCGAAAGGATTATGCTACAGACGGTTATGACAAAAAGCGGTTAACGGAAGCGCAATGAACGATAAAAAAAACGTATTACTTCTCAGGGATGTCGGATTTCGGGTCGGGGAAAACACGATCCTGCAGCACGTCGGGTTTAGCCTGTCGCCGGGCGAGTTTAAATTAATCACGGGCCCCTCAGGCTGCGGCAAAAGCACGCTGTTGAAAATCGTGGCCTCACTCCTCAGCCCGACGGAGGGAACCATTCTGTTTGAAGGACAGGATATTGCGTCGCTCTCTCCGGAAAGCTATCGCCAGCAGGTCTCCTATTGCGTGCAAACGCCCGTGCTTTTTGGCGATACGGTTTATGACAACCTGATTTTCCCGTGGCAAATCCGCAATAAAACGCCGGAGCCGGAACAGTTTATAAACGATCTGGCCCGCTTTGGCCTGGCGCAGGAGACGCTGACCAAATCCATCAACGCGCTGTCGGGCGGAGAAAAGCAGCGCGTCTCGCTGATCCGCAACCTGCAGTTTTTACCGAAGGTGTTGTTGCTTGACGAAATCACCAGCGCGCTGGATGACGTCAACAAGCGCAACGTCAACGAGATTATTCATCGCTACGCCCGGGAGCAAAATATTGCCGTGCTGTGGGTGACGCACGATGCTAACGAAATAACCCATGCGGATGACGTGATTACGCTTCAGCCGCACGGCGGAAAAATGCAGGAGGCAAACCGTGGGTGAACATAACATTACCAACGAATCGCTGGCCTTTTCGATGGTGCTGGTATTGATTGCGATTGTGGTCAGCTACCGCGAAAAGCTGGGGCTGGAAAAAGATATTGTGTGGAGCATCTGCCGCGCGGTGATTCAGCTCATCATCGTCGGCTATGTGCTGAAGTATATCTTCAACGTTAACCACGCGGTGCTGACGCTGCTGATGGTGCTCTTTATCTGCTTTAACGCGGCGTGGAATGCGAAAAAACGCAGTAAATACATTGATAAAGCGTTTATCTCGTCGTTTATCGCCATTACCACCGGGACGGCGCTCACGCTGGCGGTGCTGGTGCTCTCCGGCTCGATTGAGTTTACGCCGATGCAGGTTATCCCTATTTCCGGGATGATTGCGGGAAACGCGATGGTGGCCGTTGGGCTCTGTTACAACAACCTTGGCCAGCGATTCAGCAGTGAACAGCAGCAGCTACAGGAGAAACTAAGCCTGGGGGCAACGCCAAAAGTGGCCTCGGCGCGGCTGATTCGCGAGAGCATTCGTTCATCGCTGATCCCAACGGTAGATTCCGCCAAAACGGTGGGGCTGGTGAGCCTGCCGGGCATGATGTCGGGGCTGATTTTTGCCGGTATCGATCCGGTAAAAGCGATTAAGTATCAGATCATGGTGACGTTTATGCTGCTTTCCACGGCAAGCCTGTCGACCATCATTGCCTGCTACCTGACCTATCGGAAGTTTTACAACGCGCGTCACCAGCTGGTGGTGACGCAATTAAAGAAAACGGGTTAAGCCTGTTTTGTAGGCCCGGTAAGCGTTAGCGCCACCGGGCATTTTTTTGTTAGTAGAGCAACGCGTACAGCTGACGACGATACTTCGACGCCAGCGCGTCTCCGGTGCCCAGTGCGGCCAGGATCTCCTGGAACATCTTGCGCGCCTGACCGTCTGCGGCAGCGAGGTCTTTTTGCAGATGACTGAACAGCAGCTCCAGCGCCTCTTCGTTACGCCCTACCTGGTGCAGCTGCAGCGCCAGCTGGCTTGCCAGCGCGGCATCCGCCGGGTTGTCGGCAACCTGCTGCTGCAGCTGCTGAATTTCCGGGGTGTCCGCCGCCTGTTTCAGCAGCTCAATTTGTGCGACCAGCCCCTGATAGCGGGTATCCTGATCCTGCAGCGGAACGGTCTTGAGTACGGCTTCCGCGTCTTCTGAACGGTGCAGGGCGATCTGCGTTTCCGCCAGCAGCAGGCCAATCTGGCTGTTTTGATTCGACAGCTGCCATGCGTCTTTGAGCAGCGGCAGCGCCTCGTCGTATTTGCCTTCCTGCATCAGCGCCATGCCTTCCTGCGCCTTCAGCTCTTCTTCGCGCGGCAGCACTTTATCCAGCAGGGCGCGGATAGCCTCTTCCGGCTGCGGCCCCTGGAAGCCGTCAACAGGCTGACCGTTCTGGAACAGATAGACGGTAGGAATGGCGCGCAGACCAAACTGGGACGCCACCATCGGCTCGGCGTCGCAGTCCAGCTTCGCGAGAATGAACTGACCGTTGTACTGGGCGGCAAGGCTTTCCAGCACCGGCGTCAGCTGCAGGCAGTGTTGGCTGCGTTCAGACCAGAAGTAGAACAGCACCGGTTTGGTCATCGACTGTTCAAGGGTCTGTTGCAGGTTAGCTTCTGTAATATTGACGATATTCTGTACGGACATGCGGCTTTCTCTTTTGTCGGTTTGTTCTTTACATGGGGATGCGCGTCGTCGCTTCAACTCAGCCGTGTAAAATTTTGTCCATCATCCGGCCCGGCAGCAGGCGTTTTAACCAGCCTACGGCATGGGTGACCAGCGTCACCGGATAGCGCATTTTGGGATGTTCGCTCTCAAAAGCATGGCGCACTTTGGCCACCACTGCCTCTGGCCCGAGGGTAAAACGTGCGGCAATACCGGGGTTCTCGACCGGTTTATCCGCCTGCGTCTGGTTCACGTTTTCGGTAAAGCGGGTGCGAATTGGGCCGGGTTCAATCAGGCTGACCTTAATGCCGCTGTGGCGTAGCTCCATGCGCAGGGCGTCGGACCAGGCCTCCAGCGCATATTTGCTGGCGGCGTAGGCGCCGCGTCCCGGGGTGGAAATCAGCCCCATCACCGACGACGTCATCACGATGCGCCCTTCACCGTGCGGCAGCATCGCGGGAAGCAGACGCATGGTGAGCTGATGCACGCCGAAGAAATTGGTGGAAAACTGCTTCTCCAGCGTTTCGCGGGAGAGGGTATCCAGCGGGCCATACACGCCGTAGCCGGCATTGTTAAACAGCCCGTACAGACGATTATCGGTCAGCGCGATCACCTCATCGGCGGCGCGCTCAACGCTCTCCGGCGAGTCCATATCCAGCAGCACGCCGGTAAAGCCCAGCCCGTTCATGCGTTCGACATCGTCGGGTTTGCGGCAGGCCGCCAGGACCCGAAACCCCTGGCGCTTCAATTCGAGCGCGCTTTCCAGACCGATTCCACTGGAACATCCTGTAATTAAGACCGATTTTTGCATAACTTTACCTGTCAGGATCTCCGCTTAATCAGGAGTCATGTTTAACTAAAGGAGCCAGCCGCGTTGCCATCCAGTCGGCAATAAACGGCTGCGCATCGCGATTGGGGTGGATCCCGTCGTCTTGCATCCACTGGGGTTTGAGATAGACCTCTTCCATGAAAAATGGCAGCAGCGGAATATCAAACTCTTTGGCAAGCTTAGGGTAGATCGCGCTAAAGGCTTCATTATACCGACGACCGTAGTTGGCGGGCAGGCGAATTTGCATCAGCAGCGGCTGAGCGTTTGCCGCCCTGATGTCCTGCAAAATGGTGCGCAGCGTTTGCTCGGTTTGCTGAGGCTGGAAACCGCGCAGGCCATCATTACCGCCAAGCTCCACCAGCACCCAGCGCGGCTGATGCTGTTTGAGCAGCGCAGGCAGGCGCGACAGGCCCTGCTGCGAGGTATCACCGCTGATGCTGGCGTTGATTACAGACGTTTTGCTCTGCCATTTTTCATTGAGCAGAGCGGGCCAGGCCGCGCTGGCCGCCATGCGATAGCCTGCGCTCAGGCTGTCGCCAAGAACCAGTAACGTGTCCGCTGCCGCCGCGCGGAAGGTCATCAGAATCAAAAACAGGAAGGGCAAATGCCAGCGGAAAACAGTGTTGAAGTTCATCATCTTAAGAAGTCCGTCGGTCAGGGGGAACACGAGCTTTCCATCCTTACTGGAGTTGAACTCGTTGTCAAACGCGCTGAAACCATCGCGCTGATTGGCGAATCCGGTTCCGGTAAGTCCACGCTGCTGGCGATTTTGGCCGGTCTGGACGACGGCAGCAGCGGCGAGGTCCACCTTGTCGGGCAGCCGCTGCATCAGCTTGATGAAGAGGCGCGGGCCGCGCTGCGCGCGCGTCACGTTGGTTTTGTCTTTCAGTCCTTTATGCTGATCCCGACCCTGAACGCGCTGGAAAACGTCGAGCTCCCGGCGCTGCTGCGCGGTGAAAATAGCCGTGAAAGCCGCGCTCACGCGAAGGCGCTGCTGGAACAGCTCGGTCTGGGTAAACGTCTCGACCATCTTCCCGCCCAGCTTTCTGGCGGTGAGCAGCAGCGCGTGGCGCTGGCCCGCGCGTTTAACGGCCGTCCTGAGGTGCTGTTTGCCGATGAGCCTACCGGCAACCTTGACCGTAAAACCGGAGACCGGATTGCCGACCTGCTGTTTTCGCTCAACCGCGAGCACGGCACTACGCTGATCCTCGTGACCCACGATCCGCAGCTCGCCGCCCGCTGCGACCGCCGCCTGCGGCTGGTCAACGGTGTTCTGCAGGAGGAGGCATGATTACCCGCTGGTTCTGGCGCGAGTGGCGCTCGCCCTCGCTGCTGATTGTCTGGCTGGCGTTAAGCCTGGCGGTGGCCTGCGTGCTGGCGCTCGGCAGCGTCAGCGACCGGATGGAAAAAGGGCTCAGCCAGCAGAGCCGGGAGTTTATGGCGGGAGACCGGGCGCTGCAAAGCTCCCGCCCCGTGCCGCCGGGCTGGATTGACGAAGCGCGTAAAGAAGGGCTGAAGGTGGGGGAGCAGGTAAGCTTCCAGACCATGACCTTTGCGGGCGACACGCCGCAGCTGGCGAGCGTCAAGGCCGTCGATGACATCTACCCGATGTACGGTGACTTGCAGACCCGCCCGCCGGGATTAAAGCCCACGCCCGGTACGGTGCTGCTGGCATCGCGTCTGATGGCGCTGCTGAATCTGAAACCCGGCGACAGTATCGACGTCGGCGACGCCACCCTCAAAATTGCCGGGGAAGTGGTACAGGAACCTGACTCTGGGTTTAACCCGTTCCAGCTTGCGCCGCGCCTGCTGATGAACACCGCGGACGTAGCAGCAACCCATGCGGTACAGCCGGGCAGCCGCGTTACCTGGCGCTATAAGTTTGGCGGCACGCCTGCCCAGCTTGACGCATATGAAAAATGGCTTCTGCCGCAGCTCAAACCGGAACACCGCTGGTACGGGCTGGAGCAGGACGAGGGGGCGCTCGGTAAATCTCTGGAGCGCTCTCAGCAGTTCCTGCTGCTGTCGGCCCTGTTGACCCTGCTGCTGGCGGTGGCGGCGGTGGCCGTGGCGATGGGGCACTACTGCCGCAGCCGCTACGACCTGGTGGCGATCCTCAAAACCCTGGGGGCGGGCCGGGCGCAACTGCGCAAGCTGATTGTCGGTCAGTGGCTGATGCTGCTGGTCCTGTCCGCGCTGACCGGCGGAATAATGGGGCTGCTGTTTGAAAAGCTGCTGATGGTGATGCTGAAACCGGTGCTCCCGGCCGCATTGCCGCCGGCCAGCCTCTGGCCGTGGCTGTGGGCAATCGGCGCGATGACGGTCATTTCGCTGCTGGTAGGGCTACGCCCCTACCGACTGCTGCTCGCCACGCAGCCGCTGCGTGTGCTCCGCAGCGATGTGGTGGCGAACGTCTGGCCGCTGAAGTTCTACCTTCCGGTGATTATTGCGGTGGCGGCGGGGCTGCTGGCGTGGCTGATGGGGGGCAGCACGCTGCTTTGGGCGGTACTGGCCGGGGCGGTTGTGCTGGCGCTGCTGTGCGGCGTGCTGGGCTGGATACTGCTCAACGTCCTGAAGAGGCTAACGGTAAAATCCCTGCCCGTGCGCCTGGCGGTCAACCGCCTGCTGCATCAGCCCTGGTCAACGCTCAGCCAGCTGTCGGCCTTTTCTCTGTCGTTTATGCTGCTGGCGCTGCTTTTAGTGCTGCGCGGCGATCTGCTCGATCGCTGGCAGCAGCAGCTTCCCCCGGAAAGCCCGAACTATTTTCTGATCAACATTGCCCCAGAACAGGTCACTCCGCTAAAGGGTTTCCTGTCGGAGCATCACATTATCCCTGAGTCGTTCTATCCCATCGTTCGCGCGCGTCTGACGCAGATCAACGGGCAGCCAACGGAGGGGAACAAGGACGAGTCGCTTAACCGCGAGCTGAACCTGACCTGGCAGGAGAAACGCCCTGACCACAACCCGATAACCGCTGGCATCTGGCCGCCGAAAGCGGGAGAGGTGTCGATGGAGGAGGGGCTGGCGACGCGCCTGAACGTGAAGCTGGGAGACAGCGTCACCTTCACAGGGGATACCCAGGATTTTACCGCGAAAGTGACCAGCCTGCGTAAAGTGGACTGGGAAAGCCTGCGGCCAAACTTCTTCTTTATCTTCCCGCCGGGCGCGCTGGACGGTCAGCCGCAGAGCTGGCTGACCAGCTTCCGCTGGGAAAACGGCAACGGCATGCTGACCCAGCTTAACCGGGAGTTTCCGACGGTCAGCCTGCTGGATATTGGGGCGATCCTGAAGCAGGTAGGGCAAGTTCTGGAGCAGGTGAGCCGCGCGCTGGAGGTCATGGTGGTGCTGGTGACAATCTGCGGCGTGCTGTTGCTGCTGGCCCAGGTGCAGGTAGGCATGCGCCAGCGCCATCAGGAGCTGGTGGTCTACCGCACGCTGGGGGCCGGAAAGCGGCTGCTGCGGATGACGCTCTGGAGCGAGTTTGCGCTGCTGGGGCTGGTGGCGGGTCTGGTGGCAGCCATTGGCGCAGAGACGGCGCTGGCGGTGTTGCAGACAAAAGTCTTCGACTTCCCGTGGGAGCCTGACTGGCGTCTCTGGTTGATCCTGCCTCTCTGTGGCGCGGTGCTGCTTTCACTCTGCGGAGGCTGGCTCGGCACGCGGCTGTTAAAGGGCAAAGCCCTGTTCCGTCAGTTCGCGAGTTGATTTAGCACGGTGAAAGTTACGCACCGGTTTCAAATGCCGGTGCGTAGTGTTTAAAAAGCACAAAGTGATAATACCCACTCATTTAGTAGCACAAAACATTAAAAACCCGACCACACAGCCCGATTATTTCCAGTTAATATTCACCCGCTAAATATTTAGCAGCGTGTCTATTAAGGAAAAATAATGACTATAAAAAAATCAGCGCTGGCGGCAACGATCGGCGCGGCAGTGGCATTGACTACCTTCGCTTCTCAGGCGGAAATCACCGTTCTTAAGCAGGATCCTCAGGCGGGTAACCCGCTGAGCCGCCTGAACTTCACCGTGGGTGGGAGTATCCGTCCACAGTTCAACATGATGACCGGTGACGGCGACAAAGGTTCTTACAAGCGTAACGGCTTCGACGGCGGCACCCGTTTCCGTTTCGCAGCAGATTACTACCTGTTTGATGACATCAGTTGGGTAAGCTACTACGAGCTGGGCGTGAACTTCCCTGCAATGTTCAACTGGGACAACCACTACAGCGAAAGCGACCACGACACGACGCGTCGTATGCTCTACACCGGGCTGAAGAGCGACACCTGGGGTACGCTGACCTTCGGTCAACAGAACAGCGTTTACTATGATGTGGTGGGCGCGAAAACCGATATCTGGGACTACGACATGATCGGTCAGGCACCAGGTAACGGGATCAAAGGCGATTACGACGGCTCTTACCGTTCACGTAATATGCTGAAATATAAGAAAACCGTGGGCGATGCTGACATTTATGCATCCTACCTGTTTGAAGACAGCGAATACCTGCCGGGCAACGGCCTGCGCTACAAGCGTAAAGGCGGCGGTTCACTGGGTCTGGATTACCACCTGACCACCGATCTGACCTGGGGCGCCGCGTGGAACTACACCCGTGCGGATATGCGTAACCCGGCCAATGGCGACAGCAAAACCTACGACCAAAACATCCTCGGTACCGCGCTGAGCTGGACCCCGGACAACTGGACATTCTCCGTTGGCGGCGGCTGGTATCAGAACTTCATGACCACCAAAAAAGTGTCTGTTAACGACTACTTCGCCGGTGATGCATGGGGTATTGAATACTTTGCGGGCTACAAGTTCCCAATTGGTCAGTATGCGGTTAAATCTATCCAGCCTTACTTCATGGGCGACCGTATTGACTACGTGAATGGCCGCAACTACCAGCGCATCGACAACGGCGTGGGTATCAGCTTCCAGCTGGATTACGGTTTCCGCGTGGACTACGAGCACGTGTTCACCTCCAGCACCGACGACCTGGGCGACATGAACCTGGTGCGTCTGCGTTACGACTTCTAAGTGATCTTGTAGGGTGCGGCCTGATGCCCTCACCCTGACCCTCTCCCACGGGGAGAGGGAACAAACATTAAAAACGGCAACCCTGGTTGCCGTTTTGCTTTTACCTCGCCACCCGGCTTTCTTTTAGCGATTAAGCCAGTCAGCTACCTCGCCGTACGTCCCGCGATACACAATCTTCTCCGCCTTTTTCTCCAGCTGATAGCCGTACATCGGGTCGTAATAGTCCTTCAGCAGCGGCGCAAGCCAGCTGAAGTGCGCATCCGTGCTGCCAGTACGTTGTTGTTTGACAAGCGCGGCGTCCAGTAAGACGGTAAATTCCGCAAAGCGCTGCAGCCCCAGACGGCGGCGAATGGCGAACAGGCCGTGGTGCAGGTACTCGCTGTACTCTTTCCAGCCCGCTTCTTCGCCGTAGGCAGCAGAAAAATCTGCCCACATATGGTCGAAATACTCTTCGCGCAGGCGTTCAAGACGGATCTCAAACGGATCCTCTACCACCACGATAGGCGCTTCAACCATGCGGTCACGCAGGCACTCCGGCAGGTGGTTGGAGCCAATCATCCGGCCTTCATCTTCCAGCACCCAGCGCGCGGCGTCTTTTTTCAATAGCTCAACCGCAAGGTGGTTTTCAAAGCTCGCCTGGGAAAGCTGCGGCGTGAGCGTGCGGCCAAAAGACGAACCGCGATGGTGCGCCAGCCCTTCCAGATCGATGCCCTGTGCGTGCTGCTTCACCAGCAGGGTTTTACCGTTTCCGGTACAGCCGCCGATAAGCACTATCGGCTTTTGTGACTGCTCAATCGTCACCTGAATCGCCGTCTGGCGCAGGGCTTTATAGCCGCCGCGGATCAGCGGGTAGTCGATGCCCGCCTCTTTAAGCCAGGCCTGCGAGATGTGCGAGCGCTGACCGCCGCGCGCGCAGCAGAGAAAGCCCTCAGGATGGGCAAGGCTGGCTTCACGCCAGGCGTTAATACGTGTCTCACGCGTCTCGCCGTTCACCAGACTATGGCCAAGCGCCAGCGCGGCCTCGGGGCCCTGGCGTTTATAGCAGGTGCCGACGGCGGCGCGTTCGTCGTCATTCATCAACGGCAGGTTAATGGCGGCGGGCATCGCACCCTGGGCAAATTCAATCGGCGCGCGAACGTCGATTAAAGGGGTATCAGACGCGAGGATCGCGCGATAGTCCGTTCCATCGTTCATGGTTATTCCAGAAGAAAACTCAGCAGCAATGGGCGGGGATTGTACGCCGGGGAAGGGGAAGGTCAACTCCCCGGCGCAGATGTCTTACTTGAGCTTTGACTGTGCCCAGACGATACCGCTCGCATATTCCGGCGGCAGGAGAGGGATCATGGCTTCCAGGGTGGCGCTCAGGCGGCCCGTGTCGCTGTCGTTCAGGTTCAGGTGACCGACCTTACGACCCGCGCGAACCTCTTTGTCATACCAGTGCAGATGCACCAGCGGCAGCTTCAGCCAGTCGTAGTTCAGATCGGTGCCGATCAGGTTGATCATCACCGACGGGCTGTCCACCACCGGCTGCGGCAGCGGCAGGTCGGTGATCGCGCGCAGGTGCAGTTCGAACTGGCTGATGGACGCGCCGTTTTGCGTCCAGTGGCCGCTGTTGTGCACGCGCGGTGCAAGTTCGTTGATCAGCAGACCGGACGGGGTGATAAAGCACTCCATCGCCATGACGCCCACATATCCGAGTTCGTGCATGATGGCAGAAAGCATCTCTTCTGCCTGCGCCTGCTGCTCAGCATTGGCGTGCGGGAAGGCGACGCTGGTGCGCAGAATACCGTCCTGATGCAGGTTATGCGTCAGCGGATAAAAGACGGTATGTCCGTCGTGCCCGCGTGCGCCAACCAGTGACACTTCACCGCTAAAGTTGATGCCCTGCTCAACGATGCATTCGCCGTAGCAGTCGTCCGGCAGCTCGGCAGTGTCGTCTGCGCGCAGACGCCACTGGCCACGGCCGTCGTAGCCGCCCACGCGGCGCTTCACGATGGCCAGCTCGCCCAGCATCGCGAAAACATCATTCCACTTGCTTTTATCGGACAGGAGCTGCCACGGCGCGGTCGGCAGGCCGAGCTTGTCGAACAGCTGCTTTTGCGTCAGACGGTCGGCAATGATCGGGAACACGTCGCGGTTTACGAAGGCGTTATGACGCGCCAGTTCGCGGGTCAGCGCGGTTTCCGGCCAGCGTTCGATCTCGGCGGTGATCACGCTCTGGTGGAACGGTACGGCTTCAGGTTCAGCGTCCAGCCCGACGGGCCAGACGGCAATACCCAGCGGCTCACCGGCCTGACGCAGCATGCGGCCTAACTGGCCGTTACCGAGGACGCAAACCTGCTTCATGCCGCACCCCGCGGGTCCGGATTGTCCAGCACTTCGTCGGTCTGGGCTTTACGCCACTCCGCCAGACGCTGATGTAACGCTTTATCGTGCGTCGCCAGGATCTGCGCGGCCAACAGGGCAGCGTTCGCCGCGCCCGCTTTGCCAATCGCCAGCGTCCCGACAGGAATACCGCGCGGCATCTGGACGATGGAGTAGAGGCTGTCCACACCGCTTAACGCGGCGCTTTGTACCGGGACGCCCAGAACCGGCACCAGGGTTTTGGCGGCAATCATGCCCGGCAGGTGTGCTGCGCCGCCCGCACCGGCAATGATCACCTCATAACCGTTCTCTTCGGCGCTTTCGGCGAAGCTGAACAGTTTGTCCGGTGTACGGTGCGCGGAGACCACTTCGACGTGGTGCGGAACATTCAGGATTTCAAAGATTTCGGCGGCGAACTGCATGGTAGCCCAGTCGCTTTTGGACCCCATCACGATGGCGACACGCGCCGGATTATTGCGGGAAGACATGCGTCTTAAAACTCCTGTGGTGCGAAACACACTGCTTTCGAGGGCACAGAGAATAGCATGTTATACGGGCAAGGAAAACGGTTGCGCGGTTAAATCTTGAGCCGTTGTTGCCATCAATTCATAACAAAACAGACCGCATTCTGGCGGTCTGTTTTTGTCGAAGGGCAATCATTATTTCGTCAGTTCTGCGGTCATATACACGCGGTTGTCGACCTTCGCGCTGGTGATTTTGTAAGACGCGCCCTGTTCAGCAGCCTGTGCAGCAATTTTCGCTTCTGCGCGGTCAAGGGTTGAACCGGTTGCGCTGACGCTCTGCGCGAAAGCGCCGAAGGAAGCCAGGGAAAGAGCGGTAACTGCAACGAAAGTTTTGATGGATTTCATGGTCGTATTCCTTAAGTAATTTATCTGGGATAGGGCGTGCTGCCCTGATGTGATAAATAATAGGCCGACCACGGGCTGATTAAAATCGAAACAATTTGCCAATATTGTTCAAAAAAATAGAATGAACTGTAAGGGGTTAAAACGGAAAAGCGATCAGCTCCACACCCTCTGGCGTGACTTTGACCATGGATCCTTCTGAGTGCCATGCACCCAACACCACGCGATGGGCCGGTTCGCCGTTGGCGATAAGGGAATGCACGTCTGGACGATGGGTATGCCCGTGGATCAACCACTGAACGCCATGTTTTTCCATCACGTTGACCACCGCGTGAGGATTAACGTCCATGATGGTCATGGATTTGCTGCTGTTGGCGGCTTTACTGCCCGCGCGCATTCTGGCGGCGATGCGGTTGCGGATAAACAGCGGCAGGGCAAGGAACACCTTCTGGATCCACGGGGTGTGGACTTTAGCGCGAAACGCCAGGTAGCCGGTATCGTCGGTGCAGAGCGTGTCGCCGTGCATGATCAGCACCTTGCGGCCGTAGAGGTCGAGCACCTGTTCTTCCGGCAGCAGCGTCATGCCGCTTTCACGGGCGTAGCGCTTGCCGATCAGGAAATCACGGTTGCCGTGAATGAAGTAGCAGGGGACGCCGGAATCCACCAGCGCTTTAATGGCCGAAGCCATTTCACGGTGCAGCGGGTTAGGATCGTCGTCGCCAATCCAGGCTTCAAAGAGGTCGCCCAGGATGTACAGCGCATCGGCGCTTTTCGCTTCACCGCGTAAAAAACGCAGAAAACCGGCGGTTATCGCCGGTTCTTCTGTTTGCAGATGCAGATCCGCAATAAAGAGTGTCGCCACGAATTACTCGCTGACGGTCACGCTTGTAATCACAACGTCTTCTTTCGGAACGTCCTGGTGCATACCGCTGCGGCCAGTAGAGACGGCTTTGATCTTGTCAACCACGTCCATACCTTCAACCACTTCTGCGAATACGCAGTAGCCCCAACCCTGCAGGCTTTCGCCGGAGAAGTTCAGGAAGTCGTTGTCCGCCACGTTAATGAAGAACTGCGCGGTTGCAGAGTGAGGTGCCTGAGTACGCGCCATCGCCAGCGTGCCGCGGGTGTTTTTCAGGCCGTTGTTCGCTTCGTTCTTGATCGGCTCTTTAGTGGCTTTCTGGTTCATGCCAGGTTCGAAACCGCCGCCCTGGATCATAAAACCGTTGATCACGCGGTGGAAAATGGTGTTGTTGTAGAAACCTTCGCGGCAGTAGTCCAGGAAGTTTTTAACTGTTTCAGGCGCTTTGTCATCAAAGGTTTTGATTACGATATCGCCATGATTAGTGTGGAAAGTAACCATTTTTGCATCCTGTTCCGTTATTGTGGTACGTCGACCCGCGTTCGGGTCATCTATAGGGGCTTGTTATAGCATAACCACAGGATGCGATCACCTTGCATTGTGTGCTGCTTCGGGTTTGAATTACGGGTAGAATAGCCGGTTTTCAACCACACACGTGTTTACATGGAATCTTCGATGTTAAAAATCTTTAATACAATGACGCGCCAAAAAGAGGAATTTAAACCTATCCATGCCGGGGAAGTCGGCATGTACGTGTGTGGTATTACGGTTTACGATCTCTGTCACATTGGCCATGGCCGTACCTTTGTCGCTTTTGACGTGGTGTCACGCTACCTGCGTTTTCTGGGCTATACCCTGAAATACGTGCGTAATATCACCGACATCGACGACAAAATCATCAAGCGCGCTAATGAGAACGGCGAAAGCTTTGTCGCGCTGGTGGATCGCATGATCGTCGAGATGCACAAAGATTTCGACGCCCTGAATATTCAGCGCCCGGACAGCGAGCCGCGCGCGACCCACCATATTCACGAAATCATCGAGATCACCGAAAAGCTGATCGCACGCGGTCACGCCTACGTTGCGGACAACGGTGACGTGATGTTCTCGGTGCCAACGGACCCAACCTACGGTTCGCTTTCCCGTCAGGATCTGGATCAGCTCCAGGCCGGTGCCCGTGTCGACGTGGTTGACGTGAAGCGTAACCCGATGGACTTCGTGCTGTGGAAGATGTCCAAAGAGGGGGAGCCAAGCTGGCCATCCCCGTGGGGCGAAGGCCGCCCGGGCTGGCACATTGAGTGTTCCGCGATGAACTGCAAACAGCTGGGCAAGCACTTCGACATTCACGGCGGCGGTTCAGACCTGATGTTCCCGCACCACGAAAACGAAATTGCGCAGTCCACCTGCGCCCACGGCGGCGAGTACGTGAACTACTGGATGCACTCCGGGATGGTAATGGTTGACCGCGAGAAGATGTCGAAATCGCTGGGCAACTTCTTTACCGTGCGCGACGTGCTGAAGTATTACGACGCGGAAACCGTGCGCTACTTCCTGATGTCTGGCCACTATCGCAGCCAGCTGAACTACAGCGAAGAGAATCTGAAGCAGGCGCGCTCGGCGCTGGAGCGTCTGTACACCGCGCTGCGCGGGACCGACAGGTCTGTTCCGGCGGCAGGCGGCGAAGCGTTCGAAGCACGCTTTGTTGAGGTGATGAACGACGACTTCAACACCCCGGAAGCCTACTCCGTGCTGTTCGACATGGCGCGCGAAGTGAACCGCCTGAAGTCAGAAGATATGGCGGCGGCGAATGCGCTGGCGTCTCATCTGCGTAAGATCTCTTCCGTGCTCGGCCTGCTGGAGCAGGATCCGGACGTGTTCCTGCAGAGCGGTGCGCAGGCGGACGACGGCGAAGTGGCGGAAATTGAAGCGTTGATCAAAGCGCGTCTGGAAGCGCGTCAGGCGAAAGACTGGGCGGCGGCCGATGCGGCGCGTAACCGTCTGACCGAGATGGGCATCATTCTGGAAGACGGCCCGCAGGGTACCACCTGGCGCCGTAAGTAAGTCTGTAACGCCCGGTGGCGCTTACGCTTACCGGGCCTACGGGTAAAAGTAGGCCGGGTAAGGCGCAGCCGCCACCCGGCTTTTTTTACCTTCTTCTCCACCACAACATTCCCATCAGCACAACCCCCGGCAGCCACACCCACAGCAGTTCTGAAATAATCACCTGCTGCCCGTACGGCGTGGTATAGCGTGAGAGCGCAAACGGCGCGACCTTAATCACCTGCCACGGCGCAAAGAAGCGTTCATCTGACCACGGCCACAGCCAGCCGACGCCTTTTCCGCCTGTGGTAATCGAATCCAGCAGGCTGTGCGACAGCAGTGATACCGTTAAAAACAGCCAGCACCGCGTCAGGCTGGCCCTGAACCATCGTCGTCCAGTCAGCACGCAAAGTATCGGCACCACGAAGGCGAACAGCAGGGAGTGGGTAAAGCCGCGATGGCCGAAAACATTTCCATACGCGACGCCGAACCTGAACGCCAGCACGTCGGCATCCGGCAGCATGGCGAGGACAATCCCGGCAAACAACAGGCGAGGAGGAATCACTTTGGTTCCCAGGCCTAAGCCCAGACAAAGCGGAACAGCAGCGTGCGTAATAACGGTAGGCATTGACATTATCCATGGCAAATCATGGAAATATAGCAGTAAACCCGCGCCAGCAGACCCGCGTCAAATTCTTATTTTACGCCGACTCGCGCGCGATAAGCTGCCCGGAAAGCGTAATGCGCTGGGTTTGCAGCGTCGGCTCCTTCAGCGTGCGAATAATCAGCCCGGCCGCCTGACGCCCCGTCTCTTCGCTGGCGGACGAGACGTAGGTAAACGAGGGCGAGGTGAGGTTAACGTGGAGCATATCTTCGAAACCGACCAGCGCGACCTGCTGTGTTAAAAACACATCTTTACCCACCGTACGCCCGACCTGATGAATACCGGAGATGGAGCCGATCATGGCATCCGGCGAGTGGCAGAGCAGGGCGGTGATAGTATTGTTTTTTTCCAGCAGCTGGCGGGTGGCGAAACCCGCAGCCAGGGTGTCATCGCTGCAGGCCGGAGAGTATTCATCGCGCCAGACCAGCCCGTTTTGCGCCATCGCGCTGCGAAAACCGAGCAGGCGCTGTTCGCGGATAAGGCAGCCTTCGCGTCCGCCAATGTAGGCGATATTGCGATGACCGCGCTCGATAAGATAACGCACCGCCAGACTGGCCGCCTGACGGTTATCGCGCATCACCAGATTGCATTTTTCATCCAGCAGCGACTGAGAGACCACCACCAGCGGCAGCGGGCAGCGGCGAATCTGTTCCGGTAGGGTAGAGGTGCGGGTATCCGAGGCCAGATAGATCACCCCTGCGACGCCCTGCTGCTTAAACGACAGCAGGCAGCGCTCAAGTTGGTCATGGTCGTTCTGGGGCTGGCCGAGAAAAACCATATACCCCTGTTTTTCAAGATCCTGAACGATGCTCGCCATCACCTTGATGGAGAAACTGTCGCTAAAGTCACGGAGGATCAGGCCAATCAGATTGGACGTATTGGCGCGGAGGTTGGCAGCGGCAACGTTATGAACATAGCCCAGCGTATTGATGGCAGCGTTGACCTTCTCGATCGTTGCCTCTGAGATTTTCCCTTTCTGGCGCAGCACCAGCGAGACGGTGGAAACCGACACGCCCGCGTGCTTTGCGACATCAATAATGCTGACTTTCTTCAAAACCGCTCCCTGAAATTTACCGATTATCAGCCAGATAAAACACGTCTCCCAGCGTACAGGAGACGTGTCGTTCAGGCATCTTATTATTTGCCGATCATGGTGGACATGGTCTGGGCGATAAACTGTGCTCTGGCACCGAAAATCACCTGAATACCGTTGTCGCCGACAAAGACCACGCCGCGCGCGCCGAGTCCGTTCAGGCCGTCTTTATCCACCACCTCACTTTTTGTCACTTCCAGGCGAAGACGGGTGATACAGGCGCCGACGGAGTCGATGTTATGCGCCCCGCCCAGCAGGGTGATGATCTCGGTCGCGAGTTCAGAATCAGATTTCTCATCCGCGTTGGCGGTCACTTCAGTGCGGCCCGGCGTTTTCACGTCGAAGCGACGGATCACAAAGCGGAACGTGAAGTAATAAATCAGGCCCATTGGAATGCCGATGATAATGGCGCTCAGGAAGTGGGTCTGGTAGCCGTTAAACGACGGCAGGATCCCGAATGACAGATAGTCGATAAAGCCTGCAGAGAACGACTTGGCGATATGCGCATGCAGCAGGTACATGGTCATGTAGGCCAGACCCGCCATGATGGCGTTAAAGACGTACAGAATCGGTGCCACGAAGATAAAGGTAAACTCAACCGGTTCGGTGATCCCCGTCAGGAAGCAGGTGAGCGCCGCGGAGAACAGAATACCGGCCGCGATTTTCTTATTCTTCGTATGGGCTTCGTGATACATCGCCAGGCACGCGGCGGGCAGCGCGAACAGCATCAGCGGGAATTCACCCTGCATGAACTTACCGGCGTTCTGGTAGGTGTCGCTGCTGAAGGATTTCACCCCTTCTTCCAGCATCTTGAACCAGATGGTCTGGTCGCCATGGATCACCTGGCCTGCCTGGGTGGTGTAATCGCCAAACGAATACCAGAACGACGGATACCAGATATGGTGCAGACCGAGCGGGATCAGCGCACGTTCCACCAGACCGAAGATAAAGGTCGACGCCGCCTGATTATCGCCGTTCACCACCACGGAGAGCGCGTCGATACCGGCCTGGATATGCTGCCAGACGTACGGCAGCAGCAGCCCCATCAGGAAAGAGAGGAACGCCGTTGCAATCGCCACGAAGCGCTTGCCGGAAAAGAAGCCCAGGAACTCCGGAAGCTGCATGGTGTGGAAGCGGTTATAGCACCAGGCCGCGAGAATACCGCAGATTAGGCCGCCGAAGACGCCCATCTGCAGCGTCGGAATGCCCACCACCATGGCGTATTTCCCGCCCTGGGAGGCCATTTCCGGCGTGATGCTCAGCACGGTGCTGATGGTGATATTGGTGACAAACACCGAAACGGCCGCAGACAGCGCCGCGATGCCGGATTCTGATGCCAGACCCACGGCGGAGCCAATGGCAAACAGCATTGGCAGGTTATCAAAAATAACCCCACCCGCGTTCATCATCAGCGGCAGATGGAACTTATCGCCGAAGGCCAGCAGCAGGCCCGCAGCGGGAAGCAGTGAAATTGGCAGCATTAAGGCGCGACCAATCATCGATAACTTAGACAGCGATTTAACAAACCCTGATATCAGACTCATGCTGATTTCCCCCGAGTAGCGCTTTTTTTGGCGCTGTTATTGTAAGTAGAACGTTTTAGTAGAACGTTCTACTTATCGTGGGCAAAGAGTGAAAAACGCGCAACTGAATTTTCACGTTTCAACAGATGAAATAGTGATTATTTGAAGTTGATCGATAAATAACCGTGATGGGTGTGAGGGAATTTTTTATCCCCTCTCCCTGAGGGAGAGGGTTGGGGTGAGGGCATCAAACGGCTCAGGCCGTCACGGTTACGCTCTGTCCTTCAAAGCTCACGGTCTGTCCCGCGACAATCTTGCAGCGCTTGCGGGTTTCCACCACGCCGTCGACTTTTACCAGCCCGTCGGCGATAACGATTTTCGCCTGCGCGCCGCTTTCGCTCCAGCCTTCCAGCTTGAGCAGATCGCACAGCTCAACGTGCGGGTGTTTACCTAATGAAAAAGTCGCCATCTTACGCGTCCTCTACGTCGTGATATTCTTCGCATGCCTGCAAAGTATTCTGAATCAGCGTTGCGACGGTCATTGGACCTACGCCGCCCGGTACGGGGGTAATGTAAGAGGCGCGCGCGGCGGCATCTTCATACACCACGTCGCCAACCACTTTGCCGTTTTCCAGACGGTTAATCCCGACGTCCACGACGATTGCACCCTCTTTAATCCACTCGCCCGGAATAAAGCCCGGCTTACCGACCGCGACGATCAGCAGATCGGCATTTTCGACGTGATGACGCAGGTTCTTGGTGAAGCGGTGGGTCACGGTGGTGGTGCAGCCGGCCAGCAGCAGCTCCATGCTCATCGGACGGCCCACGATGTTAGAGGCACCAATCACCACGGCGTTCAGGCCGTAAGTATCGATGTTATAGCGCTCCAGCAGCGTCACAATGCCGCGCGGCGTGCACGGGCGCAGACGCGGCGCACGCTGGCACAGGCGGCCAACGTTGTACGGATGGAAACCGTCCACGTCTTTATCCGGTGCGATACGCTCCAGCACCTTCACGTTGTCGATACCTGCTGGCAGCGGCAACTGAACCAGAATGCCGTCGATCTCTTTATCGGCATTCAGAGTGTCAATAAGTTCCAGCAGTTCTGCTTCGCTGGTGGTTTCCGGCAAATCGTAAGAGCGGGAGACGAAGCCGACCTCTTCACACGCTTTGCGCTTGCTGCCGACATAAATCTGCGATGCCGGGTTGCTGCCAACCAGCACAACGGCCAGCCCGGGGGCGCGTTTTCCGGCGGCTTTACGCGCCTTCACTTTTTCCGCGACCTCAGAGCGCACCTGCTGCGCAATCGTTTTACCGTCAATAATCTTTGCTGCCATCAGAGAGAAGATTCCGTCTGTAACGTTCGAAAGGGGGGATGCGTGTATTTTGTCAGAAGCGAGCCTCGCTGTCAGTCACCCTTTACGCGTTTTTATCAGCAAGACGCAAAAACCCTTCTTAAGGGATGGTCAATTTCTTAGGCGGGATTAGGATGTGACCTGGCGAAATGGCAGCGTTTTGACATATTTAAAAATCGCCTCCTGAGCTACTTTGTCTCCTCCGAAATAAGCTTTCAATTACTCAATTGAACGTATTTCTTATTCCCGATTATTCGCGGGAAGGGTTATTTACATTTTAAAGGAATAGACATGAAACTCAGCAACATTGCTTCTACTGTTATTGCAACTTTGGCCCTGGTTGCGGGTGCCGCAAATGCAGCAGATCCTGCTGCGCCGGTTTCCGTAAATGGCGGTACCGTACATTTTAAAGGTGAGCTGGTTAATGCCGCTTGTTCAGTAAATACGGATTCTTCCGAGCAGACCGTTAATCTGGGTCAGTATCGCACCGCGAAATTTACCAAAGTGGGCGACACCACCTCTAATATTCCATTCAACATTGAACTGAATGATTGCGATCCGCTGGTTGCCAAAACTGCAGCTGTTGCGTTCACCGGTCAGATCGACCCAACCGACAAAACCCTGCTGGCCGTGACCTCCGGTAACAACGACAACACCGCGAAAGGCGTGGGTATCGAGATCCTCGACAGCAAATCCAGCGTTCTGACCCCAGACGGCGCGACCTTCTCTGCTGCGCAGACGCTGATCGAAGGGACCAACACCCTGAAGTTCACCGCGCGTTATAAATCAACGGCTGCCACCACCGAGCCGGGCCAGGCGAACGCTGACGCCACCTTCGTAATGAAATACGAGTAATTCCTCCGCACAGGGATGTTCAGGCCTCAGGGACGAGGCCCGTCATACGCTATTGCCAGGAACGAAGGATGACAAGGACTGGAACACTACTGCTGTTAACCCTTGCGATGGCTTGCCCGGCTTCGGCGCATACCGTGGTGATCGAAGGTGGCAAGGTTCATCTCCGGGGTGAACTGGTGAACGGCGGCTGCGCTGTGGCGCCCGACAGTCAGAACATGCGCATCGACATGGGGCAGTATCGAACCAACTCATTTTCCGGCGTGGGCAGTTTTTCCACGGTGAATGTGCCTTTCACCGTGCGGCTGCTGGACTGCAGCGTTGATGTTTCGCGCACCGTGGGGATCCAGTTTCAGGGCGTCACACCCGCAGAGGATCCGCAGGTCTTTCTGGCGACATCGCGGCCGGGTGAAACACCTGTCAGCAGCGGCGTCGGGCTGGCGCTCTTTGACGAACAGCAGCGTCAGATTATCCCAAACGCCACGGCCATCAGCTGGCTGCCGATCGAAACTCGCGAGCTCGCGTTCCATTTTAGCGCTCGCTATCGGGCTATTTCCGAACATCTCGAGCCAGGCAAAATTCAGTCGGATGTCTGGTTTACGTTGATTTATCCATAACACCTGCGAACACATTATTAAAGGTACGGTTGTGATGAATACCCTAATTAAACCAGGACTTTTTTTATCGTTTATTTTGATGATGGTTTCTGCCTGCGCAAATGCATCCGGCGGTATTGCGCTGGGGGCCACGCGCGTTATTTATCCGGCAGAGGCGAAGCAAACGTCGCTGGCGATCACCAACAGCAACAAACAGGAACGCTATTTAATTAACGCGTGGATCGAAAATGCGAATGGGCAAAAAGAAAAAACCTTTGCCGTCACGCCGCCCCTGTTTGTTAGCGAGCCGAACAGTGAAAACACGCTGCGTATTATTTACGCCGGGCCGGCGCTGCCTGCCGACCGCGAATCGCTGTTTTACATGAACGTGAAGGCGATCCCGTCAGTGAACAAAGCCAAAACGGAAAACAATAACGTGCTGCAGCTGGCGATCCTCTCGCGCATCAAGCTGTTTGTACGCCCTAACAACCTGGCGATGCAGCCGGAAGAGGCGCTTTCCCAGCTGCGGTTCGAACGCGCGGGTAACCACCTCAAAGTTAGCAACGCGTCCCCGTATTACATCACCCTCGTCAATCTGAAGCTGGGCGGGCAGCAGCTGGATAACCTAATGGTTGCGCCGAAAAGCTCGGCTCAGCAGGTGCTGCCAGCCGGTGCCAGCGGTACGCTTTCCTGGCAGAGCGTGAATGACTACGGTGCCATCACCCCGGCGCGTAGCGTCAACCTGTGAGCAGAGTCAGGGCGATGAAAAACCACCAGAGACGTTACTGCCCGGTTGCGCTGGCGCTGATGGCTGCGCTCTGGCCGCAGGCTGGCTGGAGCGAAAGCTATTTCAACCCGGCCTTTTTGTCCGACGACACCGCCAGCGTGGCGGATTTGTCGCGTTTTGAACAAGGACATCAGCAGGCACCCGGCGTTTATCGCGTGGATATCTGGCGCAACGATGAGTTTATCGGTACCCAGGACGTGCGTTTTGAGCAGGCCGAGAACACGCCGCCGGTGGCGGGCGGTTTATCGGCCTGCATTACGCGCGCGATGCTTGACCGCTTTGGCGTCAACGTTGCGGCGTTTCCCGAGCTGGCTAAGGTGCAGGGCGAGACCTGCGTTCCGCTGGCTACGGCCATACCCGGCAGCGAAACGGTATTCAACTTTGCCTCACAGCGTCTGGACGTCAGCCTGCCGCAGGTGGCGTTGCAGAACAGCGCCCGGGGGTATATTCCGCCCGAACAGTGGGATGAAGGCATTCCCGCCGCGCTGGTGAACTACAGCTTCACCGGTAACCGGGGAAGCGAAGACGACAGCTATTATCTGAACCTGCAAAGCGGGTTGAACTATGGCGCCTGGCGTTTACGTAACAACGGCGCATGGCGGTACACGCAGAATAACGGGCAGCGGCACAGCGAGTGGCAGAATATTGGCACCTGGGCGCAGCGCACCGTTATCCCGCTGAAAAGTGAACTGGTGCTGGGCGACAGCAATACCGGCAATGACGTCTTCGACAGCATGGGGTTCCGCGGCGGGCGGCTCTTCTCGTCTGACAGCATGTACCCGGACAGCCTGCAGGGCTACGCGCCGACCGTGCGCGGGATCGCCCGTACGCCCGCCAAAGTGGTGGTTCGCCAGAATGGCTACGTTATCTATCAAAGCTATGTCCAGCCGGGCGCATTTGCCATTACCGATCTTAACCCGACCTCCTCAAGCGGTGACCTGGAGGTCACGGTCGAAGAGAAAGACGGCACCCAGCAGCGCTATACCGTGCCGTACTCCACCGTGCCGCTTCTGCAGCGTGAAGGGCGCTGGAAGTACGACCTCGTCGCGGGGGATTACCGCAGCGGTAACAGCGATCAGGACACGCCGTTCTTCACCCAGGGAACCCTGATTACCGGTCTTGCCAACGGTTACACGCTCTACGGCGGGACACAGCTGGCGTCACGCTATACCGCGGTGGCCGTCGGGGCCGGAAAAAACCTGGGTGACTGGGGCGCGGTCTCGCTCGATATCACCCACGCCCGCAGCCAGCTTGCGGACGACAGCAAGCATGAAGGGCAGTCTCTGCGCTTCCTCTATGCGAAATCCCTTAACGGCTTCGGCACCAACTTCCAGCTGCTGGGCTACCGCTACTCCACGAAAGGCTTTTACACCCTCGACGATGTCGCCTGGCGCTCAATGGAAGGCTATCAGTATGCCGATAGCCAGAACGATAACGATGTTCCAGACGTGCAGAGTTATCACAACCTGACGTGGAATAAAAAAGGCCGCTTCCAGCTCAACGTATCTCAGTCGCTGGGGGACTACGGCTCGGTCTATATCTCCGGTAGCGAGCAGACCTACTGGGGAACCGACGAGACGAACCTCTGGTACCAGTTGGGCTATGCGGGCGGCGTGAAGGGGATCAACTACTCCGTTTCGTGGTCGTGGAACAAATCCGTTGGGATAGACGGCACCGATCGGATCGCGTCATTTAACGTCTCCGTGCCGTTCAGCCTCTTTACCCGTCAGGGCTATCGCCGGGACAGCGCGATTGACCGCGCCTACGCTACGGCATCCGCCAGTCGAAACAGCGATGGCGACACAAGCTGGCAAACCGGCGTCAGCGGAACGCTGCTGGAGGACCGCAACCTGAACTACAGCGTGACCCAGGGACACACCAGCACCAACGGCGCAAGCGGAAGCGCCAGCGCCAACTGGCAGGCGACTTACGGCACGTTGGGCGTGGGCTACAACTACAGCGACGATCAGCACGATCTCAACTGGCAGCTCTCCGGCGGGGTGGTCGGACACGCCGACGGCGTGACCTTCAGCCAGCCGCTGGGCGATACCAACGTGCTGATCAAAGCGCCGGGAGCATCAGGCGTCAGCATTGAAAACCAGACCGGGGTGAAAACCGACTGGCGAGGCTACGCGGTGATGCCGTATGCCACCGTCTATCGCTACAACCGCGTGGCGCTGGATACCAACACCATGAGCAACAACACCGATATCGAAAACAACGTGAGCAGCGTGGTGCCGACGAAAGGCGCGCTGGTGCGCGCCAGCTTTGATACCCGCATTGGCGTGCGCGCTTTGCTGACGGTGATGCGCGGTAACCAGCCCGTGCCGTTCGGCGCTGTGGTCCGTGAAACCCGAAGCGGTGTCACCAGCATGGTGGGGGATGACGGGCAAATTTACCTGAGTGGGCTGCCGCTGGAAGGCGAACTGCTGATCCAGTGGGGCGACGGGGCGCAGTCCCAGTGTCGCGCACCTTACAGCTTGTCTGAACAGAGCCTGCAACAGGCAATCACACTTAAGGGGATCAGCTGTGATTAAAACCCAAATCTTTGCCTTGTCGCTGCTGGCGTTACTGCCCGCGACAAACGCATTCGCTACCGTGTGCGTCAATGAGAAAGGCGTGCCGACGGAGGTGCATTACGACCTGACGGATAAATTCAATAGCTCGAATAACCAGATTGGACAGGTCGTGACGCTCAGCGAAAAATCGCAGTGGGTAGGGGTGAATGCCGTCTGCCCGAAGGGCACGACCGGGAACACCACCAAGCGCAGCTATGTGACGGATTACCCGATCACCGGGACCAGCGATGGCTACCAGTATCTGAAGCTGAACGACTATCTGGACGGGGCCATGAAAATCACGGACAGCTATGCTGGCGTGTTTTACCCGCCAAAAAGCTATATCCAGATGGGGAGCCATCCTAACGTCTCCAAAAACAAACCGTTTGGCGTTCAGGACTCCAGCCTTGTCTTCCGCCTTAAGGTGACCCGGCGTTTTATCAACATGGTGGTGATCCCGCGCGCCACCATGTTCCGCGTCTACGTCACCACTACCTCCTCCGATCCGCTAACCACGCCGGTCTATACCATTAGCTACAGCGGAACCATTCAGGTGCCGCAAAGCTGCGCCATTAATGCCGGTAACGTGGTGGAGTTTGATTTCGGTGACATTGGCGCCTCTTTGTTCAGCAAGGCGGGCGTGGGTAACAAGCCGGAGGGCGTCTCATCGCAAAGCAAAACCATTGCGATCAAATGCACCAACGTGGAGGCGAACGCCATGCTGACGATGCGCGTCGAGGCGGAAAAAGTCTCTGATAATGTGCTGGTGTCGGATAACCCGGACGTCGGGTTCATCATTGCCAACGAGAGCGGAGCGCCGCTCACGCCTAACAACCTGACAAGCAAAATTCCGTTCCGCCTTGACGACAGCGCGCAGGCGCAGGTGGGGATCCGGGTCTGGCCGGTGAGCGTGACGGGCAATAAGCCAGCGGAAGGGCGTTTCACCTCGCGCGGGTACTTGCGCGTGGATTACGACTAAGGAGCCAATATGCGAAACGGGATCCGTTTTATCACCGTGGCGCTTCTTGCGCTTTGCACACAGGCTCAGGCGGACACCGCGTTGGGCGAAATTAACATTCGGCTCTACGGCAATATCGTCGATTTTACCTGCGTTGCCGAGGGCAGCGACAGCGACAAGACCGTCACGCTGGGCACCTGGCCCACGAAACAGCTCAGCACCACCGGAAGCCGCACGCAGCCCATGCCGTTTACGCTGAAGCTGACCGGCTGCCCGCCGGGCGCGGCGTCCATTACGTTTTCGGGTAAAGCCGACGGGAGCAATAACGGTTTGCTGGCGCTCAATGACGCCAGTACAGCAAGTCATGTCGCGGTAGAGATCAGGGATGCGGATAAAACGCGTCTGGCTCTCCAGCAGGCCAGCCAGCCGGTGTCGGTTGATGCGCAGGGGAATGCGACATTGTCGTTTTATGCCAATTATATTGCCACCGCAGATAATCCTCAGCCCGGACGAGCCGATGCGGATGCCACCTTTATGATTAACTATAATTAGCACTGACCGCACTCCCTGCAGCTCAGATAAGCTGCAGGGAGTGAATTCAGGTTAAAGCAGTTCGTGCGCTTTGGCGTAATCAATTAATTCTACGATGCTTTGCACACCCAGCTTGGAATAAATATTGGATTTATGCGCGCTAATAGTTTTGTTGCTTAATAGTAGCTGTTCAGCAATTTCCTTATTGGATAATCCATTCGCCAGATACCGTAATACCGTGACCTCACGATTCGATAATGGCATATCTACTGCCATCCCTTTCCCTGAACCCAGGTGGTTTATAAAGTTCAGCGTTTCCGACGGGAAAAAGGAATAGCCCATCAGGATCATTTCTACGGCGTTGTAGATCTCACCCAAATCTTTCCGTTTGCTGACGAAGCCATTTGCCCCGGCGCGAATGGCGCGACCCGCGTAAAATAGCTCTGATTTAGACGAGAGGAACAGAACCTTAATCTCTTTGTTTAAGTTTCTGATTCTCTTAAGTAAAGTGAAAGCATCCGTGCCCGTGAGTTCAATGTCAAGGATCACCAGATCGATAGGGTGATTGCGGATACAGTCAAGGACTTCATGGCTATCGCCAGACTTGAGCTTGACTGCGATATTCTTATTTTTCTGTAGCAGGACTTCTATCGACATTCTGACGATAGGATGTTCGTCCATAATGATAACGGATGCCGGTTTCATTTTTAATGCCTCAGATTGTTAAAAGCGTTATGCAGAGTTTGGTAAAACTCTCGAAATGCCGGAAGGATATAATGTGCAGATCCCTATACCGTAGTATTTCCCTGGAAAGAGCGAAAGCATCCTTGTTTACGTAATGAAAAGAACTATGCCTCAGCGCGGTCATCTCATTAGGCTGGTGTTGGCAAAAAGGTTTTTCTTATTCAAATTTGGTACGCATCTTATTATACAGGGTAAGTTTTTTCCGAAAACCCTGTAAATTAATATCCGCGTATGGGTTTGTATTATCTTCTGGATCTGAATCACTATTTTTTTAAAATTAGCGGAAATATCCTATTATCTCATTTACCGCATATTTTCATCTTTATGTAATAACAAAAAATAACAGATATCTCTGTATGTTGATCAATTGTTAACAAAAATAGACATCATTTCTGGGGGCGAACCCGCGACGCGGAGGTTAAAAATTGCCCTCGCAGGCCGTCAGACCTTCATCCGAAAGTGCTTGCGTTGACCACGATAACGGCGCCAGGTCCGCAGGAGAACATGCTACCCGCTTCGCTTTTTACTCCTGGACGTTGTCGCTAAGCTGCTTGTTTTTACATCATTATCATCTTGTTAACGCTATCTGCATTCGCCTAACGGATGGAGGAAAGTGCTGCCGTTCATTCAATTTATGGCATTTCACAAGGTTTACGCCCATAAATTAGGAATAGTTATAAATTCGATTTTATTGTTAAAAATTAACATTTATGTAACGCAATTGGTAAGTAAATTCCTAAACCGCTTTAGGAAATAAGGGGTTAGGACGTGAGTGAAAACGTGCAGTCTGAGAGGTTATTAAGAAGATGAAGCAATTCCTGGCGATGGCTCAGCCCCAGCTTCAGCAGGATGCAGCTGAGACGATAGATAATGCGGCTATAGGGGCGATTCTGCATCAGGGCAATCTGACGCAGCGTCTTGCCCCGTGAGAGCTCCTGCAGGATGGGCCATTCATTGCGTGAGAACCAGTCTTTGTCGGAACCCTGCGGGGGGCGGGTATCCAGCAGGCTGTGCTGGAGCGCGGCGGCGTTCAGTTGGCGTTCGAGCACATGAAAGGGACCTGCCGCTTTGCAGAAGAGGCGGGTGTCGTAATTATCGGCCCGGACTAACAGCCAGGGCGTCAGGTACGGAGGAAACAGGCTATGCCTTCTCAACTGATCCAGTTTCTCCAGCAGCCCCGTGGACCGGCTTTCTATATCCACGACCAGACGGGCGGAGGGCCACTGTGTCTGAGCGATAAGGGCGTCGTCCAGCGTGGCGTAGTCGCAGCAACTGCTCAGAGGAAACTGCCCGTTGAGAAAGCCGGTGCGCAGGTAGTGATCCTCCGTCACCAGAAGGATAAAAGGGGCGTCTGTTTTGCGGGGCTGGCTGATGGACTGGCTCAAAAATTCGAGTCGGTCGAAAAAGGGGGGAGCAAAAGGTGAGCGCGTAAATCCCAGTGCATCACTTCCTGTACGCCGCCGCCGGTAACGGCGCACTGTCATTCGCATGGTCTCCCTCCTGGAAATGGCGTTTTAATCCTCCGGCCATGTCCAGGACGGCCAGTAATATCCCTGGCCGAGGTCTGCGCCTGCCTGCAGTGCCCAGGTACGATCGCGTTCAGTCTCAATACCTTCAATAAGCACTTTCCCGGCCAGCTGAAAGCAAAGGGAAACCAGTTGCCTCAGCTCAGGGGTGTCGCGTAAACGCCAGAATGCTTCCTTATCTATTTTGACGCCGCTTAACGGGAGTCGACAGGATAAAAACGACTGCACTAAGACGTCGTCCACGTCATCCAGCCAGATAGCGTGTCCCTGTCTGCTAAGTTGCTGCAGATTCTGAACCACATGCTGCTTCTGTGCGACGGTTAGCGCCAAAAAGGACGCGAGGTCGACAATCTCAATATTGAGCTGCACGCCAGGTAACCTGATAAGTCGCTGAAAAGACGCAGGCTCCGTCAGGACGGTTATCGGCAGATTAATAAAAAGGTTATGTCCGTGCGGCGTATTTTTTAGCGTGGCAAGCTGCGCTTCAAGCAGGGTTATCGACCACTCAGCGGACCGATCGCAAAAAAAGTCCTCGCTGTGGCGCGTGTCGGACAGAACGCTAAGTACCTCCACGCCAACCTGGCGCAGGGAGGTGAGGGCGACGATAGGCTCAAGCTTAATGCCGACGATGTCCTGAGAAAGGTACTGTAACCGGGGGGGCGTATCGATCAGGTTTTGCGCTGTCACTCCATTGTCCTGTTGTCTGTCAGCCTCCAGGCGGCCGGGATACCTGACTCTAGTGTGACGAGCTGACGTTCAGGAAAACAGCAGGCGTTACTTAAATGCAACTAGGCCTTTTCGCAGCGCTAAATTTTACGGTGAAACAGGGAGAAATGTTGAGAAAATAGCCGTATTTACAATCGGCTAGCGGTAATTGCCCTGGAAAGCGGAAAAGGCATTGACTCACCTGCCATTGACCGTATAATTCTTCGCGTTTCACCACCGCGAAGCACACGCTTCTCAGTGCGCCCTTAGCTCAGTTGGATAGAGCAACGGCCTTCTAAGCCGTAGGTCGTAGGTTCGAATCCTACAGGGCGTGCCATTTCCTCTCAACGCACGTCTTTATTCATCGACATCACCCACGCTATGAAGGTTCTAAGCGGTGCTGGCAGATGTTTTCGGCTCGGGTAGTAAACACAAAAATTATCAGCGGGATAGGTATAATAAGGTAGCAAACGGACAAGTTTGTTTTCGCTAATTTTATCCTCAACCAGATTCTCATAAACAAACGCAATCCCTAACCCATATTCAGCAGCCTGGATCATTGCCGCGTCTGAATCGACAACCAGATCGCCATTAACAGATACCTCCATTGTTTCCCCTTGTGGATCCATAAACTCCCAGCGATACAGCTTTCCATCAGGAAAACAGCGATTTATACACCTGAAATTGACCAGATCTTTTGGTGAGTCAGGCGTGCCTGATTTCTTCAGAAAATCGGGGCTGGCAACGGGAATAAGAGACATCTTGCCACCAAAAGGAATGGCAACCATATCTTTAGGAACATCTTGTGTATAACGTATTCCGGCATCGAAACCTGAGTCGATAATATTGATTTTTCTGTCAGTGGTGAACAACTCTAATTTAATACCCGGGTAATCATTTTTGAACGTAACGAAATGGCTTTGAAAAAAGAGATCAACCACGATCCGGGGTAAGTTGACTTTGATGACGCCTTCTGGCTTTTCTTTCTGGTCATTGAGATTATCAATGACGCGTCTGTAGTCATTCAGCACGGGCGTCACGTCATCAAGAAACGCTTTACCGACGGCCGTCAAAGACAAGCTTCGGGTGGAGCGATTCAAAAGTCTAACCCCAAGTTTTTCTTCAAGATTATTTATGGCGACAGTTAACGTCGGCGCTGAAACATTTAATTCTTTTGCGGCCTGACGAAAACTCCCGTGTTTTACAATAAGAAGTAATATTTCTATATGTTGTAACTCTGGTGCATTTTTCATTGTTAATTCTCATAAAATACTGCATTAAAAATATACTAATTGTTATGCGTTAAGAATGAAAGTATATATTTCCTGTCATTTATCAAAACAGGAATATAAGATGAAAACACGTTATCTGGGAAAAGATAAATTCCAGGTGTCAGCACTGGGGTTGGGTTGTATGGGGATGAGTTTTGCCTATGGTGGCGCCGAAGAATCGGAGGCGATCAATACCATTCACGCTGCGGTCGATTTGGGCGTTACCTTCCTTGATTCCGCGGAAGTTTATGGCCCCTATGATAATGAAGTCCTGGTCGGGAAAGCGATTAAAGGCATTCGCGACAAGGTACAGATTGCGACAAAATTTGGTTTTCGCATCCTTCCCTCCGGACATGGTCTTGAACGTATGGCTGGTGTTGACAGCCGCCCTGAACATATTCGTGAAGCGGTAGAAGGTTCACTTAAACGTCTCAATATCGAGACTATCGATCTGCTTTATCAGCACCGCGTCGACCCGTCTGTACCTGTTGAAGACGTTGTGGGAACAATGGCTGATTTAATCAAGGAAGGGAAAGTTCGCCATATCGGGCTTTCAGAAGTCTCAGCCGACACGTTACGCCGGGCCTGCAAAGTTTATCCGATTACCGCCGTGCAAACGGAATATTCGCTCTGGACTCGCGAGCCGGAGGAAAGCATTCTCAACGCTTGCCGCGAGCTGGGCGTTGGGTTTGTGCCCTACAGTCCGCTGGGTCGCGGATTTTTAACCGGGAAAATCACGGACAGCTCCGGCTTTGGCGAGGATGATTTCCGACGGAACCTGCCTCGCTTCCAGAAAGCAGCGATGCAGAAAAACCAACAGCTGCTCGGCCAGCTACAGGATGTCGCAGATAAATACCGCTGTTCCCTCGCACAGCTGGCCCTCGCATGGGTGATGAGTAAAGGAGATGACATTGTTCCTATTCCGGGGGCTCGAAAAATAGCGCATTTGCAGGATAATGCGGGGGCGGTCAGCCTGAATCTTTCCGATTCTGATATTAAGTTCGTTGACCATGTCTTTACGCCTGACAATATTCAGGGGCAAAGATATAACCAGGGTGATTTTAATTTAATCGATAAATAACACACCGCATTACATTCTCCTGCTTCTCTGGCGGGAGAGTTGTTCATCTGTGCATTAAATATCGCAATAATAAATAGAAGGCTAATGAATTCTTCTTCCGTTCAGTCTTAAGGTTTTCTTAATTTTGAATTGAATTGTCTTTCCCATCTGGATTTTTATCATTTCAAACCACGTAATAATGAAATTTTACACTTTTACGCGTAAACTGGATTGATACTAATTATCATTAGCGTTGTTGTATGCTTTAATCCTGTCCCACAAAGCTATGAGTGGTTACTCCCGTTGGTCTATTAAGGATATGTTCATGAATTCTCGCCTGCTGTCCTGCTTCTCGCTTGCCTTGTTGTCGTCATCCCTTTTCCTTTCCACACAATCAGTTGCCGCCGATAACAACGAAGGTATCGTTGTGTATAACGCGCAGCATGAAAACCTGGTGAAGTCGTGGGTTGACGGTTTTACCAAAGAAACCGGCATTAAAGTGACTTTGCGTAATGGTGATGACAGCGAGCTGGGTAACCAGCTGGTTCAGGAAGGCAGCGCATCGCCGGCCGACGTATTCCTGACGGAAAACTCACCGTCCATGGTGCTGGTGGATAACGCTAACCTGTTTGCGCCGCTGGATGCAGACACCCTGAAGCAGGTACCGGCAGAGTATCGTCCGGCGCACGGTCGTTGGATCGGCATTGCCGCCCGCAGCACGGTATTCGTCTATAACCCGGCAAAACTGAACGAACAGCAGCTGCCTAAGTCGCTGATGGATCTGGCGAAACCCGAGTGGAAAGGCCGCTGGGCGGCATCACCGTCAGGCGCGGATTTCCAGGCCATCGTGAGCGCGATGCTGGCTCTGAAAGGCGAAAAGGCCACTCTGGAATGGCTTAAGGCGATGAAAGCCAATTTCGTTGCCTATAAAGGCAACAGCACGGTGATGAAAGCCGTCAATGCCGGCCAGATTGATGGCGGCGTGATTTATCACTACTACCGCTTTGTCGATCAGTCTAAAACCGGTGAAAACAGCAAAAACACCCAGCTCTACTACTTCAAACACCAGGATCCGGGCGCGTTTGTGAGCCTTTCCGGCGGTGGCGTGCTGGCGTCCAGCAAGCACAAAGCCCAGGCGCAGGCCTTCATCAAATACATTACCGGCAAAGAAGGTCAGGAGAGTCTGCGTACCAACAACGCCTTTGAATACGCTGTGGGCGTAAACGCGGCCTCAAACCCGAAACTAGTCCCACTGAAAGATCTTGATGCACCGAAAGTTGAACCTTCAACGCTCAACAGTAAAAAAGTTATCGAGCTGATGACGCAAGCCGGTCTGCTGTGATCCTGAGAGTGAAGTGAACGTCTTATGTCTGGTCTGAGTCTCGACATCGGAAAAAACAGAGTGCAGGAGCCTGCCCGCAGGCGTCCTGCACTGCCGATGGTTGCGTTAGCTGTGTTGTTTTCATTAATGGCGCTTCTGCCTTTGGGTTTTATCATTGCCATTGGCATTGAGACCGGCTGGGAAACCATTAAGGCGCTGGTGTTTCGCCCGCGTGTTGCTGAGCTACTCAGCAACACGCTGTGGCTGACGGCTTTAGCGGTTCCGCTGTGTATCGTGACGGGCGTGGCGATAGCCTGGCTCACCGAGCGCACGCAGCTTGCCGGGCGAGGGATCTGGTCTGCACTGGCGGTCGCCCCGCTGGCGATCCCCGCGTTTGTGCAAAGCTATGCCTGGGTAAGCGTTGTCCCCTCCATGCATGGGCTCTCCGCGGGCGTGTTCCTCTCCGTTCTGGCCTACTATCCGTTTATCTATATGCCGGTTGCGGCGGTGCTGCGTCGTCTTGACCCGACGCTTGAAGATGTCGCCGCATCGCTCGGCACGCCGCCCTGGCGGGTCTTTTTCCGCGTGGTGCTGCCGCAGCTCAAGCTGGCTATCTGCGGCGGCGCGCTGCTGGTGGCGCTGCATCTGCTGGCGGAATATGGCCTGTACGTGATGATCCGCTTTGATACCTTCACCACGGCAATCTATGACCAGTTCCAGTCTACCTTCAGCGGCCCGGCGGCGAACATGCTGGCGGGCGTGCTGGCCTTATGCTGTCTGGCTATCCTGGTGCTGGAAGGCGTAACGCGCGGAAAAGCACGCTACGCGCGCATTGGCGCCGGGGCCGCGCGCGAACAGAAACGCTGGCCGCTGAAGCCTGCGGCTGCCGCGCTGGGCCAGCTGTTTTTCATCGTGCTGATCGTGCTGGCGCTGGGCGTGCCGTTGATTGTCCTGTGCCGCTGGATTTGGCTCGGGGGCGTGCAAAACTGGATGAGTCCCGATCTCTGGCACTCCCTGCGCCAGACGCTGATGCTCGGCGTGGGCGGTGCGCTCCTGACGACGGCGTGCGTGATCCCCATCGCGTGGCTGGGTATCCGCTATCCGCACCGTATCTTCCGGATGCTGGAAGGGTGCATCTATATCACCAGTTCACTGCCGGGCATTGTCACGGCGCTGGCGCTGGTCACCGTCACCATTCATTACGCCCGCCCCATTTACCAGACGGAAATTACCCTGTTCCTGGCCTACCTGCTGATGTTTATGCCCCGAGCGCTCATCAACCTGCGGGCGGGAATTGCGCAGGCGCCGGTCGAGCTGGAAAACGTGGCGCGCAGCCTGGGCAGCACGCCCGTGAAGGCGCTCTGGAGCGTCACGATGCGGCTGGCCGCGCCCGGTGCTGCGGCGGGTGCCGCGCTGGTTTTCCTCGGCGTCAGCAACGAGTTGACCGCCACGCTGTTGCTCTCTCCGCTGGGCACGCGCACGCTCTCCACCGGATTCTGGGCGCTGACCAGTGAAATTGACTATGTTGCCGCCGCGCCTTACGCGATGCTGATGATCCTGATTTCACTCCCGCTGACCGCCATTCTCTATATGCAGTCGAAAAAAATTGCAGGGCTATGACATGCTTGAATTAACCGCCATTTCTAAATCGTTTTCTGATGTGCAGGTGCTCGACAGCTTAAACCTGAGCGTTGCGCCGGGGAGCAGGACGGCGATTGTCGGGCCGTCCGGGTCGGGGAAAACCACGCTGCTGCGTATTCTTGCCGGTTTCGAAACGCCTGACACCGGGCGTATTGTCATGCAGGGGAGAACGCTGTTTGATGAAAACCGTTTTGTCCCTGCCCACCAGCGCGGGATCGGTTTTGTACCTCAGGAGGGGGCGCTGTTCCCGCACCTCAATGTGGCAGACAACATTGCCTGGGGGCTGGACGGCACCCGCCACGAGAAACGCCAGCGCGTTGAGGCGCTGATGGAAATGGTGTCTCTGGACAGGCAACTGGCAACGCACTGGCCCCACGAGATTTCCGGCGGGCAGCAGCAGCGCGTGGCGCTTGCCCGTGCGCTGGCCCAGCGTCCTTCACTGATGCTGCTGGATGAACCGTTCTCGGCGCTGGATACCGGCCTGCGCGCCATGACGCGTAAGGCAACGGCCGATCTGCTGGCCGAAGCGGGCGTGGCCTCGATTCTGGTCACCCACGATCAGAACGAAGCGTTGTCCTTTGCCACGCAGGTTGCCGTGATGCGCTCCGGACGCTTCACACAGGTCGGTACGCCTTATGAGGTTTACACCCGTCCCGTTGACGAAGAGACGGCGCTGTTTCTTGGCGACGCCGTGATCCTGCCAGCTCAACTCGCTGCCGGGTATGCCGTGTGCGCGCTGGGTGAAGTGCCGACGGACAACGCGCATGCGACAGGACAGGGCAGGGTGATGATGCGCCCTGAACAATTACGCGTGACGGCATGTGCCTCACATGAAAGCCCGATCTCGATTCTTGATGTGGATTTCACCGGACAGCTATCGACGCTCACCCTCGGATTAGCCGGGCAGCAACAGCCCGTGATTCTGAAGACCGTCAGCCAGCCAGGATGGAACCCGGGCACGGCGGTACGCATTGATATTGCTGGCACCGCGCGGGTATTCGAATATTCTTAATATTCGTTAGTAATTTCATGCAACGGGTTGTTATAAAAGAATTTTCCCGAACGTATGGCATTTCCTGAGATTCTCTACCATGCTCATAAAACCTCACCACAATGCGTGAGGTTTTTCGTAGTTGCTGATTAATCTCAAGGAAAAAAGGTTATGAAAAAGACGACTGCTATTTTGTTGGGAACGGCGTTACTGTTTACGACCAATGCTTTTGCTGCTCAGTTGCTGACAAAAAATGAGTTCAAGAAAGTTGCGTCTCAGTATCAAAAAATCGGTACGGTAAGTACCTCGAATGAGGTATCTGTTGATGATGCAAAAAAAGAACTGATTGAGAAAGCCGATAAGAAAGGCGCAGATGTCCTGGTGCTCACGTCAGGGAACACCAACAATAAAATTCACGGTACGGCCAATATCTACAAGAAAAAATAACGTCATTGCAGCCACCCCCGCAACGGGGTGGTTGTTCCCCTCATTTCTCGCCAAACCTCCTCATGAACGCGGTTACACTTGCTAATGCATGTATAATGCGTATAGTTCTCATTTGCATTTTGATAAACACATTCTAAGACCCGACAACGGGTCATTTTTGCGCGCACGTATAAATGAGTTAACGATGAACAACACCAAAATAAACAACACGCTGTTGGCGCTCGCCGTTGGCGCGGTGACGCATTCCGCCTTCGCGGCGGACGATCAAAAAGAGGAAACCCTCGTTGTCCAGGCTGCACCAGCCAGCGATTTCAAACCCGGTGGCGACCAGTTGGTACCGGCCTTCCTTGACGGGCAGATGGCGAACGGCGGGCGCATGGGGATGCTGGGCCAGCAGAACGCCATGGACGTGCCGTTCAACATCATCAGCTACACCTCGAAGCTGGTGGAAGATCAGCAGGCGAAAACCATTGCCGATGTCGTCGCGAACGACGCGGGCGTGCAGTTCGTCCAGGGGTTCGGCAACAGCGCGGAAACCTACCGTATCCGTGGTCTGAAGTTCGACGGTGACGACATGACCTTTGGCGGGCTGTCCGGCGTGCTGCCGCGCCAGGTGGTGGATACCCAGATGGTTGAGCGCATTGAGATCTTCAAAGGGGCAAACGCCCTGATGAACGGCGCGGCGAGCTCCGGCGTGGGCGGGATGATCAACCTTGAGCCAAAACACGCGGGCGAACTCCCGCAGGCGAAAGTGGGCGTCGACTACACTTCCGATTCTCAAATTGGCACCACGCTGGATGCGGGCCGTCGCTACGGCGACAACGACCAGTTTGGCGCGCGGGTGAACCTGGTGCACCGCGAAGGGGAAACCGGCATACCGAACGATCGCCGCCGCACCACGCTGCTCTCTACCGGCCTGGATTACAGCGGTGACCGCTTCCGCACCTCGCTTGATCTGGGCTATCAGAAGAAAACCTTCCACGGTAGCCCAACCAGCGTCAACATTTCGGCGGTGGATTTCGTGCCCGAGCCGCCGAAAAACGATCGCAACTTCTCGCAGAAGTGGGCCTACAGCAACATCGAAAACGAGTTCGGGATGTGGCGCAGCGAGTACGACATCACCGACGGCTGGACCGCCTATACCGGCCTGGGCGCGCAGCATGCGCATGAGGAAGGGATCTACAGCGCGCCGAAGCTGGTAGATAAAAGCGGCAAGGCAACGGTCAGCCGCCTTGATACCAACCGCATCAGCGACTCCGTCAGCGGTATGGCGGGCATTCGCGGTAATTTCAATACTGGTTTCGTCTCGCACAAGGTCAACGTTGGCTATTCGGCGATGACCAAAAACGAAAAAATCGCGTGGAAAATGTCGGCGACGAAGGATAACCCGACGACCAACATCTACCACAACACCGGCGTTGAGATGCCGGACAGCACCAACCTCAACGGCTCAGGCGGGAAATACAGCGACCCGCTGACCAGCGGACGCACCCGTACCCAGGGCTGGCTGTTGAGCGATACCCTGGGCGTGCTGGACGACAAACTGCTGTTCACCGCCGGCGCGCGCCATCAGAAGGTGGTCATTCGCGGGTATAACAAAATTACCGGTGCGGAAAGCGCGGCAGACGGCTTCGACGGCAGCCGCTGGATGCCAACCTACGGCGTGGTCTACAAGCCGTGGGAGGAAATCTCCCTCTATGCTAACCATACCGAAGCGCTGCAGCCGGGCAAAACCGCGCCTAATACCGCCACCAACTACGGCCAGAGCACCGGTATCGTGCACTCTAAGCAGAACGAAGTGGGCGTGAAGGCGGACTTTGGCCGCGTGCGCGGATCGCTTGCGCTGTTCGAAATCAAGATGCCGTCGGCGATCCTCGACGACAGCGGCCACTACGGCCTTGACGCCGAGCAGCGTAACCGTGGCGTGGAGCTGAACGTCTTTGGCGAGCCCATGCTGGGGATGCGTCTGAATGCCAGCGCCACCTGGCTGCAGGCCGAGCTGACCAAAACCAAAAATGGCGTCAATCAGGGGAACGATGCGATCGGTATTCCGAACTTTTACGCCGTGCTGGGCGCAGAGTACGACATCAAGCCGATTGACGGCCTGACCGCCACCGCCCGCGTGAACCACTCCGGCGCGCAGTACGCTGACCTGGCAAACACCAAAAAGCTGGACAGCTACACCACGCTGGATCTGGGGATGCGCTATCGCTTCGCGGTGAACCACAATGCAAACCAGATGACCGTGCGCGCAGGCATCGATAACGTGACCAATGAAAACTACTGGGCCAGCGTGGACGATTCCGGTACTTACATCACGCAGGGCGAACCGCGCACCTTTAAGATCTCGGTTGGCTACGAATTCTAAGCGTTCCATCTCGTTATCCGGGGCAGGGATGCCCCAATCCCTTGCTACCTCCAGCATGAAGTGTTAAAACGTGCCCCTTCTAAAAAAGAGACAGGGGTAGGACGTGAAAGACGCGTCATCCGCTTCAGGCCATGGTAGCGCCGAAGCCTCGTCGGATCAGAATCCGACGCTGCAACGTGGTTTGCAAAATCGACATATTCAGTTAATTGCCCTTGGCGGCGCAATCGGTACCGGGCTCTTTCTCGGCATCGGCCCCGCTATTCAGATGGCGGGCCCGGCAGTGCTGCTGGGTTACGGTATCGCCGGGATTATTGCCTTCCTGATCATGCGCCAGCTTGGCGAGATGGTTGTCGAAGAGCCGGTTTCAGGCTCCTTCGCGCACTTTGCTTATAAATACTGGGGCCCGTTTGCCGGCTTCCTGTCCGGCTGGAACTACTGGGTCATGTTCGTGCTGGTGGGAATGGCGGAGCTGACCGCCGCAGGCATCTATATGCAGTACTGGCTGCCGGATGTCCCGACGTGGATCTGGGCGGCGGCCTTCTTCATCATTATTAACGCCGTTAACCTCGTCAACGTCCGCCTGTATGGTGAAACCGAGTTCTGGTTTGCGCTGATCAAGGTGCTGGCGATTATCGGCATGATCGGCTTTGGCCTGTGGCTGCTGTTCTCAGGCCACGGCGGCGAGCGCGCCACGATCGACAACCTGTGGCAGCACGGCGGCTTCCTCGCCACCGGCTGGAAAGGGCTGATCCTCTCCCTGGCGGTGATCATGTTCTCCTTCGGCGGTCTCGAGCTGATTGGCATTACCGCCGCCGAAGCGCGCGACCCGCATAAAAGCATTCCAAAAGCGGTTAACCAGGTGGTGTACCGTATCCTGCTGTTCTACATCGGCTCGCTGGTGGTCTTGCTGGCGCTCTATCCGTGGGTGGAAGTGAAATCCGACAGCAGCCCGTTCGTGATGATTTTCCACGATCTGAACAGCAACGTGGTCGCCTCTGCGCTGAACTTCGTCATTCTGGTGGCGTCGCTGTCGGTCTATAACAGCGGCGTTTACTCCAACAGCCGTATGCTGTTTGGCCTCTCCGTTCAGGGCAACGCACCGCGCTTCTTAACCCGCGTCAGCCGTCGCGGCGTGCCGGTGAACTCCTTGTTACTGTCAGGTGCCATCACGTCGCTGGTGGTGCTGATCAACTACCTGCTGCCGAAAGAGGCCTTTGGCCTGCTGATGGCGCTGGTTGTCGCCACGCTGCTGCTGAACTGGATCATGATCTGCCTGGCGCACCTGCGATTCCGCGCCGCGATGCGCCGCAAGGGGCGCGAAACGCAGTTCAAAGCGCTGCTTTACCCGGCGGGTAACTACCTCTGTATCGCTTTCCTGGGGCTGATTCTGGTACTGATGTGCACCATGGATGAGATGCGCCTCTCGGCGATGCTGCTGCCGGTGTGGGTGATCTTCCTGTTTGTGACGTTTAAGCTTTCCCGCAAAAAGTAGCACGTTTTTCACCCTCTCCCTGTGGGAGAGGGCCGGGGTGAGGGCACCAGACCGCACTTGCCTTCACGCCCGGGTGCCTACACAGATTACCTGGCAATGACCCCCGACAGGGCGCGAATATCGTTCCCGGTCGGGGACTGGTGAATACGCAACCCAAATTCATCCACCACCGCGAAAATATGGTCGAAGATGTCGGCCTGAATCTCCTCATATTCTGCCCAGACCACCGTATTGGTGAAGGCATATATTTCAATCGGCAAACCATTCGCGTCAGGTGCTAGCTGGCGCACCATCAGCGTCATATCTTTGCGAATGCGCGGGTGATTGCGCAGATATTCGTTCAGGTAGGCGCGGAAGGTGCCGATATTGGTCATTTTGCGCAGGTTTAATACCGATTCCCCTTCACCGTTCTGCTGATTCCACAGGTTAATTTCCTCATGACGTGCGGCCAGATAAGGCTTCAGCAGTTTCGCCTGAATGAGCTTCTGCTGCTCCTGCTCGTCGAGGAAATGAATACTGGTGGTATCAATATTCAGGCTGCGCTTAATACGTCGCCCGCCGGAGGCCGACATGCCGCTCCAGTTGATAAAGGCGTCGGAGACCAGGGCCCACGTCGGAATGGTCGTAATCGTATTATCGAAATTGCGTACTTTCACGGTGGTCAGGCCGATATCCGTCACCGTGCCGTTGGCGCCGTATTTCGGCATTTCCAGCCAGTCGCCGAGCTTGAGCATGTCGTTGGCGGAAAGCTGAATACCTGCCACCAGTCCGAGTATCGGGTCTTTAAACACCAGCATCAGCACGGCGGCCATGGCGCCCAGACCGCTTATCAGAATCGCCGGGGACTGGCCGATGAGCAGGGAGATAATCAATATCCCCACCAGGATGGCGCTCACCAGCTTGATGCCCTGGAAGATCCCTTTCAGCGGCAGCTGTGACGCGGTGGCCATTTTCTGCGACAGATTGAAAATCACGTCCAGCAGCGAGAAGAAGGAGAGCAGGGCATATACCATTACCCACAGCCTGGCGCAGGTAGTGAGAATTTCCGCTGCTTCGCTGCCTTTTTGCAGCCACAATACCGCCTGGACATTGACAATTATCCCCTGCAGGGTAAAGGCCAGACGGTGAAATAATTTATTCTGGGTGATGATCTGCAGCCATAAATGGCTGCTGGCCTGCGCGCGTTTTTCGAATGCGCGAAGCACCCCTTTGTGTAGAATAAAATGAACGATGATGGCGGTAAGAAAAATAATACCAAAGATAATCACTAAAGAGGTGGTGTGATTAATTTCAATGCCTAACTCTTCAACCTGAGCAATCAATTCCTGCATAACGTCTCCTGTATTTTTGCAGCCCCATAATGGCGGCTGCGGATCTATTATGCAAATTCACGAACTTATTTGGCGGCCTGGCAGACCTTTACCACCGGCAGGCACAGGCTATGGCGGATGCGCAGCGTCGCCAGAGCCAGCACCACCATCATGGCCGTTTCCACCATCAGGAAGACGTTAACCGCCTGGGTGTAATCCCCGTGATGGTTTTGCAGCGCGTGCAGCAAGATTGCGCCAAAAATGGCCGGGCCAAGACCCAGCGCGGCCTGCTGGAGCGTGCTTAAAATAGCGCTCGCGGCCCCCGCGTCGTCAGGCTGAATGTCGCGCATCCCGATGCGGTAGAAGCTGTTCACGATCAGCGCCTGCCCGTAGCCCACCAGTCCGGTGGCGGGTGCCAGCGTCAGGGCGGTATTCTCTATGCCCCAAACGCGGAACGTGGCGATCAGCGCCAGCAGGCCGGTGATCTGGATCGCCAGACCCGTCAGCAGGATGGTGCTGGTGCTGTAGCGGGCAATCAGCCGCGGCGCGAACCACGCCGAAACAAAGTAGGTCACGCCAAGGGCGATAAAGCTGTTCCCGGACTGCCACGGCGCCATCCCCAGACCCGTTTGCATGGTCAGTGCCATACAGAACATAAATCCGGACCAGACGCTGAAAAAGAGCATCGCAATCAGAATGCCAAAGCGCACGCTGCGAAGCGCAAGCAGGCGCGGCGGGATCAGCGGGTGGGCATTCTCACGCTCTTTTTTGCGCGCATTCAGCGCCATCAGCCAGGCCAGCGGAACAAGGGCGAGCAGCATCGCCTTCAGCGGCCAGGACCAGTGCCACTGCGGGCCGAGCGCCATCGGGAACAGCAGGCAGCAAAGCATGATGGCCAGCAACACGGTACCCGGCCAGTCGATGCGTGACGGCGTCTCGCGACGGGTTTCCGGTACGAAGCGGCGGCTCAGCGCCAGCACCACCAGACAGATCGGCACGTTGATAAAGAAGGCGTTACGCCAGCCCAGCCCGGCGATATCCGCCGACACCAGCCAGCCCCCGCCCATCTGCCCGACGATAAACGCAATCCCGCCGATGCCGCCGAACAGGCTGATGGCTTTTGCATGCGCCGTACCTTTCAGCGTCACGTGCAGCGTGGCAAGAATTTGCGGCATGATCAGTGCGGCACCCGCGCCCTGAACGATGCGCGCGGCGAGCAGCTGTTCAATGTTCCCCGCCATTCCGCACAGCAGCGAGGCCAGACCAAAGCTCGCCACACCCCACATAAACAGACGGCGACGGCCAAAATTATCCCCCAGCTTGCTGCCGAGCGCGAGGCAGACGGCAAAGGCCACGCCGTAGAGCGCGACGATCAGCTCCAGCTCGGTGGCGGTAGCGTGCAGTGAATGGGTAATGGCGTCCAGCGCCACGTTGGTGATTGAGGTATCAATCATCGGCAGCATCTGGCCGGTTAACAGCAATATCAGGCCAGCGCGACCCGGTGAAACAACTGACGTATTCATGGTAACTCCATTGCGTCATTCAACAGATGGTCGTAGCATCTACCATCAGATAAACGGGTACCAGTTCTTACTTATACTGGTACTGGCACCACCATGCAGGGGGATTTATGGCGCTGATGTCTGAACCCGTCGTCTCACTTCAGGATGACACCCGAAAACAGCTGGGGGCATTTTTACGCGCGCGGCGTGAAAGCCTCGATCCGCAGCGCTTAGGCCTGCCGCGCAGCGGTCGCCGCCGCACGCCCGGTCTGCGTCGGGAAGAGGTAGCGATGCTCGCTGACGTGGGCGTAACCTGGTACACCTGGCTTGAGCAGGGCAGGGACGTCAATCCGTCCAGCGCGGTGATGGCGGCCGTGGCAAAAGCGCTGCAATGTACCCCGACCGAGGCCCGGCATCTGTTTGTATTAGCGGGTTTGCCGCCGGGTGAAGCACCCCAGGCGGTCTGCTGCGAGGGCATCAGCGAAGGCACACGCCGCCTGCTCGACACCCTGCTGCCAAAACCTGCCAGCATCCAGAAGCCCAATTTCGACATCGTGGCGTGGAACGACAGCTTCGGCCACCTGATGGGTGTGGATTTCAATGAAATCCCGCCGGAAGACCGCAACTGTATTTACCTGTTCCTCACGCATCCGGCGTGGCGCGCGCGTCTTGGCAGACGCGACGACGTGCTGCCCATTTTTGTCTCCTATTTCCGCGCGGCGATGGCCGAGCACCGGGGCGACCCGCTGTGGGAAGCCAAACTGGCGCGCTTCTTTGCGGTGTCCGAAGAGTTTAAAACCCTGTGGCACCAGCGTAACGACGTGCGCGGCGTGGAGAATCAGCTCAAGCTGTTTACCCATCCCGAGCTGGGGGAGTTTACGCTGCAGCAGATGTACTGGTATTCCGCGCCGCGAAACGGGTCGCGTCTGCTGGTGTATCTGCCGGTAGATGAGGCAGGGGAGCGGGCGATGGCGTGGCTGGCGGCGCAGGGGAAATAGTTTTTTGCGAGGGGCTTTCAGGGAATAAGCACGGTTTCGGTTTAGCCTGGTTGAAGCGTATAAAGTGCGTCATGAAAGGCAATATTAGCCTTTAATGCAAATTGTCTTATATGCTAATATCATCAGGGATGAAAAATCGTGTTCAGACTTATCGTTCATGAGGCCGTTAGAGAAGAAATTCTCGCATTGCCAGCAGAGGTACAGGCGAAGCTGATTCGCCAACTTGATAAATTACGCACTCACCCGACAGCACTACGAGAACCCGACAGCAAGCCCTTACCCTATGGTTTGTTTGAAATCAGAACCGTTGGGGCGATCCATAGCCGTGGGATCTATGTGTACCAGCGGGAAAAGACGATTTTCCTGTTGCGTGTGTTTATCAAAAAGACGCAAAAAACACCCTCTGCTGAGATTCGTCTGGCGCTGAAAAGACAACAGGAGATGTTGGATGAGCAAGAAGATTATTGACTGGGACGAATTAAGAACCGAGCTGTTAAGTGATGCGGAAGTAAAGGCGTCTTTTGATGCGGAAGCCCGTAAAGAACGTTTGCAGGAGATGCTGGCACAATGGCGTAATCATGCTGGCCTGACGCGTGCTCAGGTTGCGGAGCGAATGGGCGTCAGCGCGCCAACGGTATCGCGAATGGAAGCCAATATCACCCGGGCGAGCCTTGATACGTTAACGCGATATGCGCTGGTATGTGGGGTTAAGCATCCGCAGATCACGCTTTACTGATGGCTGGCACGCCGGGATCCAGCGTGCCAGTAAGGTTTAGCACTCAGTCACAATCGTGCTCAGCGGCAGGCGAGATTTCGGCAGCGTGGCGTTGAAATCTTCTACGCTGTGATGCCCAACCGGCACCACCACCAGGCTGGTGAAGCCCTTCTCTTTCAGGCCAAACTCTTCGTCGAGGATCGCAGCGTCGAAACCTTCGATCGGTACCGCGTCCAGGCCCATTGCGCCCACGCCCAGCAGGAAGTTGCCCACGTTCAGGTAAACCTGCTTCGCCATCCACTGGTCGTCATCTTTCAGATCCACGCGGTGCATGTCGGCAAAGTAGGTACGGCCCTTATGGTTCGCGGCTTTGGCTTCCGGGGTGTTGAAGCGACCGTCGGCTTCTTCCTGATCGACAACGCGCTCCAGCCAGGCATCGTCCATCGCGGTTTTTGCGCAGAACACCACCACGTGAGATGCATCCAGCATTTTGCGTTCGTTGAACACATAGGTGCCCGCGGCGGATTTCGCCACGCGCGCTTTTCCTTCCTCGGTGCTGGCCACAATGAAGTGCCACGGCTGGGAGTTGGTGCTGGACGGGCTGTACTGCAGCAGGGTTTTGATTTTTTCCGCTTCTTCCGCGGTCAGTTTTTTGCTTGCGTCGAACGCCTTGGTGGAGTGGCGTTTCAGGGCGACAGAAATGATATCCATAACAACTCCTGGTGATGAAATTCGCCCGCTCGCGGGCGCGAAAGGAAAGCAGATTACCGCGCGAAGCGGCAAAAGATAAGTGCAATTCGAGCGCTTAATCTGTTCGTCTCAGACGAACAATCAGACTGGCCGGATCCACTTCTGGTCTTTTTTCGGCAGCTTATCCACCACCAGATGCCAGGAGTCATTAATGAGGTCGGTAACCAGTTCCGGCGTCACGTCGTCAGTGCCGTAAAGGGAAATCCAGTGCTTTTTACTCAGATGGTAGCCGGGTTCTACCCCGCGGTAGATCTGCTGGTTTAACAGTGATTTCTCCGGGTCTGACTTCAGGCTGACGTGCGGCCGCCCGTGCGCGACGGCCACAATCATGAAAATTTTTCCGCCCACTTTGAAGACGTCAAACTCCGGCCCGAACGGCCAGCAGTGTTCGGTGAACGGCAGTTCCAGGGCCACACGCATAGCGTGCTCCTGTAAGGCTTTACTCTCCATTGGCGTCCGCGCCACATCACCTCAAAGCCGAGCGCTTTAAAATCAACGGCGCGGGACGGATCGCGGGTGGCAAATTCCATCGTGCTTTCAGCCAGCGATAAGAAAAGTGCATCGCCAAACGTTTTAAATTCATCTGACATAAACACCGGGCGCACCGAGCGGCGGCACAGCTCATGGAGTTCCGGGAACATATCTTTCACCGCCTGTTCCGTTTCGACGCTCAGCTTTTCACTGACGCCAATCTGGCGGATCGCCGCATGAGAAACGGGGTTACGTATACCCCAGTCCACATAGCTGTTCCAGATATTGCGGGTATGTTCTTTAGGCAGCGTGATGGTGCGATCGAGGTTCGCCAGCATGGTCTGGCAGAGATCCTGCTTCAGATGCACATAGAGGGCATTCAGCAGATCGTCTTTCGTAGCAAAGTAGCGGAACAGGGTACCTTCGGCGACGCCCGCCTTACGGGCAATGAGCGCCGTTGAGGCGGCGATACCTGACTGTGCAAACGCCGCCGTTGCGGCTTCCAGTAAGGCCTGTTTTTTATCTTCACTCTTCGGACGTGCCACTAAATTGTTCCCCCTGTCAATGGTTAAAACCCTGATTGAAACACGTGCTTTGACACGCTGCAACGCGGAATGTCAAAGATCGAAAACGTCTTGACGACTTTATCATCATATCTATAATGAGTGCTTACTCACTCATAATCAAGTTTACCCTGCGCACGCTATCGGATGGGGCGCGTTTTCGGGTCAGGATATGAAAAAACCTCTCTTCATCTGCGTGGTGTTAATCATGATTATTGCTTCAGCCGCGAGTTTACCGTTTGTTCTGAATGCCGGATTCGGCCAGCCGCCGCAGGGTGAGCAGCTCACCGAAGTGGAGGCCTCCCCACAGTATCGCGAGGGGAAATTCCACAATACGCTGCCGACGCCGGGTTATAACGGTGACAAAAACATGCTGGTCGCGATGTGGGAATTTCTGACCAAAAAAACCGAAAACGCCCGCCCGGCCCGGCCGCTTCCGCTGGTGAAAACCGATCTTGCGAGCCTGCCGCTGGAGCAGGACACCCTGGTGTGGCTCGGTCACTCCTCGTGGTACCTGCAGCTCGCGGGCAAACGGATCCTGATTGACCCGGTTCTTGGCAACTATGCCGCGCCGTTCTCGTTCCTCAATAAGGCCTTTACCGGCGAGTATCCGTGGCGCGCTGAACGCATGCCGGCGATTGACCTGCTGATTATCTCGCACGATCACTACGATCATCTGGATTACGCCACTATCAAGGCGCTACTGCCAAAGGTGAAGCGCGTGGTGACGCCGCTGGGCGTGGGATCCCACCTGCGCTACTGGGGAATGAAGCCTGAGATTATTGACGAGCGCGACTGGAACCAGTCGGTACGCATCAGCGATGAATTGACGGTGCATGTTCTGCCAGCACGTCACTTCTCCGGGCGCGGCATTAAACGCGATCGCACCCTGTGGGGCAGCTTTATGTTCGTCACGCCAGATCAGAAGATTTATTACAGCGGGGATTCCGGTTACGGCCCGCACTTTAAGGCTATCGGCGAGCAGTTTGGTGAGGTGGATTTAGCCATTATGGAAAACGGTCAGTACGACCAGGACTGGAAGTACATCCACATGCTGCCGGAGGAAACGGCGCAGGCCTCGGCGGATCTGAATGCGAAAGCCGTGGTGCCCGGGCATAACGGACGCTTCGTGCTGGCGAAACACGCCTGGAACGATCCGCTGATCCAGCTGGCAAAAGCCAGCAAGGATAAAAATTATCGGCTGCTGACGCCGGAACTGGGCGAGCCCGTCCGGGTAAGCGACAGCGCACAAACCTTTCGTGCGTGGTGGGAATAATGTTTAAGCGAGAAGCAGAGGGGGACAGCAGTATGACCATTTCCGCTCAAGTCATCGACACTATCGTCGAATGGATCGACGACAATCTGCATCAGCCATTACGTATAGAAGAGATTGCCCGCCACGCGGGTTACTCGAAGTGGCACCTGCAGCGGCTGTTTATGCAGTACAAAGGGGAGAGCCTGGGACGTTATATCCGTGAACGTAAGCTGCTGCTGGCGGCGCGCGATCTGCGAGAATCCGACGCCCGGGTGTACGACATCTGCCTGCGCTACGGGTTTGACTCGCAGCAGACGTTTACCCGCATCTTCACCCGTACGTTCAACCAGCCGCCGGGTGCGTACCGTAAAGAGAACCATAGCCAGACACATTAACCTGTCGCGTGCAGGCCGGGTAAGGCGTAGCCGCCACCCGGCTTTTTTGTGAGCTCAGGACGCGAGTGAAAACCAGCGTCGCCAGACAAAACGCAGCACGAAGAATTCAATCGCCCCGAGCAGTAAAAACCACACGCAGAACAGAATGGTATAGAGCTGGTTAAGATCGACCATATGAAAGGTCTGAACCAGCTTCTGCGCCAGCACCAGCCCAAGCGAAGGCGCAGGGAGCAGCAGGCACGAAAGCAGGGCCAGCAATAAAATGCCGCCTGCGGTGAGCAGCGATTCTAGCGGGTGTTTCATCGTAATGTTAATCGTCAGTTAAAAATGTCATTGTCCGGCATTCTGTAACGTAAAGCAATATCAGCCCCGCTGACCTTTTTGAATAAAATAAAGACATTATTACTGCGCACAAATAACAACATACGACCCGGCGTTTATATTAATATCGCGTTATGTAAATAAACGTCCGCATCAGGAAAATAATTTTACAAATGTATAGGTGCTATAACCAATTAACGTGGCAATAACAATGGCCGCGATAACGTATAACACCAGTCTGCGCCCGCGATAAATACCCCACATGGTTCCCCCTCGTTTAGTATTGGTTTAGAAATATTTTGTAAAAATCAGGTCATCGAAATAGTTTTAATCAGTTTTGAATAACCGAGAAGTCATTATATTGCGGTAGATCAATTTTACCCGCAAGTCTTTAAAATGAATTTATTTAAGCCCGAAAGGAATTCAGGCTTCAGTTCACCGGATATTGAAGGAAAAATACGATGACCGAAAAAAAATTGTCCCCAAACATGCCGCCTTCCGGCGGGCTGGCATACCAGCAGACCGCAGAGCAGGTGCTTGCTCACGCGCAGAGCCAGGCCAGCGGTCTGGATCGTGCGGAGGCGCAGGCGCGTCTGCAAAAAACAGGGCCGAACGCGCTGCCGGAGAAAAAAGGTAAACCTGCCTGGCTGCGTTTCCTGGCCCATTTTAATGATGTGCTGATTTATGTCCTGCTGGCCGCCGCCGTATTAACGGCAATAATGGGCCACTGGGTGGATACGCTGGTTATTTTAGGCGTGGCGGTAATCAATGCCTTAATTGGCCATATTCAGGAAAGCAACGCGGAAAAATCCCTGAAGAGTATTCGTAATATGCTCGCCAGCGAGGCGCGCGTTATTCGTAACGGTAACCATGAAACAATCCCCACAACTGAAATAGTCCCGGGCGATATTATTGTATTACGCGCGGGGGATCGTATTCCGGCGGATATGCGTTTAATTGAAGCGCATAATTTACGCGTGGAAGAAGCGATTCTGACCGGTGAATCCACCGTGGTGGATAAACACGTTAATCCGCTGAGCGGTGAATTACCGCTGGGCGATCGTACCAACATGGTCTTCTCCGGGACGACAGTCAGCGCGGGCGGCGGCGTCGGTGTGGTCACCGCGACCGGTCAGGATACGGAACTCGGCCACATCAACCAGATGATGGCAGGTATCGAGAAGCACCGTACGCCGCTGCTGGTGCAGATGGACAAGCTGGGTAAAGCGATCTTCGCGATTATTCTGGCAATGATGGCCGCGCTGTTTGTCTTCAGCCTGGCGTTCCGCGAGATCCCGATGGGGGAGCTCCTGCTCTCCCTGATTAGCCTGGCGGTGGCCTCCGTACCGGAAGGTCTGCCGGCCATTATCTCCATCATCCTCTCCCTGGGCGTGCAGGCGATGGCGCGCAAGCGGGCGATTATCCGCAAGCTGCCGACGGTTGAAACCCTGGGCGCGATGACCGTGGTCTGCTCGGATAAAACCGGTACCCTGACCATGAACGAGATGACGGTTAAAGCCATCATTACCGCTGACGCCTGCTACCGCGTGGACGGTAACAGCTACGAGCCGGTGGGCAACATCTACCTGGAAGGCAGCGACGAGCCGGTGCAGATCCAGCCGGGCACCGTGCTGGAGCAGTACCTGCGCACCATCGACCTGTGTAACGACAGCCAGCTGATTCAGGACGATCGCGGGCTGTGGGGCATCACCGGTGGGCCGACCGAGGGCGCGCTGAAGGTGCTGGCGGCGAAGGCCAGCCTTGAGCCGGTGATGACCACGCTGGTGAATAAGATCCCGTTCGACTCGCAGTACAAGTACATGAGCACCCACTACCAGATTGGCGGTGAGGAGCAGATCCTGATCACCGGCGCGCCGGACGTCATTTTCGCTCTGTGCGCCGAGCAGCAGACCCGCAACGGTGTGGAAGCCTTCAACCGCACGTACTGGGAAAGCGAGATGGAGCGCTATGCGCGTCAGGGGCTGCGCATGGTCGCCGCGGCGTTCAGGCCGGCGAACGGCGAGCAGGAGCTAACGCACGATGACCTGAGCCACGGCCTGATCTTCCTCGGCATCGCCGGGATGATGGATCCGCCGCGTCCGGAAGCGATTGACGCGATTAACGCCTGCCAGCAGGCGGGGATCCGCGTGAAGATGATCACCGGGGATCACCCGCAGACGGCGATGAGCATTGGCCAGATGCTGGGAATCACCAACAGCGAGCAGGCGGTTACCGGCTACGAGCTGGAGAAGATGGACGACGCCGCGCTGGCGGAAGCCGCGGTGAAGTATGACATCTTCGCCCGTACCAGCCCGGAGCATAAGCTGCGCCTGGTGAAAGCGCTGCAGGACAAAGGCGAAATCGTCGGTATGACCGGCGACGGCGTGAACGATGCCCCGGCGCTGCGTCAGGCTGACGTGGGCATCGCGATGGGCATCAAGGGCACGGAAGTGACCAAAGAGGCGGCGGATATGGTCCTGACGGACGATAACTTTGCCACCATCGCCAGCGCGGTGAAAGAGGGGCGTCGCGTTTACGACAACCTGAAGAAGACCATCCTGTTCATCATGCCGACCAACCTGGCGCAGGGGCTGCTGATTGTGATTGCGCTGCTGGCGGGGAACATCATTCCGCTGACGCCGGTGCTGATTCTGTGGATGAACATGGCCACCTCCGCCACGCTCTCCTTCGGCCTGGCCTTTGAGGCCGCCGAGCGCAACATCATGCGCCGTCCGCCGCGTCAGACCGGGCAGCACGTGATGGACGCCTACGCCGTCTGGCGCGTGGCCTTCGTCGGCACCATGATTGCCATTGCCGCCTTTGCGCTGGAGGCCTGGCTGGCCCCGCGCGGCCACAGCGCGGAGTTCATCCGCACCGTGCTGCTGCAGATGCTGGTCTGCGCCCAGTGGGTATACATGATTAACTGCCGCAACACCGAAGGGTTCTCCCTCAACCGCGGCCTGCTGGCGAACAAAGGGATCTGGCTGGTGACGGGCGTGCTGTTCCTGCTCCAGGCGGCGATTATCTACCTGCCGTTTATGCAGATGCTGTTCGGCACCGAAGCCCTGCCGCTGCGCTACTGGTTTGTGACCCTGGCCGTTGCAGGCGTGATGTTCTTCGTCGTCGAAATCGAGAAGCGACTGACCCGCAGGTTCCGTAAGGCTGCATAACCTTTTGCCCTCACCCTAACCCTCTCCCACGGGGAGAGGGGACTCTGACCTCCCTCTCCCTGTGGGAGAGGGCCGGGGTGCGGGCAACAACCCTGAGGTACTCCCATGAAATTCCCACTTCTGTTCGCGCTCCTCGCCTGCACCCTGCAACCCGCATTCGCCGCCATTCCCGTTCGCATCGCCACCGTGGAGCAGACCGCCCATGCCGCCGAACGCCAGATCCCGGGCCGCATCGAAGCCATCCACACCGTTGAGCTGCGCGCCCGCACGGAAGGCGTGATTACCCAAATCCACTTCCGCGACGGGCAGTACGTGAAAAAGGGCGACGTGCTGTTTGAGCTGGACGACGCCGAGCCGCGCGCCGCCCTGCGCCTGGCGCAGGCCGAAGTGAGAAGCGCCGAAGCCACGCTGCGTCAGGCGCAGCAGCAGCTTTCCCGCTTTGAAAGCCTGGGCAGCAGCAACGCCATCAGCCGTCACGACGTGGACAACGCCCGCATGCAGCGCGACGTCGCCAGTGCCGCTCTCGAGCAGGCGAAGGCCCGGCTGGAAGCCCGCAACGTCACCCTGAACTACACCCGCATCGCCTCGCCGATTGACGGCCGCGTGGGGCACAGCAGCTTCCACGTGGGTAGCCTGGTCAACCCGGCGAGCGGCGTTTTGGTGGAGGTCGTGCAGCTCGATCCGATCCGTATCGCCTTTGCGCTGGAAGAGGGGGCGTTTGCCACCAAAGCCGGACAGCATGCGGATATCAGCGCCATGAAGCAGGCCTGGCAGGCATTAATTGACAGCAACGGCCAGCGCGTCAGCGGTGAACTGACGTCAGTGGACAATCGCATCGACCCGCGCACCGCCAGCGTGATGCTGCGCGCCGAGTTCGCCAACCCGCGCCATCAGCTCCTGCCCGGCGGCAACGTAAACGTGACCCTGCGACCGGCAAGCGAGCAGCCGGTGCTGACCCTGCCTGCCGCCGCGGTCCAGCAGAACGGCGACGGGTTCTTTGCCTGGGTGGTTAGCGCCGACGGCAACGCCGAAATGCGCCCGCTGAAGGTCGCCGGACAGATTGGCCAGCAGTTCCAGATTTCATCCGGCGTGAAGCCCGGTGAGCGAGCGATTACTGACGGCGCGCAGCGCGTGCAGCCCGGCGCTGCTGTCCAGATACTGAATTAAGGAGCCATCATGCTGACGTTTTTCATCAAACGCCCGCGCTTCGCGATGGTGATTGCGCTGGTCATCACCCTGCTGGGGGCCATTGCGCTGAAGATTATCCCGGTGGAGCAGTATCCGCAGATCACGCCGCCGGTGGTGAACGTCTCTGCCAGTTGGCCGGGCGCCAGCTCCGCTGACGTGGCGGAGGCCATCGCCACGCCGCTGGAGACGCAGCTGAACGGCGTGGATCATATGCTCTACATGGAGTCCACCAGTTCGGACGAAGGCACGTACAGCCTGAACATCACCTTTGCGGCGGGCACCGATCCGGACCTCGCCGCCATCGACGTGCAGAACCGCGTGGCGCAGGCCGTGGCGCAGCTGCCCACCGAGGCGCAGCAAAACGGCGTGCAGGTGCGCAAGCGGGCCACCAACCTGATGATGGGGGTAAGTCTTTACTCACCGAATAACACCCACACGCCGCTGTTCGTCAGCAACTACGCCAGCACCCAGGTGCGCGAGGCGCTGTCGCGTCTGCCCGGCGTGGGGCAGGTGCAGATGTTTGGCGCGCGCGACTACAGCATGCGCATCTGGCTGCGCCCGGACCGCATGAACGCCCTGAACGTCACCACCGATGACGTGGCGCAGGCGCTGCGCGAGCAGAACGTGCAGGGCGCGGCGGGTCAGGTGGGCACCCCGCCGGTGTTTAACGGCCAGCAGCAGACCCTGACCATCAACGGGCTGGGGCGCTTAAGCCAGGCCGAAGAGTTTGCCGACATCATCATCCGCGCGGGGGAGATGGGCCAACTGGTGCGCCTGAAGGACATCGCCACCATCGAGCTCGGCTCGCGCAGCTACAGCTCCGGCGCGCAGCTGAACGGGCACGACTCCGCCTATTTGGGTATCTATCCGACGCCGTCCGCCAACGCCCTGCGCGTGGCCAATGCGGTACGCGCGGAGCTGGAACGCCTCTCAACGCGCTTCCCGGACGACCTGGTTTATGAGGTGAAATTCGACACCACCTCTTTTGTCGCCTCGACCATTAAAGAAATCGGCGTCTCGCTGGCGCTGACCATGCTGGCGGTGGTGGTGGTCGTTTCCCTGTTCCTGCAGAGCTGGCGTGCGACGCTGATTGTCGCCCTCGCCATTCCGGTGTCGCTGGTGGGCACCTTCGCGGTGCTTTATACGCTCGGCTACTCCGCCAACACGCTCAGCCTGTTTGCCATTATTCTGGCGCTGACCATGGTGGTGGATGACGCCATCGTGGTGGTGGAGAGCGTTGAAACGCTGATGGCGGAAGGACAAAGCCGCACGGCGGCCACCGAGCTGGCGCTGCGCCAGATTGCCGGGCCGGTGATCGCGACGACGCTGGTGCTGCTGGCGGTATTTGTGCCGGTGGCCCTGCTGCCGGGGATTGTCGGCGAACTCTACCGCCAGTTCGCGGTGACGCTCTCCACCGCCGTGACGCTCTCAAGCCTGGTGGCGCTGACCCTGACGCCCGCGCTGTGCGCGATGCTGCTGCGTCCGCGCCCGGAGAAACCTGCGGCCATTTATCGCGCCTTCAACCGCGGGCTGGACGCTACGCGCGGTTTCTACACCCGCCTCGTGCATGTCTCAAATCTGCGACCGTGGCTGGCGCTGCTGGCCACCGCAGGCGCGGCGGCAGTCGTGCTGTTCAGCTTTATGTCGATGCCAAAAGGCTTCCTGCCGCAGGAAGACCAGGGCTACTTCTTCGCCAGCGTTCAGCTGCCTGAAGCGGCTTCGCTGGAGCGCACCGAAGCGGCGATGACCACCGCGCGGGAGCTGATCGCCGAAAATCCGGCGGTGGAGGACGTCATTCAGGTCTCCGGATTTAACATCCTCAACGGCACCAGCGCCTCCAACGGCGGGTTTATCTCCATCATGCTGAAGGACTGGAGCGCGCGTCCGCCGCTGGAGGAGGTGATGGGCACCCTGCAGCGCCAGCTGCTGGCCCTGCCGGAAGCGACCATCATGACCTTCGCGCCGCCGACGCTGCCGGGGCTGGGCAACGCCTCCGGCTTTGACCTGCGCATCCAGGCTCAGGCGGGGCAGAGCCCGGCGGAGCTGGAGCGCGTCACCCGCGAGGTGCTGGCGAAAGCCAACCAGCATCCGCAGCTGAGCCGCGTGTTCACCACCTGGAGCAGCAACGTGCCGCAGCTGACGCTGACCGTTGACCGCGAGCGCGCCGCCCGTCTCGACGTGCCGGTGTCGCGCATCTTCAGCAGCCTGCAAACCGCCTTTGGCGGCACGCGCGCCGGGGATTTCAGCATCAACAACCGCGTCTACCACGTGGTGATGCAGAACGAGATGCAGTGGCGCGAGCGCGCAGAGCAGATCGGCGAGCTGTTCGTGCGCAGCAACAGCGGCGAGCGGGTGCGCCTGAGCAACCTCGTCACCATCACGCCAACCGTCGGCGCGCCGTTCCTGCAGCAGTACAACCAGTTCCCGTCCGTGTCGGTGAGCGGCTCGGCAGCGGCTGGGGTGAGCAGCAGCACCGCGATGGCTGCGATGGGTAAGATTCTGGCGGAAAGCCTGCCGGCCGGCTACGACTACGCCTGGAGCGGCATGTCGTACCAGGAGCAGCAGACCGGCAATCAGGCGATCTGGATCGTGCTGGCGGCGGTGGTGATGGCATGGCTGTTCCTCGTCGCCCAGTACGAGAGCTGGACGCTCCCGGCAAGCGTGATGCTCTCGGTGCTGTTTGCCATTGGCGGGGCGCTGGTCTGGCTGTGGATGGCCGGATACGCCAACGACGTGTACGTGCAGATTGGTCTGGTATTGCTGATCGCGTTAGCGGCCAAGAACGCGATTCTTATCGTCGAGTTCGCCCGCGCGCGGCGTTTGGACGGAATGGCGATTGTCGATGCCGCGCGGGAAGGGGCCTCGCGCCGCTTCCGCGCGGTGATGATGACCGCCGTGTCGTTCATTATCGGCGTTCTGCCGATGATGCTGGCGACTGGCGCAGGCGCCCAGAGCCGCCGCATCATCGGCACCACGGTCTTCAGCGGCATGCTGGTGGCGACCGTGGTGGGGATTCTGTTCATCCCCGCGCTGTTCGTGCTGTTCCAGCGCCTGCGTGAGTGGGGCCACGGCCTTACGGACTCGTCGCCCACAGCTCGCAGTGCTTCTGCACCAGAGAAATCAGCGAGCCGCCGTCGGCGATAAAGTCCCGCATGCGCTGCGCCTCACTCTTGCCCTGCTTTAACAGCAGGGCAATTTCATTGATTGCGCTTGTCGCACCGAGCTTATCGGCCGACGGCGCCACCTGCTCCAGCAGCCAGGCGATGTCCTCCGCCACGGTTCGTTGCTCGCCGGTGTGCACATCCGTCAGGATCCCCTCCAGCCCGTAGCGACACGCCTGAAAACGGTTAAAACGGTAGAGCAGAAAATCCCGTTCCTGATGCTTATACGGTCGCGTGGTCAGCAGCCAGTGTGACGTGGCCTGAATCAGCCCGGCGATGTTAATCGCGTGGCCGAGCGTCAGCGGCGTATCCATCACCCGCACCTCCACGGTGCCAAAATGCGGGCTGGGGCGAATATCCCAGTGCAGATCCTTGATGCTGTCGATCATGCTGGTGGCGCTCAGGCGGCGGAACAGCCCTTCAAACTCCTGCCAGCTGTTGACCCACGGCATCTGTCCGTTATCCGGGAACCCGGAGAAGATATTGAGCCGCGACGAGGAGAACTTCGTGTCGGTGCCCTGCATATACGGCGAGGCGGCCGCCAGGGCGATAAAATGCGGCACGAAGCGCGACAGGCCGTGCAGCAGGTAAATCGCGTCATCCCCGGTCCGGCACCCGACATGCACATGCTGGCCGAATACCGTTGCCTGCAAAATCAGATAGCCAAAGCGCTCCAGCGTGACGTTATAGCGCTCGTCGTCGCACACCTCCTGGCGCTGCCATTTCTGGAACGGATGCGTCCCGCCGCCGCAGATCTGAATGTGCTGCTCTGCCGCCGCGCGCAGGATGCTCTGTTGCATCACTGAGAATTGTGCCGCCGCCTGATCGATGGTCTGACACACGCCGGTGGCGATTTCGAGCATGCTTTCGGTGATGTCGTGTTTGACTTCGCCGCCTTTGATGTCGTCTTTGACGGCGGCGATGAGCGCGGAGGAGTCCTGGCTGAGATCGTACCCCGGCGGGTTAACCACCTGCAGTTCGAGCTCGATGCCAAGGGTGAACGGTTCAGAGGATTTGAAATCGGGTAAAGGCATGGCGCACTCCGTTGTCTGTGAATGTTGAGTATAGACAACGGGTGTGGCGCGCTCGTCTCAGGGTGGTATAACTGATAGCAGGCTTAGCAAAAGGGGAGTGACTCATGTCTGACTATCCAACCATTGCGCTGATAGGACCCGGTGCGATTGGCACCACCATTGCCGCAGTACTGCATGACGCTGGCCGCACGCCGCTGCTGTGCGGACGGACCGCACATGCGGCGTTACGCCTGCGCCACGATGAGGGTGAAACGGTGGTGCCCGGTCCGGTATTAACCGATCCGACAGCCATCGCGCGTCCCGTTGACCTCGTTTTTATCGCGGTGAAAACGACGCAAAACGCCGACAGCGCCGGGTGGCTGCGCGCGCTATGCGATGAAAATACGGTGGTCTGCGCCCTGCAAAATGGCGTAGAGCAGAAGGCTCAGCTTGAGCCTTTGGTCAGTGGCGCAACGGTGCTGCCGTCGGTGGTCTGGTTCCCGGCGCAGCGCGAGCCGGATGCCTCCGTCTGGCTGCGGGCGGAGCCGCGCCTGACGCTGCCGGACATGCCGCAGGCGCAGCGGGTGGCGGAGGCGCTTCGCGGTACGCGCTGTGAAGTTGAACTCTCGGCAGATTTCGCCACCGTCGCCTGGCGCAAGCTGCTGCAAAACGCGGTCGCCGGGCTGATGGTGCTGGCCAACCGCCGCGCCGGGATGTTCAGGCGCGAGGATATCAGCGAACTTTCGCTGGCCTACCTGCGCGAGGGGCTTACTGTCGCCCGCGCGGAAGGGGCGAAGCTGAACGATGACGTGGCGCAGGAGATCCTGGCGAACTTTCAGCGTGCCCCTGAGGACCTGGGTACGTCTATTCTGGCTGACCGTCAGGCCAACCGTCCGATGGAGTGGGACATCCGTAACGGCGTGATCCAGCGCTACGGCCGCAAGCACGGCATTGCGGTGCCCATCAGCGACGTGGTGGTGCCGCTGCTGGCGGCGGGGAGCGAGGGGCCGGGTTAACGGCCGCTGTTTTTCCGTTCGGCAAAGTAATGCGCGGGCGTGCTGCCCATCGCTTTTCGGAACATGGTGATAAACGCGTTCACGGATTCGTACCCGAGCGTTGTCGCCACGTTCTGGACCGGCACGCCGCTTGCCAGCTCCCGCAGGGCAATAATCAAGTGCAGCTGCTGGCGCCATCGCCCGAAGCTCAGCCCGGTCTCGCGCTGCATCAGGCGGGAAAACGAGCGCTCGCTGAGGGCAAGCCGTTTCGCCCACTCCTTCAGGCTGCTTCTGTCCTCAGGTCGGCTGACCAGCGCGTCGGCCATGGCGCGAATTTTCGGGTCGGTTGAGACCGGCAGGCTCAGCTTCTGCTGCGGCATGCTGGCAAGCTCATCAAGCGTGACCCTGATTAGCCTGGAGACATGGCCGTCGGGCGGATAATCAACGCCCTCGTGGGTTAGGCGATCGACCAGCTCCTTGATCAGCGGCGAGATCGCCAGCGTGCAGCATCTCTCCGGCAGCGCCGCCGCGCCGGGCTCAATAAACAGATAGTTCAGATGCGCGTTCCAGGTCGCTTTGGCACTGTGCGGGATCCCCCCTGGGATCCAGACGGCGCAGTCTGGCGGCACGATCCAGATGTCATTCTCCGCGTAACAGCTGACCGCACCGTACCGGGCAATAATCAGCTGTCCTTTCCGGTGGCTATGCACCGGTACTTCCGCGGCGTAGTCCACGAAGTCCAGATGACGCGCCACCGCCGGGCTGGCGGTAGAGTCGGGGTCATACAGCGTAGTAGCAGATTGAGGCTTCACGATTCTGGCAACATTTAGGTATTTTTTGACAGAATAGAGTATTTAAGCGGGTCTGCAAGCCGGTAATAATTCCGGCATGAAAAACGTCTTCTCTTATCCCGTGCGCCTGCCCGCCGCGCTGCAAAACGACGCGGGGGCGCTGATCTACGCCGCGAAGAGTTTCGCCGCGGCGATGCTCGCTTATTACATCGCGCTGTCTATCGGCCTCGAACGCCCCTCATGGGCGATTATTACGGTTTACATCGTGTCGCAGACGTCGGTCGGGGCATCGCTCAGCAGAAGCCTCTACCGGCTGGCCGGTACGGTTGTCGGGGCCAGCGCGACCGTTCTGATTGTGCCCACCTTCGCGAATACGCCGATCCTGTGCAGCATGGTGCTGACGGGCTGGATCGTATTCTGCCTGTGGCTCTCCCTGCTGGAGCGCACGCCCCGGGCCTATGCCTTTGTGCTGGCGGGCTACACCGCGAGCCTGATTGGTTTTCCCGCGGTATCCGATCCCGGCGGCATCTTTAACGTCGCTATTGTCCGCGTGCAGGAGATCGCGATCGGGATTTTCTGCGCGGCGCTGATTCACCGCTACGTGCTGCCCGCGCGGGTATCAGGGCTGTTCAACGCTAAATTATCCCAGACGCTACAGGCCACGCGCGAGCGGGTGGCGGATACCTTAGCGGGCAAGCCCGATGCGGCTTCCGGCCCGCTGCATCTGGCCCTGGCGCTGCAGTTCCTGCAGGGCATAAGCCACCATATTCCGTACGATTTTGCCCTCTCCGCCCCGGTGCGGCAGGCCAGAAAAGCGATTCACGACCGGCTGGCGCGGCTCGTTATCGTCAACTGTGAACTACACGATCGCCTGCCAACGCTTGGAACCCTGCCCGCCGACGTGCAGGCCTTGCTGGAGGATGTTCAGGCCTGGGTGGCCGGTGAAGGCGCTAGCCTCAGCAGTACGGCAGAGGCGCTGCGGCTCCGCTGTGCGCTTCTCATCGATCGGTATGCCGCGCAGGCGCAGACGTTTGACGACGCGCGGCTGGTCAGTTTTATTCGCTACCTCTCGGAGGCGATCGCGCTTCTGCAGCAGTGCGAGCGCCTTTCCAGCGCCATCCACCATGCCAAACCCGTCTTTGGGGAGGTGCAAACCCGCGCGGCTAAAGGCTACGTTTTTCACCGCGATCCTCTTACCGCGGCCCGCACGGCGCTGGGGGCTTTCGCTATTATCCTGAGCGGCTGTCTGGTCTGGATCTTCTCAGCATGGCCGGATGGCGGTACGGCGGTGTCTATCCTGGGGGTCTGCTGCACGCTGTTTGGCAGCTTCGACACCCCGGCCCCCCACATTGTGAAATACATCATTGGCTCGTTCTGGGGCGTGGTAATTAGCCTGTTCTACAGCTTTGCGCTGCTGCCGCTGGTGAGCGATTTCCCGGTGCTGGTGGCGGTGCTGGCTCCTGCGTATCTTCTGGCCGGGTCGCTTCAGGCGCGTCCACCGACCACGTTTATGGCGATGGGCATCACCCTGACGCTGCCCATTCTGTGCGAGCTGGGGGCGCACTACAGCGGAGACTTCGCCGTTGCGGCCAACACCGCCATCGCGCTATTTGCCGCGACCGGCTTTGCCGTTATCAGCATGAGCCTGCTGCAAACCGTGCAGGCGGATGGTGCCATCACGCGTCTGCTGAACCTGTGCCAGCGCGACATTCGCCGCAGCGTGAAGGGCACGCTGCGGGTTGACGAAACGCACTGGATCAACCTGATGATGGACCGAACCGCCCTGTTGCTGCCGCGACTGCAGCGCAGCGAGCGCGCGCCAGAGCAGGCGCTCGATCGGCTGCTACACGCGCTGCGTCTGGGGCTGTCGGTCATACATTTACGCCGCAGTGACGCACCGCCGGGCAGGGAGGTTGACGCACTTTTTCATAGGATAAACGCCGCAGACCGCAACGCCTTACGGGAACGCATCGTCACCCTTATCGAGCGCCATCTGCCTGCGGCAGATGAACATACGCGCCAGTTTGTCTTCAGGCTGGTGGATCTGCACTGTGCATTACGGGAGCCAGACCATGGTTAACGATCTCAATATCGGCGGGGTTTTTATCCCGGGGCTGCTGACGGTCGCCCTCGCGGCGCTGGTCTGCACGCTAAGCCTCGTCGCGTTTTTCTCTCTTAGCAGGGGCTACCGGCGCTTGCCGTTTCGCCCGCTGATGGATGTTTCAACCTGGATTGTCACCTTTTTCCTGCTGATGCAGGGTCTGACCGCGTTGGGGTTATTGTCATGAAATCACTGCTCTCTTTACTGGCTCGCTATGCGCTGACGTTGAGCGTCGTAGCGGCGGCTACGCTTCTGGCGTTTATGATGTGGAAACACTACGCAGAAACGCCGTGGACCCGCGACGGGCGCGTGCGTGCGGACGTGGTGCAGATTGCGCCGGACGTCTCCGGGCCCGTCATCAGCGTGGCCGTCCGGGATAACCAGTGGGTGAACCGGGGTGATGTGCTTTACACCATCGATCCGCGCTGGCTCAAGCTGGCGGTGGCAAGCGCGCAGGCTGATGTGGAGTCGAAACGCCATGAGATGCTGATGCGCCAGGACGCGGCCCATCGCCGCACGCTGATTAAAAACGCCATCTCCGGCGAGGATTTGCAGCAAACCGGCAGCGCGGCGAACGTCGCAGCGGCCAATTATCACGGCGCGCTGGCCGCGCTGGATCTGGCTGAGCTTAATCTGGCGCACGCCACCGTCCGTGCGCCGGTTTCGGGGTACGTTACGCACCTGCGGCTGCGGCCCGGAGACTACGCGACGGCGGGGGAGACAAAGGTCGCCATCGTCGATGCCCACAGCTTCTGGGTGGTGGGATACTTTGAAGAGACCAAGCTGCGCCATATTCGCGTTGGGGATGCTGCGCAGGTTGTGCTGATGGGATACGAGCCGGTCATCACGGGGCACGTGGAGAGCATCGGACACGGGATTGGGGACAGCAACGACGAGACGGGCGGGCTGGGTCTGCCCGACGTCGAGCCTACCTTTAGCTGGGTGCGGCTGGCGCAGCGCGTGCCGGTGCGTATTCATATCGACAGGTTGCCGGAGGGGGTTGAACTGGTGGCGGGGCTGTCGGCGAGCGTGGCGGTGGGGCGATAATCTGGGGATAGTCAGCCTTAAACACATATGCGAAACTTACCGCTTCTGAAAATATGTGGTGGGACCCGCTCAATGTCAGAACAACATTCGCAGTGCCTTTTCAGTGAAGGACTGATCTCTTTTCCTGAGGGATATCAGGATCGTACCGTCAACGTATTTGCGCCGCCCGCTGCGGATGCACCGGCGTTCAACATCTCCCGCGATGCTCTCAACGCTGGTGAAGCGCTTGCCGCGTATATCGATCGCCAGCTCGCCCTGATGGAAAAACACATCAAGGGCTGGAAGCAGGGTGAGCGCAGCGCCGCTACGCTGGGCGACGACCTTTTACAGGGTGAAACCGTCCATGCTACCTACCTGCGCGACGGGAAACGCATATGGCAGCAGCAGGCCGTATTTAACGTCGACAGCAATAACATTCTGGTGTTCACCATGACCTGCACCCGCGCGCTGGGCGATGCTGACAGCACGCTGTTTGGCGATCTTCTCAGGAGCTTCCGCTTCCACCATTAACACCAGGGACAGTTGTTATGTTTGAAGCAGCACGCGTTGGTGATGATATCGGCCACTCCGGTGCGCTGGCCGGGATGATTGCCGGAACGATTGTCGGCGGCCTGATTGCCGCCGCCGGGGGCATTCTGGCGGGGGCCATGTTTATTGCCGGACTTGGTGCATCCTGTCTTGGCGTGGGCGTCCTGCTCGTCGGCGCCAGCCTGGCCGTGGGGTATTACACCGGGGAGCTGGCGACCGCCGCCCGGGACAGCATCGCGGACGCCGGGGCATCCAGCATGACGAAGAAAGGCGTCATCACCTCCGGCTCGCCCAACGTGTTTATCAACGGTAAACCCGCCGCCATGGCCACGGACAGCGCGGTGAAGTGCTCTGACGATGGCTCGCAGCAGATGGCCGAAGGCTCTTCGCGGGTCTCTATCAACGGCCTGCCTGCGGCACGCATCGGGGATCGCACCACCTGCGACGCGAAGGTGATGACCGGTTCGGACAACGTCATTATCGGCGGCGACCCGCAGCAAACCCTCCCCATTCAGTCTGAAGTCCCCGAGTGGCTGTATAAAGTCTCCGATCTTACTCTGCTGTTTGCCGGGCTTATCGGCGGGTGGGGCGGTGCCGCTGGTAAAGTCGGGGCGCTCTCTAAGCTGCTGGGCAAAATCCCCGGCATCAATAAGCTGGCCCGTATCGCCTGTCGCGCCGGCACGCTGATGACAGGCGTGGCGGCCGCGGGGATCATCGCCCGCCCGGTGGATATCGTCAGCGGACAAAAATTTCTCAGCGGGGATGATGAGCTGGACTTCGTCCTTCCTTCCCGCCTTCCGGTGCGCTGGCAGCGCTACTGGCGCAGCGGCAACCCCGGCGACAGCGTGCTGGGCCGCGGCTGGAGCCTGTTCTGGGAAAGCCGCCTGGAGCCTTACCAGGACGGCCTGGTGTGGCGCGCGCCGTCCGGCGATTACGTCGCCTTCCCGAAGGTCCCGAAAGGGATGCGCACCTACTGCGAAAGCGAAAAAAACTGGCTTGAACATCACTCTGACGACAGCTGGTCGGTGTATGACGTCAGCGGCGAGCGCTGGCACTATGCGCCGCTGCGGGATGATGCCCCGTCACTGCTCCAGCGCATCTCTGAACCCTGCGGCAACGAGATCCTCTTCGAATGGAATGCGGATCATACCCTGCATGCCCTGACCGACAGCGCGAGCCAGCGCGTGGTCTGCCGCTACGACCGTGACAGGCTCGTCGGCGCATGGCTGGATGACGAGATCTGCCTGGTCAGTTACGCTTATGATGAACAGCGCCAGCTGGTCTCCGTGACCGGCCGGGGCGGTAGCGTGCGCCGACGCTTCCGCTGGCAGGACGGGCTGATGAGCGCCCATGAGGACGCCAACGGCCTGCTGAGCGAATACCGCTGGCGGGAGATTGACGGCCTGCCGCGCGTGGTCGGCTTCCGCCACAGCGGCGGCGAACAGCTGGCGTTCGAATACGATTTTGAAAATGGCATCCGCCGTGCTATCCGCGATGACGGCGCCCAGGCGCACTGGCTGGTGGACGACGACGACAACGTCGCGCGCTTCACGGATTACGACGGTCGCCAGACGACGTTTGTTTACCGAGACGGCGAGCTCTGCGACGTTATTCTGCCCGGCGGCGCAATGCGCCGCAGCACGTGGGACAAATACGGCCGCATGACCAGCGAGACGGACCCGGCGGGCCGCCGCACCGAGTACCACTGGCATCGCCTGACCGACCGCATCACCCGCACGGTGTACCCGGACGGCACCTCATCGCAGGCCATGTACGACCTTCGCGGTCGCCTGCTGTCGGAAACGGATCCGGCCGGTAGCACCACCGCGTATGGCTATCCTGACGATGAAGAAAACCTGCCTGAGAGCATCACCGACGCCACAGGTGGCGTGGTGCGCCTGGTCTGGAACCACCAGGCGCTGCTGACGCAGCGCACCGACTGCTCCGGCAGCGTGACCCGCTTCACCTACGATCGATTCGGGCAGCTGATTGCCAGCGAGGATGCGGAAGGGAATATCACGCGCCGGGAGTGGAGTGGTGCCGGGCTGCTGAGCGTCGTGATCCATCCGGACGGCAGCCGCGAGTCGCTGGTGTGGAACGAACGCGGCCAGCTCACGGGCTGGCGCGACCCGCTGGAAAGCGAGGTGAGCTGGGCCTACAACGCGCTCGGCCTCCCGGTCAGCCTCACCGACCGTATTGGCCGCGTGCGCCAGTGGCGCTACGACCCGCGCGGTAACCTGCTGCGACTGGATAACGGCAACGGGGCGGAATACCGGTTCACCTACGACGCCGTGGGCCGCCCGCTCAGCGAAACGCGCCCGGATGAGACCGTGCGCTATATGGAATGGGACGCGCGAGGGTTCCTCTGCGCGCTCGAAGAAAACGGACGGCCTGCCGCCGACGGCGGTATCGCCCGTCGCGTCCAGCAGTTCAGCTATGACGACAGCGGGCTGCTGATCGGGCGTACTCAGCGCCACGCGGAGTACCGCTACTTCCGCGACCTGAGCGGCCAGATTACCCGCATCCGCCGCACGCCGACGGCCGAAGGCGTTGCCCTGGATATCGAAAGCGATGAGATCGCATACCGCCATGACGCCGCCGGGCGCGTGCTGAGCGAGTCCGGCATTAACGGCGCGGTGGGCTACGAGTGGGATGCCCTGAGCAACCTGACCGGCCTGACGCTGCCCGGCGAGCAAAAGCTGGCCTGGCTGCACTACGGCTCCGGCCACGTCAGCGCCATCCGCTTCGGGCAGCAGCTGGTGACCGAGTTCACCCGCGACCGCCTGCACCGCGAGGTGCGCCGCACTCAGGGCGCGCGCGAGCAGATTCGTCAGTATGACAGCCTCGGCAGACGCACCCTGCAGCGCAGCGAGCTGAACACGGACGTGACCCTGCCGGAGCAGGCGCTACTGGAACGCCTGTATCGCTACACCGCGCGCGGCGAGCTTTCCGGCGTCAGCGACACCCTGCGCGGTGAGGTGGACTACGGCTACGACGCCGAAGGGCGTCTGCTGAAGCACTACGAGGCCCGCCAGGGGCACAGCCGCGCGCAGTTCAGCTACGACGCCGCGGATAACCTCGCCGCCAATGACGATCCGGTACCGGTCACGGATAACCGCCTGCAGCACTGGCAGGCGCTGTTCATGAAATACGACCACTGGGGCAACCTGGTCAGCCGCCGCAACGGGCTGTATGAACAGCATTATGCGTATGACGCCGAGAACCGTCTGGTGTTCGCCCGTGGAACCGGGCCTGAAGGGCGGTTTGAGGCGCGCTATCACTACGACGCGCTGGGTCGCCGCACGCGCAAAATCGTCACCACGACGCACGGCACCACCGACACCCGCTTCCTGTGGCAGGGCTACCGCCTGCTGCAGGAGCAGCAGGAGAGCGGGCTGTACAGCACGTATGTATACGACCCGAATGAAGACTGGAGCCCGCTGGCGCGGGTGGATCACCTTCGTGACCAAAGCAGCGGTGAGATTTACTGGTTCAATACCGACCTGAACGGGGCGCCGCTGGAGGTCACAGACGAGCGCGGCACGGTGCGCTGGAGCGGCCAGTACGGTAGCTTTGGCGATGTACGCCACCAGAGCGAAGGGTTCTCACGGGTTGTGAATCGCTCGGCGATGGCACACCAGCCGCTTCGCTACGCCGGGCAGTACGCTGACGGTGAAACGGGGCTGCACTATAACCTGTTCCGCTACTACGACCCGCAGGTCGGGCGGTTTATTGTGCAGGATCCGATTGGGTTGAATGGCGGAAACTTAAATTTATATAACTATGCCCCTAACCCTCTGTTATGGATAGACCCTATGGGTCTGGCATTGAGCGGCGTTGACTTTAGTGGAAGCCCATCACTTTATCCTGTTACTGGGACACAACGAAATATCGTTGAAATTACCCTTCAAGGATCAAGGGGGCGGGATTTCACAGAAGCCTACAAACTTGCAGGCATAAGTGAAGCTGATGCAAGCGAATATACATGGCATCATCTTGATGATTTTGATCCAAAAACAGGTAAGTCAACTATGCAGCTGGTCACGACTGAGGCGCACAAAGCATCTTTCCCACATAAGGGGTCTGTATCTCAGTTCGAAAAACATTTTGGAGTGAAGTATGGCTCTCCTGAAGCTATAAAAATATCTCATAGTAAAGGATGGCTGAGAGGTCGTATTCCTAAACATTGTCAATAGGAGAGAAATGATGATTAAACTTATAGATTCTTCCCCTGCTGTATCTGCTGATGAGCTAGGCAAGATCGAAGTTTCGCTGGGTGTAACTTTTCCTAATGCCTTAAAATCTTTATGGCTTATAAGTAATGGTGGCATACTGGACGAAGGTCGTCGTGTTTATCAAAGCGAACACTACGAGAATGATATAAAATATTTCCTACCTATATTACATACTAAAAGATCGGGCATATTAACTGTTGATGATTACTATAAGGATTTAGTAATTAACAAAAAAATTCTTGCAGAAAATTTTATACCATTCGCAATTGATGGAGGTGGGTTCCCCTATTGTGTTGGGATAAATGATGGTGCAGTATATTTTTGTGATTTGGAAAATCAGGAGGAGATCTATCTTGAGCCAAATTTTGAAAGTTTTATTGGAAAAATAATTCCTGAAGATGAAGCATGGTGATACAGGTTCTTACCCTCGTAAGAGGGTAGCTTTGTTAATCACTACTTTTTACAGGGGGCTTCATTAATGCAATGATGGAGTGCCCAATTATTTCATTAATAACATATTCCTTTTCTGCTATACGCAGATCTGTCAGCTTATTGTGCAGGCTTCGAGAGGGGTAAATGGTGGGTTATACTCATATGTTCCCAACCAACTTACTTGGATAAATCTGTTAGGGTTAATGCCATGGGCATTGAACCCAATTTGAATCGGATACCATTTAATGCCACGAAAAATAGCCAACAGCATTGGACCAACCGATCTTGGTACTATGAAAATACACCAACGTTTTTCCCGGATCCTTATAGCGCTGGAATGCATGAAGAACTACATAGAGCTATTAAAAACGATATTGGAAAAATTCAGGGGCCGTGGCAGGGTTCCGCGGAAGATTTATTCAATGCGTATAGCCGTAATTTAAATTCCTTTTCACATATAAGTGGTGATTTAAAGATTCCTTCGACGGGTGAAATCTTAGCCAGAAATGTCACTCCTAAAGAAGCACATTCAAAACTGCTGGAGTGGTTCAATAATAAACAAACATGTAAGGCATCAGGAGGTAGATGTGGTTAAAATAATTGACATTGATGTGGATTTTAACGGGATAATAATTTTCGATTATCCAGGAATACTGGCCCCATTTGGTGGGAAGATAGAGGATGGAGATAACATTCTCCAAGAATTCACCACCACAGACAAAGGGGACCTTGTTCTTAATAAAGGTATTGCCTTACCTATTATGGGCCTTGATGATGGTGGCTATGTTGTTAGGCTTTTTTTAAATGAACTCCCCGACGATAAAGATAGGGAAGTTATATTCACAGATAAATATTTCTATCTTAATGTAACTGGTGATTTATACGTTGCTGATATGGCAGTATTTTGGGAGTGGGAAGATTATACTGGTTGGATTAACGCTGATATTCCTAAAGGAATATATAAAGTGAGCCTTGAAGGGGTTCATTTATTAAAGGGGGGGGAGACTGTTTATTGCTATGATTTAATTTTTGAAAAAACGAATCAACTTGGTATAAGAGATGTTGAACCACGCTCAGACTCCAGGCTTTATTAAATCCATTAGCCGTCAAGGAAAATAAACTTTTCCGGCTTTTATTAATTTATTTTTCAATCATACCTAAAGAGACGTACAATGTAGTTAATCATAAATGTGACTTAAAGATGCTAAGAGTTTGTTCGCTAAAATGGTTATGGGAATTAGGAAAGAGAAAATTTACTTTTTATGGGGATGAGTTGAAGAAATGATTAAATATAATCTAATCTCTAAAATAAATATCTTTTCTGATAGTAATGTCATTGGGCGGATAGGTGGAAACATCCCTGAATTCTTTTTAGATAAACTAGATGAAGTTCAGGGTTATAAGTTTTATTTGACAGTTCAGAATCCTGATATTGGACATGAGTATATTACGATACTTACTTCTGAAGGATATGACGATATGATTGATAACAATATCTACCCTAATTGTTCAGTAAAAGTTTTTACGCATACGTTTTCTGATGAAAGCAATAATGAAGAATTTACGATAAAATACATTAACAAGGCAGTTATTGTTGGGTATGATAAGGTTGAAGGTGAAGAGTTTGATTTTATCACTAAAACCGAAGAAGCAAGGTTAATACAATCTGAAGATTATTATTTTGATGCTTTGCAAAAGGATGGTTATAAATTTTTTATGCAGGTTGATGAAGATTATTATCCAGATACATTGCTTGATGGTGATTACATCTTTGGGTACGGTGCTTTGTATTTGTATAAGAATATATCCAGCGGAAAAATTATAGCTGGTTTTTGGCAATGCTCGTAAAGATAAGTGATTAATAAAAAGCCGGATTATATCGGTTATTTCCTTCTTATATAATAATGATGATATTATATTTTTAATGCAAAATGTATTTCTTCTAAAGTTTTTACTTTCGGTTATAAGTTTCTTTTCGCTAATCAAACATGACATTAATATCAGACGTCAGAAAAATACATGCCTGTATAATTTAAGAATAGTGACATATCCATGTTCAAATTTTATTTTTAGAACTGTTGATATTTGAAAGTATAGATTTATAGTAGTTAAGAAAGTAAGTCGATGCGTACAATACAATAGGATATCCTTTATGAGATTGTAAAGGTAATCGATATAAAATATAATCTGATTTAAGGGTTTGATTTCTGGTGGTAAAAATGGTTCAAAAAATTACCCTGATTATTAAATTTGATCAAAGTACAGTTCAATGGAATATATAATCCTATTATTAACACTTGCTTTATAAAGTATAAAAGATAAAACTCAAGGATTTTGCGTATGAGTCAGTTAGAATACAGAAAAGCGTATGGTTTAGATGATTTAATATATAATGTTATGGGTGGGTATGCTTAGACAATTTTGTGTGTGTACAAAAGAATATGAAGAAACTGCTAAAGAAGAGCTTGTTTGTTATTTAGATAACCATCCTATCATTAGTGATGACGATGAGGAAGTATATCCTGATTTTGTTGTTGATAATTCTCTAGAGTTGTTTTTCTATGGAGATCAATTTATAGATGTATTACATAATATCTCTATCCAAAGAGAAAAACCATCTGTAGCGGATTTCATATCAGCTTTAAATTTTTATCTCGAGAACGATAACTTCATAGAGCTTTTATTTAAAGAGCGAGAGATTAATTAAAAATTTATTTACTTAGCTTGTTTGAAGGTAGTACATACTGAGAATGTAATTCTAAATTAATTGGTTATTACTGAGGGCTATATTTATGGATGCGTCTGAGACTATTGTGAATGAGATTGAAAAAGCATTAAAACAACTTATTGTCATTTGCAATAAACACTCGCTGTCAGGAAGTTTCAGCACCGTCACTGATCTGGACAATGCCTTCCCGTCCAACTTACCTCGTTCGACAGAGGTGGAATTTTTATATGAAAATTATAATCCTGAAAAGTTAAAGATTGAAACAGGCTTCACGCCAATTAAACTTCACTCGGCCAGTGAGCTCTTGAAGGCTCAAAGTGGTTATGAATACTTACCAGATAATTATCTTGTTATTGGTAATGATTTAGGCGGAGGTAAACCTATAATTGCGGTTATCGATGAAGGGAGTTCCTCTGTTTATGCAGGTTGTGATGTAATTGAACCGTTTCAGATAGCTAGTAGTCTCTCTGGGTTCATATTTTCTCTAGCTGAGCTTATTGATTTGGTATATGGCCAATACGATATCTTTGATATAGCAGATGATAATGACGAAGTAAAAGATGATTTTATTGATGAATTGCGGGGAAGGATTGTGCCTCTTATCGGTAATGAAAACTTCAATGCGTTTTATAATTATTTTTATGGATAGATTTTTTCATTAAAAGGAAACCCTCACGGTAAAATATTCTTTTATAGCGAGATGAGGTTCTCTTTTTTTTACGGGTATTTTAAACAAAATTTAAAAGAGTAATGCTATTTATTTAAGTGGAATTAATCTAATGTATGAAAGGAGAAGGATTATATGCAGACTACGCGAGTAATGGGAGAAGGATATGAACCTTACGTTGAGCAATTAGGTGACAAACTGATTTATTCCTTACCTGTTGAATCGGGATTTGTCAGTTTTCATTTTGAGTTTGATATTCGTCAGATCGATCTTGACGTCCTGCTGTCCGATCATTACCGGCGGGCCGTCCTGGAAGTGTCCGCACACACTTTGCTCCAGCGCTCGACGTTGAAGGGACATAAACGATTCACTCAGAACGATTTTGATAACCTTATTGCCACTACCCTTCATGCATCGCAAGAGCATCTTAGCGCATTCATTTCTCAGATTAATCGGGAGCACAATATTTCGATTGAACATTATGTTAATGACATAATGAATAGACGCTTAACTAAAGGATGAATATACCGATCCCAGATAAGGTCAACATTCATCTTAAAATCACGCTGTATCTACAGCTCTTTTCAACCTCGTGCTGCCCGAAGAAGTCAAATCGATTTCGAGATAACCGACGAATGCGGCTAAGTGCGCAGAAGCGGCCAGCTCTGCAGCTTTGGCGAGGTACGTCATCGGAGCCAAGGTTTCCCATGTGTTGTGAATCGCATGGCGATGGCACATCAGCCGCTTCGCTATGCCGGAAAAATATATACTTTGCCTTTTAACAGGAGCAATATATAAAAATATTTGTGCGGATGCAATCTTCGACTACTTTTACGATACTAACATGTTAATGAATATCATGCTTTCGGTAAAATCTGTCAGGAGCAAAACGATTCAAGACAAGGACAAGTGATGAGTAATGTTAAAAATCTTATTGCAGCGTATATTAACTGCTTTGAAGAAAATGATGTTCTCACTATCGGAATAGGAGATGACACTCATGATCCAAAAAACTTTATCATTATAGGACGATTTGATGAGGATGAATTACCCATTAACGACTGCATTGGATTTCAGAGTGAGTCAACGGAATATGAGTTAACAGACTCTATTCGTTCCGTTCAACTCACAGATGGCAAACTTGTGATCGTGCTTAATGATGATGCCGCAAAAAAAATTGGCATCAGCGAATATCGCGTGGTCATTCCTGCAGCAAAAGATTTTAAATCGCTTGAAAAGTATTTAAGAGAAATGTTTGATGGCAGTGATGTGCCGCTACAATTACCGTAAGGTTTTAGCTACTACATGGCTATCTTAGCACCCGAACTTTAAAAGATGCAGGCGGGACATTTCGAGTAGAGGGCACATGTGCTGAGCCAACGTTTAACGGCGAATAGGATTGCTACGTCACTGTATGAGGTGAAAGCGAAAGATATGTCCGCTTTGTGCCAGCAGCGGACGTTGCGCGGTATGTTAGTTATGATACGAAATGTTTGCGTAAGATTTTTTCTAATAGTGAAAAAATTACTGTGACCCTTTTTGGAGTAATCGTCTGATAAGGCCGATATAAATAAAATTGCCATTTCTCCTGTCGCAGTTCTGGCAGGGGTTTTATGAGTTGACCATTTGCTAAGTACTCTCTACAGATAAAATCGCTGGACTGTACAACCGTTTTGCCAGCCAAAGCGGCCTGAATTTCTGCGTATGGGTCCGTAGTATAAAATTCAATATGACGAGGGACAAAGGTATTCACTGCGTCACTCATAAATTCAAAGATTTTTCCCGTTTCAGGATTAAGTAAACCACTGAATGGATAACGTTGCCGAAGATCTTCTAAATCCGTTGGAGCTCCCAGGCGCGCAACGAGTTCTGGGGATGCTACCAAAATATGTTCCACCTGCGTGATATTTTTAATGATAAAGTTTGGATTAGGTTCTCGCCCGACGCGTATACCTATATCGATACGATGCTCGACAGTATCAAGTTTCATCATGTCTAAACGCCAGTCGATAAATAATTCAGGATATGGGCGTAGCGCAGTCAATAGTTCATATAATACTTGTTCATGCTTTGGAAATCGAAGCGACGTGATACGGACAATGCCCTTCATTTCATTATCATCTTTCGCCGTCTGAAATAGTTTTTCCGAATCCTCTAGCAGTCGCCTGGCTTGAGGTAAAAAAAGCTCACCGAAGCTTGTGAGAAAGATCGAGCGAGTATTGCGTCTGAAAAGGGGTTCATCAAGCTGTTTCTCCAGCTCAGCGATTGTTCGTGTTACAACCGATGGTGAAACCGAAAGCTTTATAGAGGCTTCGCGGAAGTTGAGGGTCTCAGCGGCGATGATAAAAAACTTCAGAGCATCAAGTTTGTTCATGATTGTTGTGAAAGTTGCAATAATGTTTTTTGATATTAGCAATTAATTTGCAATTATTCCAGTCGTATAATCAAACCATCAAACAAGTAATCTATCGTATCCTTTTATCAGAACTTTGAAGAGTAATTTATGGCAATACAACCAGTAGAATTAAACAAAGCCTATCGTTTATTGCAGGTCGGGCCAACGACGATGATATCGGCTAAAAATAATGGTATTGAAAATGTCATGGCAGCTGCCTGGGTGGGATTAGTAGGCAATAACAAAGTGATGGCTTTTATAGGTCCACAGGCATTTACACGCGGCCTTGTCGAAAAAAGTGGATATTACGTTGTCCAGGTCCCAGTAGTAAATCAGATGGAAATGGTTTTATATGCAGGCGGTCACAGTTATTCTGACATACCCGAAAAAAACAATAAAATCCCACTTTTTTATCAGAAAGAGTTTGATCTGCCTTTAGTTGTAGGTTGCGCTGGCTGGCTAGTCTGTAAGGTTATACCCAATGAAGAAAATGAAAAGCAGCACAACTTGTTCATGGGGGAAATTGTCGGAGCATGGAGTGATGACCGCGTTTTCAGGAATGGGCACTGGATTTTTGATGATGCGCCTGATGAACTACGTACTGTCCATTACGTAGCTGGCGGACAGTTTTACGCCATTGGCAAAGGTACAAAATTTAATTATGGTCCGGGAAAAGACTAATCCTTACTTCTGTATAAATGTAGCCATAGAAAATGGCTACATAGAGGTAAGAACACCAAAATCAACCCACTAAAGATGTCTGCTCTTCGCTCATAGCGGAACTTCATCTCAGTAGGCTTATCAGTTCCGCTCTGCGCTTTAGCGTGACCCTATCGAAGCAGTTTAAGGGGGCACAGAATGACGTTCGCCACTATTGATGACGTCAGAAACCGGATCGAACCGTTAGACAGAGAACTGCTCATCGGATAACGGAAATGCAAGCTGTCGTTTTTACCCGTTCTGGTAGCTGTTAAGGGTGAGCGGTTATGAGAAAATAACCCACGCAAACGGTTTCGTTGGTTTTAACCGTTTTCGACACATTATCTATCGCTGTGATGGCGTTGTTGTTTAGCATTTTATTCTTTACGTCTCCTCCCCTGGGGAGACGTCTTTTTCCCACGCACTCTTCACAATGTCTGCAACCCCAAACGCCCCTGAAAAATCGCCTTTGATAAGGGATTAGATGTACCTCTATGAGAGTTTGGCCATCAGAAGAAAGGGTTTGAGCTCTGGATGGAAGTCAGTTGCAGCCATGTTCCGTATTCGCTGCAGGGGAACCTGCTCTGAGTTTGTTTAACCTTTCCACGGCAATAACGTCTCTTTCGCACGGAACGGGAGGCGCGTAAAAATAACCCTGTATCTCTGCACACCTTCCTCAAGGATACGATCAAATTGCTCCTGAGTTTCAACACCTTCAGCGACAGCTCTAGCGACAGTGGCACAGTCCGGCCGAACGACGGCATCTTTAACAAAACTGCCGTCAATTTTGATTTTGTCAAACGTGAACATGCGCGGATCATGTCTATGCGTTATGGTATACCGCCCGATCACCATATTTCACAGGCGTTTCCCCAGATAAAAAATTATCTGTAAAAGCATCGAAAACGCCTCTTATCGAAGGGTATTTTTACGTCAGTTTTTATGGCCGGTAACTGACCAGAATGCGGCCTGAACGTTTTCTGGTGAAGTCTTTCCGTTTGCAAGCAGAAGCTGAGTAAGGATCCGTGCTTTTGCCGGATTCAGCCCCGACGAAACAACAAAGCCGGCTTTGTTATCATCGACCTCGACGTTACGTTTTACTGCTCCTGTATAGGAGCGCGATGCGCGGACCACGACAAGTCCATGCTCCCGGGCCGCTTTGAGCGCAGCTAACGCTGAGGCGGATGTATTTCCGTCTCCCACGCCGGCGAGAATAATTCCTTTTGCACCATCACGCACCGCATTGTTGATTTGGACATCGTCCATATTACTGTGGGCATAAATGATCTCAACCCGCGGAAGTTTATGGGATGCAGGTAATTGTAGAGACAGACGAGATTCTGCCGGCACCGGGGTAATATAATGAACTTCTGCCGCATCGACATAACCCAGTGGGCCGGCGTAAGGTGACTGAAAAGTAGCCACTCCGGTTGTATCCGATTTCGTGGACCAAATCGGTGACTGGATAGTGTCATTCATCACAATCATTACTCCCCGTCCCTTCGATTGTTTGTCCACAGCAGTATTCACAGATTCAAGCAAATTAGCAGGGCCATCTGCACCAGTTGCTGTCGCCGGTCGCATGGCTCCAGTAATAATAACAGGCTGGGGGTGATGTATTACCAGACTGAGGAAAAAAGCTGTCTCTTCAAGAGTATCTGTGCCATGGGTAATAATAATAGCGTCAGCGGCACCTGTACTGAACAGATCGTCGATCTTCTGGGCAAGATCAAACCAGATTTTATCATTCATGTCCTGAGAACCAATGGATGCGACCTGGACACTACTAAGCTGGGCTTTTTTATCCAATCCTGGAACGGCTGCAAGCAATACTCTTGGGCTGATGGCGCCGGATGTGTATCCGATAGAGCTGGAGTCTTCACCAGTGCTCTGTCCAGCAATGGTACCGCCGGTAGCAAGGATCATCAATTTAGGCAGAGCTTCAGTCGCTTTTTGGCTATATGTCGTTAATGACGGCGAGGCCGTTGCAGCCTGAGAACCATGAGTAAATAGCGAGGCATATACTAGTGTTAGCGCAAACGCGACAGGATGATTTATAGGCTTGAACATGACTTATTCCTTAGATAAAAGGCAGATGCCTTAACTTTTGTCGCCGATACTTTGGCTGGAGCATCATGGGGCATGACAATCGTAGCCGACATACCGGGTAATTTTGCAGACAGAGTGGTAGCCTGAACATAATTTCCGGATGAAAAGGCCAGAGTACCGACTGAGAGCAGGCGTTATAATTACTCATCTATCAATTTTTCAGCAGATGCAACTACATCACCATAAGCAAGTAGTGTTATATAAAGAACACCTCATTTATACACACCTTGTCCTTTCACTTCCAGTTCTCACTCTGGAAGACAAGCTTATATTGCGACACATCTCAAAGAAAAAATCCCTGGAACATAAATGGGGTTATTTAATCTATGTAATTTATTCCATACAAAATTTGATACAGAATCCACTAATGAGTCAAAAGTTGTCCTGGTGATGGTTTTAACAGAATTGATGTTATCAAAATATAAAAAACAGAACTAATGCATGCACAATGTTAACAATATGAAAACATTTTCAAGTCAACGTGTTAACAAAAAGACGGGTGTTAAAGTTTAATATGTCAACTATGATTTTTAATTGGCTTTTTAATAAGCCACTGTTTTCTTTGCTTACATTTCAAAAAGACTACGGCCTCGTTGCGGGAGGAATAGATGGTGCTTGTCTGCTGCGTGCCAGGAGCGGTCATTGATTTAATCAGATAAACAATGCTTAAAGGCCGATCTTACGTTTTCGTATAGCGCAGGTGAGAGCATGACATTTTCCCAAATATTATTATGTCCAGCTTTGGGAATGGTCAGAAGTTGCTTTTGACTACAGCATGATGCAGAAGACAGCAGCTTTTCTGGTATTTCTGAGGGGATGATTGCATCATTTTCGGCAGCAATAATCAGTAAATTCCCGTTAAACTCAGCAGCAATGTTCCATGCATCTGTATGTTCCCAATTCCTGGGTTGGCGTATTATTGCAGAGAAATCAGGGCCAAACTTAACTTTATATGCAAGTGTTGAGTAGACACCTGGAACCATAAGGATGAGAGATCGGAATTGCATCGCTTTACTAAGCTGAAGTGCATTATAGGCTCCCATACTGATGCCCATACAACCTGTAAGCGTCTGCCCCAGAGAAGCGATAACCGCCTCTGCTTGCATCGTACGATTAAAAAGAGAAGATTCGTGAATGTCTCCCCCCGTTTCACCATGACCTATAAAGTCAAATACCGTCGTTCCAAAACCCAGGGTATCCAAAATATCCCGGTATTTGTAGAAAACGGTTCGATCTTTGCCGCCACCATGAAGCATCAGAACATGTCCATTGCGCCCAAATGTGCTTTCAGCATGAATTGTTTTGCCATGGAACGGGACCAGGAAGTTGTGACTCGAAATCATCTTCGTATGTGTTTTTGGCGACATGGTTTATTCGTTGTATCAAACCCAAGCGCGCCATGCAATGTCAGACTGAATCACCACTGCTTCGGTAGCCATTTTTTAGTTTGTCACACGATCTCTTGCCCAATTGATGTGCGTCGGCATCTTCCGCTCCTCGCTAAAAGCGGAATTCAGACTAGCATCTAATTTCGATGACTGAAGCGGATGTAACTTTAACGAGCAATCAGTCGATAATTATTTCAAAGAACATACCAGAGTGGCATGATCCCACCACTCGTTGGTATTAACTTTTGTTGCAAGTACGTTAAATTGTGCTTCCTGTATCTCATTTGTTAATGCAGGGAGAGGTTTCAGGGTACGCCAGGGGTGACCTTCTTTCAGTAAATGATGTCTTATAGGATCAAAAACACTAATATCATCAGAATTACGGGGGCTTCCACACATGGAGCTGATCACAAGCCGTCCGCCGGGTTTGAGCAATCTTTTCGCTTCTGCGAAAAAGCGAGTTCGGTCATCATCTATCAGGCAATGCAAACAACTACCATCAATAACCAGCTCAAACATTGAGTCCTTGCATTGATAAATATGACAAACATTTCCGACAAGAAAATGAGCGGAGAGGCCCGCTTGTTGAAAACGCCTTTCAGCCCATCTGATAGCGGTTTCAGAAAAATCCACACCCCATACTGAATATCCTCGTTCAGCAAGAAACTGCGCAGCCATCGCTCCATTACCACATCCCATTTCAAGTATTGGCGCGCCAGGTTGGGGTAAATAATTATTAAAATCAAGCCACTGAAAGATTTTTTCTTGCTGTTCTTTTGCCCTGAAATAACCTTTATCAGCCCAAGCTATAGCCCCATTCGCTATGAGTTGTCTGTATTTTTCTTCATAGGGATTCATATTTAAGACGCTTTATTGCAACAATAACACCCTTTATTTTATATGTTATTTATGGAAAAGAATGAAGTTTCTGGCGAAAAAGTGCGTGCTGTAGATACACGCAATAACGTCCGCTTTCACTCTTAAGGGACATTCGACAAACAACATTGTATTTTGCGTAAGGCCGAAATTCCTGCTTCTTACTCAACAGTTTTCCGGCCTCCCATCTCACGCCTCAGTGCGCCGCGATATACGGCTCCTTCACAAACTCCGCCATTAGCCAGACCATATCATGCAGCAGCCCGGTCAGCTCTTTCGCCACGCTCGCAGGCAGTGTTCCGCCCATCACCGCCAGCGTTAACGCCACGGCATAGTCCACCTGCAGAGTCGTCTCTTGCCAGCAGTCCGGCACGCAGGAAGCCATCTTTTCTCCCGCAATCAGCTGTTCAACCAGATACGGCGGGAGTTCAGCATCACAGCACTCCCGTAGTCGCTTCAGCGCAGCCAGCAACCGCTTACAGAGCGTGGTGGATGTCACTTCGTCGTCAGTTTCCACCAGCACGCTTACATATGCAGTACAGGCATCGGCCAGTTCGAAGAGATCCGCAGATTCGGAAATTGAATTGTTGATGAGGTGACAAACAGCGCTTTCCGCAGAGAGCGCGTAAGAAAATTCAGGGGTAGTAGCCACTTAGCATCCTCGTTGTGCAAAAAAATGTCATGTTATGCTAACGGGTTCCTACGCCCGGTTACGGATGTGCCGCAACGCAGGCACTTTACGACCGCGAAGAAGGGAAAAAAAGGGATAGCCATGAATTACATCAGGTTGCTTGCAGGTTTGCGAGGCGGCTTCCAGAAGGGCGTAGCCGCCGGGCACATTTTGTACCGCGGTTACTCTTTACGCAGACTTTTTCATTTTGATCAATCCTTCTAATAACGTCTGCGTCGCGCGGGAAGATTTGCCCGCCTGGGAGCAAACCAGCCCAAACTCCCGGCACAGCGAAGGCGTCACGGGCACGATGCACAAACCGCGTAATTCATCCGGCAGGGCGGATTCAGGTATCAGTGCGACGCCCAAGCCTTCGCGTACCAGCAGGCAGGCGCTGATCCAGTCGCGGACGGTCACCTGTACGTCAGACAGTTCCAACCCAGTCTGCTCCATCAGGCTTTTTCCATTGACGGCACAACCGCCTGTGGCGAGTACGAAGGGCTGGTCTGCCAGTTCCTCAAGGGTGATGCCGCACGTGCGTGCATAGCGAGCCAGACGGTGGTTGGCTGGCAGCACTGCGACCCATGCATCTTGCCCCAGGATCGCATCCGCGCGTCCGGGAACAGGGTTCATGACCACGCCGAGATCAACCGTATCTGCCGCAAGCCACTCTTCGACCTCCTGGTCCGTGCCTTCCAGTACGACCACCTCTATTTCAGGATGCAGGCGCTTCACGTCCCGCAGCAGCCCCGGCAAAAGCGTGGACGTTACTGACGGAAAACTGGCAAGTCGAATGCGCCCGCCACTCAGCCCGCGGCTCTCATCCGCCAGTGTGCGGATGGCGTCCAGCCGTGCCAGCATGCTTCTTGCCTCTTTGACAACCCGCTCGCCCAGGGCTGTAACACCGACGTGGCGTCGCTCACGCGTAAATACCGCAAATCCTAATGAAGCCTCTAACTGAGCGATCGCCTGGCTGGCACCCGACTGCGTCATGCCGACCTCTTCAGCGGCACGCGAAATATTACTGGCGTCCGCCACGGCAACCACCAGGCGCCAGTGCAACAGATTCATCATGGGTATCAGTAGCTCAGCTAATAGTTATTTTATGAATCGTTAATTTTACAGAGATAACGGTTTTAAGCACAGTGAATGCAAACCGTATGTTTATCACTCACAGCTTTAACGGAGAGATTATGAAACTCTATTACGCCCCGGACACCTGTTCACTCTCACCCCATATCGTGCTTCGCGAACTGGCGATTGAGTTTGAGCTGGTTAAAGTGGACAACAGGAGCAAGCTTACCGCTGACGGGCGCGACTTCCTGACCATCAACCCTAAAGGCTATGTCGCCGCGCTTGAACGGGATGACGGAAATATCCTGACCGAGGGGCCAGCGATTTTGCAGTACCTCGCTGACCTCAAGCCGGAGAGGGGGCTGGCGCCGCGAGCAGACAGCTGGGAGCGGGTGCGGCTTCAGGAATGGCTTAACTTTATCACCAGTGAAATACACGCGGGATCGGCTCCTCTTTTCAATCGCGTGCTGCCCGAAGAGGTCAAATCCATTTTTCGTGAGAAGCTCTTCAGGCGGTTCAGTTTTCTTGAGGAAACGCTCTCCACTCGCGCTTATTTGACGGGATCGACCTTCAGCGTGGCAGATGCCTATCTTTTTACCGTGCTGGGGTGGTGCAAGTTCTTCTCCATTGAGCTGAGCCCCTGGCCTGCGCTGCTGGAATACAGAGATAAAATTAATGCCCGTCCAGCGGTGCAGGCCGCATTACGTGCGGAAGCGGCTCAGTAAGACTGTAAAGCAGGTTTTTGCCGATCGTGTGTGAATATCTGCCATTTTATCTCCGACGTACTCAGGGTAAAAATGGCCGTGGCCAGCGTGTTCTCTTCATCCGGGTCGTGTGGCGAGAGACGATAAATCGGGAGCGCGGGATCATGCTGGTCTGAAAGAATACCCAGTGCCGCCGCACCATCAAGGTGAGATTGCGTCTCCAGCCAGGCGTTTAGCCGCTGCTGGCGTGACCGGGAGCTGTCGGTGATCACCTGCTCAACCGCGTCAAGCTGAGGGTGGATAAGGTGATTAGCATGGGCGAAAACGTCCCGCAGCGGCGTGACGGAGCAGCCTGTTCCCGTCGCTTCTACGCTAAACAGCCGGCTGTCTCCCATTTGTCCCAGCGTATGATGAAATGCACCGGCGCGTGGCACGGTGGTCAGTATTGAGATGGCTTCATCTAAGGTGGCGGCATTCAGCGCGGCGCGGGCTAATACCTGGCGCGGCATTCCGCGTGGACGGTGCAAAGCGCGAATGTTATTCACCGTATTCACCACGCCCTTTTCGTTTACGGCGAAGGTATGTCCGCAAATTGAGCCCGGATAAGCAAAACTGGTGAACGCCAGGCCGTCATCCGGGGTGATGCTGACGATGGCGCAGTCATTACGAAGCTGCGGGAAACCGTCTTCATTATGCGCGATAATCAGCTCCCCCTCTGCGGTTCTTCCCGCTACCGTGGTACAGCCATCAGAGGTTGAGCGCACCAGATCGCCGCGGCAGTTCCAGGCAAACACCTCATCAAACGGTGCATCCAGACCCTCGGCTAATCCCTCCAGCTCCTGCCAGATCAGGGGATAGTGTGACTGGACCCGCGAGCGCATGCTTCGGGTCTGTTCTGCGTCTTTCATGGCGGTAACGGTTTGCCACAACGCCGTTTGCGTGAGTTTTGCATGCCAGGCCTCGCGGCCAAAGGCGCCAAGTTCCTGACCTACTGCAAAAGCGGAACCACGAATGTCGATTTTTTTCATAGTATTATCATTCACTTCTGTTCAGGATACGTGTTGCAAAAATTCTTTCAGGCGTGGATTGCGACTGCTATTCAGCAGCATATCAGGTGGACCATCTTCGGCAATGGTGCCGCCATCAATAAAGATGAGCCGTGATGCCACATCCCGGGCGAAGCCGATTTCATGGGTCACAATCACCATGGTCATGCCTTCTTCGGCCAGCGAGCGCATGACTTTCAGCACCTCGTGCCGTAATTCGGGGTCCAGCGCTGAGGTTGGCTCATCGAACAGCATCATTTTCGGTTTCACCGCCAGGGCTCTGGCAATGGCCACGCGTTGCTGCTGACCGCCAGAGAGCTCTGATGGGTAGTGACTGGCGCGTTCGCGTAAGCCAACGCGGTCCAGTAGCGCCAGCGCCTGCTCCCGCGCGGCGGCTTTGCTCTGTTTGCGTACGCGAACCGGACCAAACATCACATTCTCCAGCGCCGTCAGATGGGGGAACAGATGGAACTGCTGAAACACCATCCCGGCTTCGCGGCGGATATCACATTCGTTAGCGTGAGGATCGGTAATATGCATTCCCGCTACCAGCAGCGTGCCAGAGGAAATTTCCTCCAGCTTGTTAATGCAGCGCAGCAGCGTCGATTTGCCCGAACCGGAAGGGCCGATGATCACCACGACTTCGCCGGCGTCAATTTTTAAATTGATGTCGTGCAGCACCTGAGTGGCGCCGAAATTTTTCGACACTGCGCTAAATTCAACCATGCTCATAAAATATGGATCCTCTTCTCCAGTTGCTTCAGCAGGAAACTCAGGCACAGCGTCACCAGCAGATAAATCATTGCCACTGCGGTCCAGACTTCCAGCGCGCGGAAATTACCGGCAATAATTTCTTGCCCCTGACGAGTTAATTCCGCCACACCAATCACAATAAACAGCGAGGTGTCTTTAATACTGATAATCCACTGATTACCTAACGCAGGGATCATACGGCGTAATGCCAGCGGCATAATGACATGCCATAGCGTGCTGCGCTGAGATAATCCCATTGCCAGGCTGGCCTCTCTAAAACCTTTATTAATCGAGAGGATCGCCCCTCGGGTGATTTCTGCAATATAAGCACCCGAGTTAATCACAATAGTCGTAATGGCCGCGGTTACCGGATCGATATGAATCGGTAACACCATGGGGAGTGCGAAGTAAATAAACATCACTTGTACCATAATAGGCGTCCCGCGGATTAACTCGACAAAGACTAACGAGACTGTCTTTGATATTTTCCCTCCGAGCGCCCGGCAGGTTCCCGCCAGCAGGCCAATAACAAAACCACCCAATAAACCTGATAATGAAATAATCAGCGTCAGCTGTAGTCCTTGCAACAGCAGCGGCAGGGACTCCCAAATATATTTACTGTCGAAATTCATATGTTACCCGTTAAGATGCAACGAGGTCGGATCGCTCCGACCTGGCGGGATTATTTTGGCTGTTTAGCAAACCACTTCACGTAAATCTTGCTGTAAGTGCCGTCCGCACGTAACGCCTGCAGCGCGGCGTTGATCTTCGGCGTCAGGCTGCTGTTCTTCTGCATCGCAAAGCCGTAGTGCTGCGGCAGAATGCTGTCAGTCTCGCCGGTCGATTTCACTTTGCCATCACCTGCCGTTTTTACGTAATAGAGCACGTTGGGCGAATCATGCACCACGGCATCAAGGTTACCTGCCTGCAAATCAAGATAGGCGTTATCGATATTCGGGAATTCGACATAGTTCGCCTTATATTTGCTTTTCATAAAGCTGGCCGCCGCCGTTCCCTGCTTTAATCCCACTTTCTTTCCTGCTAAATCGCTGAATTTAGTAATGGTATTATCGCTGCTTTTCACCGCCATTAATAAATCAGCATCATAATAACCGTCGCTGAAATCGACGACCTGTTTACGCGCGTCGGTTATCGTAATGCCCGCCATGGCGACATCCAGATTACGTGATTGCAAACCCGGAATCAGTCCCCCGAAGTCCATCGGGCGTAATTCGTAGCTGACGTGCATTTTTTTAGCAATCGCATCCCACAAATCAATATCAAAGCCGACGTATTTATCGCCTTGTTTAAATTCAAAGGGGACAAACGCGGTATCAACGCCAACCGTTAATATATCCTGTGCTTCTGCCACAAAACTGGCGGAGCAAGCGACCAGTGCTAACGTAACTTTTAATTTAGTGAATAATCCAGACATGATAACCCTCGGCGTCAGTAAAGTAGCGTGCATGAATGTCACCCGGCGAAATATATCGGCAGGGTGGGGAAATAAAAAAGTTGATATGCAGGGCGCACTTTCATGCGCCAAAATTAAAACGATACTTATGCGGGAATAATCTCATCCCGCGTGTCGGGTACCGGCGTCTGTGCGCCGTTCATTACCATCGAGAGAAAACTGTAATAACCATTAATTCCGATTAGATCCACCACGCCTTTCTCGCCCCACAGCGCGATAGCGTGCTGCCAGGTGGCATCGCTGACCTTCTGCTGCTCCTGTAACTCCTTGCAAAAGTGATAGACCGCCCACTCATCCGACTGCAAATCCTCTGGAAGACGCTTTTCATTAATCGCCTGCACTGCCGCGGCAGAAATACCTTTCTCGCGCGCTATCGGCGCATGAATCGCCCACTCCACAGGCTGCGACCAGTGCCGCGCGGTCATTAAAATCGCCAGTTCCGACAGGCGCTGTCCCAGCGCGCTGCGATAACGCAGGTATTCGCCCATGCGTTGCGCATGCGCCATCAGCTCTGGACTGCGCAGCAGCGGCTCGAAAGGTGGCAGCAGCGCACCGCGGGGCCCGTTGATTATCTCTTCGGCCAAAGCACGCTGCTGGTCGTCCCATTCATGCTCCGCCAATGGGGGTAAACGATTGATCATAATTTGCCGGTCTCTTCGCGAATGACGGTGTTCAGCGTGTCCACTACAAAGTCGAGCTGGCCAGGCGTGACAATAAACGGGGGGGCGATCAGGATATGGTCGCCATACTGCCCGTCAATCGTTCCACCCATTGGATAGACCATCAGCCCACGTGACATACAGTTTGCTTTGATTGCTGCGTGCAGTTTCAGGGCAGGATCGAAGGGGGTTTTGCTGGCTTTATCGCGTACCAGCTCAACGCCCGCAAACAAGCCGCGTCCACGCGTATCACCGACATGCGGTAATTCCCCCAGCACTTCACGCAATGCGTTGTGCAGGTAAGCCCCCTGTTGCCTGACCGCCTGCAGTAAATTATCGCGCGCGATCACCTGCTGCACGGCCAGGGCTGCGGACGCGGCGGTCGCGTGACAAATGTAGGTGTGCCCGTGCTGGAACAGACCGCTACCGGCCTGCAGCGCTGAGACAATCTTCTCGCTCGCTAATACTGCGCCAATCGGCTGATAGCCGCCCCCCAGCCCCTTCGCGATGGTCACCAAATCCGGCACCACATCATCCTGTTCAAACGCATGCAATGTGCCGGTGCGTCCCATGCCGCACATGACTTCATCCGCGATATAGAGGATGCCGTATTTATCACACAGGTTGCGTACACCTTTAAGATAGCCTGGGGTAGGCGGCGTGGCGCCGGTGGTGGCTCCCACCACGGTTTCTGCACAGAAACCAATAATGGTGTCGGGACCGGCCTCAATAATGGCTTGCTCCAGCTCGTTGAGCAGACGCGTGGTGTATTGCTGCTGGGTTTCGTCTGCGCGGCGGTCGCGATACTCATTGCAGGCCGAAACGCGAATAACGTCGATCAGCAAGGGAGCAAACTGGCGGCGGCGCCATTCGTTGCCTCCCACCGCGAGCGCTCCAAGGGTATTGCCATGATAGCTCTGTTTACGGGCGATAAATTTGGTGCGCGACGGCTGGCCGATCTCAACAAAATACTGGCGCGCCAGCTTGAGCGCAGTTTCGACCGCTTCCGAACCGCCCGAAACGAAATAGGCATAGTTAAGATCGCCAGGCGCCGTGCGCGTCAGCTGTTCAGCAAGTTGTTCAACGGTGTCGCTGGTAAAAAAACTGGTGTGGGCATAGGCCAGTTGATCGATCTGGCGATGCATCGCAGCCAGAACGTCCGGATGCGCGTGGCCTAAACAGGAAACGGCGGCGCCACCGCAGGCATCCAGATACTGTTTTCCCTGTGCATCAAAAATGTACGCCCCCTGGGCGCGTACCGCCACGGCGGGCGTGTTGCGTAGACTGCGGTGAATGATATGGGTCATGCGGGTCCTGCTCCTGAATACGCTGTGCTAATAAAGCGCATCTTGCAGGATCCATTTGTATCACGTCAATTTCATTTTGATCCAAATGCATTCTGTTTTCTTATGCCGGATGCAAATGAATTATTTTTCAGGATTTTCCGGGCACCACATAGGCGCCAGAGTCGATAAGATAGCGTTCAGCATTTTCGATTTTATTGACTGCATCCCGACCATGGCGCGCGACCAGCATCGCCAGTAAACACTCGGCGAGCCCCATACCAGACACCACGGAAGGAAAAAACGACGGGCTGTCGATGGAGAACAGCAGCGTGCAATCGGCAGCCTGGGCTAATGGCGAGACGGGAGAATCCGTAATGGCGACGATTGTCGCGCCTGCCTGCTGGGCTGCGCGCAGGACATCGAGCGACTCACGCGAATAGGGGGCAAAACTGGTGAGTAACAGGCAATCTTGTGCTGTTAATTCGCGGGTGAACACCTCGATATTGCTCGCCAGACCATCAATGAGTGATGCTTGCCGATTGAACAGTCGATAGACATAAAACAGCGACCAGGCGATAGGAAAGCTGGCCCGGAAGCCGCAAATATAGACATTCTCAGCCGCGTCCAGCAGCGATACAGCCTGCTCCATGGCCTGATGGTTTTCATGCTGTGTGAAAGCCAAATTTACCTGATGCGCCTGAAACACCTCTTCATACAGCTGCGGCTGAGTGCCTTTGGCAATCAATTTCTCGGCTTTGGATACATATGTATCATTGCGCAGTCCGAGTTCATCAATGAATGCGTTCTTGAGTTCACCCCAGCCGTTGTAACCCAATCGTTGCGCTAACCGCAGCAGCGTGGCGGGTTTTACACCTGCTTCACTGGCGAAGGCACGCATCGATAGCACGACCAGCTGATTGGTATTCTGTAGAGAGAACTCGGCAGCACGCTGTAATTCTGCAGACAACTCACTGAATGTACTGACAATATTTTCCCTTGGATTCATAGCAAATAGTCCCGCTTTTTAAGGTTAGCGCTGCTGTTGTCAACTTACGTTCGATCTTCACAGACCGAACGGGTTCGCGTTGTCTCAGAAACGGATGATGAAAACACAGAGTGAATAAGTCAACGGGGAGCTGAACAGGGGGGGGTATCAGACGCGCGAAACCAATCTGATGATCATTATGATAAAGGCCAAAGGTAAGACTGTTTTCTATGCAGCATAGCGCTGCTCCTCGCTCATTCCAGCCCTTCGATATTCGACTTAACCGCTTTCAGCGTCTTTCTTCGGATCCAGCCGCTCCCGGCCCGTATTGCCAGCCAGTAGGCTACCATTTTTAGGTGAGTACGTTTGTCCGGACAATAGACGAAGGTCTCCGTACAGAGTTCATGTTGACCCGGGGCCAGTTCCGTTACCTGGTAGCGGAGCAACAGTTTTGCGCTGCCCGGCGCGGCTGGAGACTGAAAAGCAATGGCATCCGGTGCGTTTTCCAGACCGAAATCAGTCCTCCAGAATTGGCCTTTTAAGCCGTAGCTGAGCTCAGAGGCTGAGCTTTTCAAAAGCGTAAAGCTGTGCAACCCAAAGTTGCTGATTGAGTTAGCCTGCTGATTGCGCAGAAATCTTTGCGGCAATTGCCGCAAAGACATCAGCCGACGAATCACGGCATCTTGCCGGACGTCAAAGTTGGCAATCAACGGCAGAATATTTTCAGGATGCGCAGTAAGAATGACCGCTCGGTGTTTTTCATGAAACTGGAACTGGGGGAGAAAAGCAGGAACATCCCGCCACTGAGCAAGCGCTTTGCGGGTAACGAATCCGGGGTTCAGCATTGTTCTTCCTTGTCATCCTTTGAGCACAGCCAGAGTAACAGATGGTTTGCGGCAGACAATTACCAGGAAAACGTAGTACCGAAGCGTGCATCAACAAAACAATTACGGCTTTTAGATCCCGTTTTCAGACATGAAATCAATAAAGCAGCGAATTCTCGGGGAAAGGTGGCGTCTGGTTGCCCACAGCGCAGAAAATTGCCCTTGTCGTATACATGAACCCGATAAAACTTCTCTTAACTCTCCCTTTTCCAGTGCGTCACTCACGACAAAATCAGGAACGTAACTGATGCCCATTCCCGCAGTGCTCATGCGGATGATGGCTTCAATATTGTTGGCGGTTAAGACAGAAACCGGTGTGAAGTTACTTATCCCATCCGCACACTGCATCTCCCAGGGCTGTAATAACCCAGTTGAGGGAAAGCGGTAGAGAATGCACTTATGGTTGTTTAAATCCTCCGGGGATGCCGGTGAACCATACTCCAGCAGATAAGCGGGGCTGGCGCAGAGAACAAAACGGAAGCTACCAAGCTTCTTCGATGTGAGCCTGGAGTCCGCAATTTCACCGCTGCGTATCGCCACATCGAACCCTTCATCAATGATGTTTACCAGCCGATCGCTGAAGTCCAGCTCCAGCTCTATAGCTGGGTAGCGGCGGGTGAAGGACGGTAGAAGGGATAACAGCAATCGATAGCCTGTTACCGGAAGAGAAACCCTGAGTTTGCCAGAAGGTTGAGCAATATGGCGGGTCAGTTCGGCCTCCGCGTCCTGCAACTGTTCCAGGATCTGCTGACAACGAACCAGTAATACCGCTCCTTCTGCCGTCAGGCTTACGCTCCGGGTGCTGCGATTGAAAAGCCTGACGCCCAGTTTTTGTTCAAGCCTGGCAACATTTTTGCCAACGGCTGACGCTGAAATGCCTAGCAATCTTGCTGCCTGAACAAAACTCAGCGTTTCCGCGGTCCTGACAAACGAGGTGAGTGACGTCAAACTATCCATTGATTATAAACTTTATCTCTATTCAGTTGGTATTTTCAGTCTATTTATCTTGCTAATTGTCCGCAATAACATGGTTCACGTATTTCTCGCGAACCAGGATAACCCGATGCGCTCTTTCATAACTTCATTTCTCCGGCTTGCAGGAAGCCCCGCCGCCGCCTCAATTTTCGTGGCGGCCATACTGCTGCCGGTCAGTTTTACCGGTGGAGTGGTGACCACCCCTGCAATCAGCCATGAACTTGGCGGTTCCGCTGCGGCACTCTCATGGTTGACGAATGGATTCATGCTGACCTTCGGTAGCTTTCTCCTGTCAGCAGGCATAATGGCAGATGCAGCAGGCAGAAAACGGGTATTCATCCTGGGATTATTGATCTTTGGCCTCAGCAGTTCGCTCATATTCTTGGCCAATAATCTCTTTTTAATCAGCGTGCTCAGGTCACTACAGGGTATCGCAGCAGCGATGACTTTAGCGGGCGGGAGTGCTGTGCTCGCTCAGCTCTATGAGGGCGTTGCCCGAACCCGGGCATTCAGTATCCTGGGGACGATGTTTGGCACAGGATTAGCCTTCGGCCCTCTGGTTATTGGGTTTATCACTGATGTTCTGGGCTGGCGGTGGGTATATGCCTTGATGGCGCTGATCTCCGGAACGGTCATGCTGGCGGGCTCGTTGTTTATTCCCATGTCGGAAAAAAGTGAAAATCGACAGGTGGATTACGCAGGCTTAGCGCTGTTTACCGCTGCGCTGGTTCTGTTTACCGCGGGGGTCATGCTGGTGCCTGTCTGGGGATTCTTATCCCTCTCCAACCTTGCTCTGTTTGCTACCGCTTTACTGCTTTTTATCACGTTTATAGTGCGCTGCCTGAACGTCGAAAATCCTGTATTCGACTTATCTCTTGTGCGCGAGCCGCGTTTTGCCGGCGTCCTGTTGCTGCCGGTAGCAACCTGCTATTGCTATGTTGTACTGTTGATTATCCTCCCGCTGCATTTTATGGGCGGTGACGGCCTGAGCGAGACACAGAGTGCGTTTTATCTTATGGCACTGACGGCTCCGATGCTGATCGTTCCCTCACTCGCCGCCTTAATGACCCGGTGGTTTAATCCCGGGGCTGTTTCTGCCGCAGGACTCATGTTATCCGCAGCCGGATTGCTTATTCTCGGCCTGGCTTTACAGAGCACCAGTAGCAACCTCTTAGTGTTTTCACTGGTTTTAACCGGTGCGGGCGCCGCGCTTCCATGGGGGCTGATGGATGGCCTGGCTATTTCCTCCGTGCCTGTCGAAAAATCCGGTATGGCAGCAGGCCTGTTTAATACTGTTCGCGTTGCGGGAGAGGGCATTGCGCTTGCTATGGTGTCAGCATTTTTAGTGGAAATGAACGCGCTCAATCTTAGAAAGAACCTCTCCGGTTATGCGTCAAAAAGTATTGATAGTGCCGCTTCATGGCTGGGAAGTGGCAATATTGAACGGGCCGCCGCTCTTTTGCCGGAACTTTCTCATCCATTACTCAGGGAAAGTTATGATTCAGCCTATGTTTGGCTCTTTCGTCTCCTCGCCGTCATCACTGCGCTTTGCGCATTCCTGGTCTGGCGAATGTTAGGGCGGATAAGTCCCGTTTATACCTCCTTACCTTCAGCGGGGTCCCGGCCCCGACCCCCGTGTTAGCGCGCAAGGTCTTGCCGCGTTGCCAGCGACGACTTTCCAAACTGCACCCTATGCGTTTATGGTGTTGTTTCACCCTCACAGGGCATCAGGTGTCATCTATGACGAATGCAAAAGCCAACAAAGACTGGGTCAGACTGGCGCAACAACCCGGGAAAATAGAGCGCATTGAGGCGTATTTCAGCGGCCATGGCTATGAGCCGCATCGCCATGACACTTACGCCATAGGCCGGACCTTGTCCGGGGTGCAGAGTTTTCACTATCGGGGGAGTCAACAACATAGCCTTCCGGGCGGAACGATGGTCCTGCACCCGGACGAAGTGCATGATGGAGAAGCGGGAACAACAGAGGGATTCCAGTATCGAATGCTGTATATCGATCCGGCGTTAATTCAAAAAATCCTGGGCGGAAAGCCTTTGCCATTTATTCCCGGCGGGATTTCATCCGATCCCCGGCTTTTTGCCGCGACCGAACCGCTGTTAAAAGCGCCAGAAGAATCTGTCGATACGCTGGAAGAAGACGATGCGCTCTACGATCTCGCCCACGCGCTGGCCATCGTGGGAGGGCAACGTTTTCGCCGGAACAAGGTGGATTATCAATCCGCAGAGCGCGCGCGCGAATATATACACACTGAATTCATTCAGAACATTACGCTGGATACCTTATCCACCGTCAGTGGCAGGGATCGCTGGAGCCTGAGCCGGGATTTTCGTGCGCTTTACGGAACGAGTCCCTATCGCTATGTGACCATGCGTCGTCTTGAATACTGTCGACGCCTAATTCAGGCAGGCTTGTCGCTTGCTGAGGCTGCCGCTGCCGCGGGGTTTTCCGATCAAAGTCATATGACACGGCAGTTTATAAAAACGTTAGGGATCTCTCCGGGACGCTGGCAAAAATTCATCCAAAACAGCCGTGCCTGATTTGCACGATCGTTCAAGACCGGCACGCCGACCTTATTCTATCCTGGACGCTTCTCAACCATAGGAAGTATCTCCATGTATCAACCTGTTAATTTAGAAAATAAATTTTCTCTCTTCGACGCGCACTGGCAGCCGAAAGTCATCGCCCGGATGAACGACTATCAGTTTAAAATCGTCAAAATATCGGGTGATTTTATATGGCACGCGCACCCTGAAACCGATGAGGCATTCATCGTGGTCGAGGGCGTGTTACGTATTGATTTTCGTGACGGACATGTGCTCGTCAATCAGGGGGAAATGTACGTAGTGCCAAAAGGCGTTGAACATAAAACGTCTGCTGAAACGACGGTAAAAATGATGATGATAGAACCTTGCGGGGTCCTGAATACCGGACACGAGGGCGGGGATCGCACCGCAGAGAACGATGTCTGGATTTAACGCCGGAGGCTGCCTTGCCGGGTGGCGGCTGCGCCTTACCCGGCCTACAAGAGAAAAAAGAAAAGCGACACGAACCGTAGGCCCGTGCAAGCGAAGCGCCGCCGGGCACAGCCGCACTGCCGTCACCCCTCGCTCAGCATCGTCAAAAATCGCTTCACCGTCCGCGAACGTTCAAAACGCCGCCAGCAGAGCGCAATATCGGTATAAAGCTCCGGTGAACTCAGCGTGTGATAGGTGACATTCGGCGGTGAAATGGCCGCCATGGATTTGGGGACCAGCGCGAACCCGCCGCCAGCGGAGACCATGCTCAGGGAGGACGAAAGCTGCGACGACTGCAGCGCGTGCTGCACGTCAATCCCGGCCCGCTCGCAGCAGCCGTGAACCCGGTCATACAGGCCCGGCGCGACCTCCTGCGGGAACAACACCACCGGCGTTTCCCGAAGCTGCTCTAACGCCAGCGAATCGCACGCCGCCAGAGGATGATCGCGATGCAGCGCCACCACCATCGGCTCCCGGTCGAGAATTTTTAACTCGAATGCCTTGCTGCTCTCGCACGGCAGGCGCACGAAGGCGATATCCAGTTCACCCTCTGCCAGCATCGTCGTCAGCGACGACATATTGGCTTCCACCTGGTGAACCTGCACCGCCATGTTCTGCACCTGAAACTGGCGAATCAGGGTAAAAATTTTGGGATGAAAAGCGTCGGAGCTGGTGATGCCAATCGACAGGTTGCCGTTCAGCCCGCGCGCGATGCCGCGGGCTTTCTCCAGCGCGGCATCGCTCAGCGCCAGGATCTTGCAGGCATCCTCATAGAAGGCTTCTCCCGCTTCGGTCAGCTCCACGCCCCGCGTCAGACGTCTGAACAACGGCGTGCCCACTTCCTCTTCGAGCCGTTTGATTTGCTGACTCAGAGGAGGCTGTGAAATACCCAGCGCTTCGGCCGCCCTGGTGAAGTGTCGCTCGCGTGCAACCGCGACAAAATACCGCAGATAACGAAGTTCCATATCTAAAACGTCTCAAACCAGCATGGTTTCTATATTGGAACTCTCTGCTGAATCGGGTCAACATTTATTTAACCTTTCTAAATAAAGTTGAAGAGGACGAGCATGATGATGCATTCATCTGCCTGCGACTGTGAGGCCAGTTTGTGTGAGACCCTGCGCGGGTTCTCCGCCCAGCATCCTGACAGCGTGATCTATCAGACATCGCTAATGAGCGCCCTGTTAAGCGGCGTGTATGAAGGAGAGACCACCATCGCCGATCTGCTGGCACACGGTGATTTTGGTCTGGGTACCTTCAACGAGCTGGACGGCGAAATGATTGCCTTCAGCAGTCAGGTGTACCAGCTGCGCGCCGACGGCAGCGCCCGGGCCGCGAAGCCGGAGCAGAAAACGCCGTTCGCGGTCATGACCTGGTTCCAGCCGCAGTATCGCAAAACTTTCGATGCGCCGGTGAGCCGTCAGCAGATCCACGACGTCATCGACCAGCAGATCCCCTCCGATAACCTGTTCTGCGCGCTGCGCATCGACGGCAACTTCCGTCACGCCCACACCCGCACCGTACCGCGCCAGAAGCCGCCGTACCGCGCGATGACCGACGTGCTGGACGACCAGCCGGTGTTCCGCTTCAACCAGCGCGAGGGCGTGCTGGTCGGGTTCCGCACGCCGCAGCATATGCAGGGCATCAACGTGGCGGGCTATCACGAGCATTTCATCACCGACGACCGTCAGGGCGGGGGCCATCTGCTCGACTACCAGCTGGAGAGCGGTGTCCTCACCTTCGGTGAAATTCACAAGCTGATGATCGATCTGCCCGCCGACAGCGCCTTTTTACAGGCCAATCTTCACCCCAGCAATCTGGATGCGGCGATCCGTGCCGTCGAAAACTAACAGGAGAACTACCGTGAACAGTGAGAAACAGTCACGTCAGTGGGCGCACGGCGCCGATTTGGTTGTTGGCCAGCTGGAAGCGCAGGGCGTGAAGCAGGTGTTCGGGATCCCGGGGGCGAAAATCGACAAGGTCTTTGACTCCCTGCTGGATTCCTCCATCGAGATTATTCCGGTGCGTCACGAAGCCAACGCGGCGTTTATGGCGGCGGCGGTAGGGCGTCTGACCGGCAAGGCCGGGGTGGCGCTGGTGACCTCCGGGCCGGGCTGTTCCAACCTGATCACCGGCATCGCCACCGCCAACAGCGAAGGCGACCCGGTGGTGGCGCTGGGCGGGGCGGTGAAGCGGGCAGATAAAGCCAAGCTGGTGCACCAGAGCATGGACACCGTCGCCATGTTCAGCCCGGTCACCAAATACGCCGTGGAGGTGAGTGCGCCGGACGCGATTGCTGAGGTGGTTTCCAACGCGTTTCGCGCCGCCGAGCACGGCAGGCCGGGTGGCGCATTCGTCAGCCTGCCGCAGGATATTGTCGACCAGCCCGCCACGGGGGCAATTTTGCCCGCCAGCGGTCCCGCGCTGATGGGGCCGGCACCGGAATCCGCCATCAACGACGTGGCGAAGCTTATCGAAAAGGCCAAAAACCCGGTCATTCTGCTGGGGCTGATGGCGAGCCAGCCAGCCAACAGTGCGGCGCTGCGCAAGCTGCTGGAGAAAAGCCGCATTCCGGTTACCAGCACCTATCAGGCCGCCGGGGCGGTGAACCAGGAGCACTTCACCCGCTTCGCCGGACGCGTCGGTCTCTTCAATAACCAGGCGGGCGACCGGCTGCTCCATCTGGCGGATCTGATTATCTGCATCGGCTACAGCCCGGTGGAATACGAGCCGTCCATGTGGAACAGCGGCGACGCCACGCTGGTGCACATCGATGTGCTGCCTGCCTATGAAGAACGAAACTACGTGCCGGATCTGGAGCTGGTGGGGGACATCGCCGAAACGCTGAATCAGCTCGCTAACCGTATCGACCATAAGCTTGAGCTAAGCCAGCGGGCCTCCGAAATTCTGGTCGATCGCCAGCATCAGCGCGATCTGCTCGATCGTCGCGGCGCCTCGCTCAACCAGTTTGCCCTGCATCCGCTGCGCATCGTGCGCGCCATGCAGGACATCGTGAATAACGACGTGACGCTCACCGTCGACATGGGCAGCTTCCACATCTGGATCGCCCGCTATCTCTACAGCTTCCGGGCACGTCAGGTGATGATCTCCAACGGTCAGCAGACCATGGGCGTCGCGCTGCCGTGGGCCATTGGCGCGTGGCTGGTCAACCCGAGCCGCAAGGTGGTGTCGGTCTCCGGTGACGGCGGCTTCCTGCAGTCGAGCATGGAGCTGGAAACCGCGGTGCGCCTCAACGCTAACGTGCTGCACATCATCTGGGTGGATAACGGCTACAACATGGTTGCCATTCAGGAAGAGAAAAAATACCAGCGTCTTTCCGGCGTCGAGTTCGGCCCGGTCGATTTCAAAGTCTATGCCGACGCCTTTGGCGCGAAAGGCTTTGCCGTGGAGAGCGCCGACGCGCTCGAACCCACGCTGCGTGCGGCGATGGATGTGGATGGCCCGGCCGTGGTGGCCATTCCCGTCGACTACAGCGATAACCCGCTGCTGATGGGCCAGCTCCATCTCAGCCAGATTTTGTGAATCAACATAAGGACAGAGAAATGCAAAAAGTTGCTCTCGTAACAGGCTCAGGCCAGGGGATTGGTAAAGCGATCGCGCTTCGCCTGGTGAAAGATGGCTTTGCCGTCGCCATCGCCGACTATAACGTGGAGACGGCAAGAGCCGTCGCCGATGAAATCATCCGTAACGGCGGGAACGCCGTCGCCGTGAAGGTGGATGTCTCTGACCGCGAACAGGTATTTGCGGCGGTGGAGAAAGCCCGCACCGCACTGGGCGGATTCAACGTGATCGTCAATAACGCCGGGATTGCGCCGTCTACCCCAATTGAATCCATCACGCCGGATATTGTCGACAAGGTCTACAACATTAACGTGAAAGGGGTGATCTGGGGGATCCAGGCCGCGATTGACGCGTTCCGCAAAGAAGGGCACGGCGGCAAGATCATCAACGCCTGCTCCCAGGCGGGCCACACCGGCAACCCGGAGCTGGCGGTCTACAGTTCCAGCAAGTTCGCGGTGCGCGGCTTAACCCAGACCGCCGCACGGGATCTCGCGCCGCTGGGGATCACCGTTAACGCCTACTGCCCGGGCATCGTGAAAACGCCGATGTGGGCAGAGATCGACCGTCAGGTCTCCGAGGCGGCGGGTAAACCGCTGGGCTACGGGACCGAAACCTTTGCCAAACGCATCACGCTTGGCCGCCTGTCTGAACCGGAAGATGTCGCCGCCTGCGTCTCATACCTGGCTGGGCCGGATTCCGACTACATGACCGGCCAGTCGCTCTTAATTGATGGTGGGATGGTGTTCAACTAAATTCTAATAAGCTCTGACATGAGTTTTCCCCTGCACCCGTGCAGGGGCTTTTTTTTGTCTCCTCCGCCATTGTGCATTACACTGCGCGCTGCAAAACTTTAGTCATTACGATCTGACAGGCGGTAACAGCGATGAACGGTACAATCACAACGTGGTTTAAAGATAAAGGCTTTGGATTTATCAAAGATGAAAACGGCGATAACCGCTATTTTCATGTGATTAAGGTCGCGAACCCCGATCTGATTAAGAAAGATGCCGCGGTGACCTTCGAGCCGACCAACAACAACAAAGGCCTTTCCGCCTACGCGGTGAAGGTGATCCCCGAAAGCAAACATCTCTATATCGCAGGCGAGCGCGTGAAGCTCACCTCGATCAAATCCTTCGTGGTGTTCAACGAAGAAGAGCCCGCGGATACCAAAATCGACAAAGAAAATGCGGTGCTGTCGGTGGGGCTGCTGATGAACAGCATCAAGCCGAAATCTGATAAAAAGCCGGGCGAAATGCGCACGGTGAAGAAGCTGGCAATCACCACCTTCCAGAACACGACGCTGATCTTCACCGAAGATGAGATCGACATTGATGCCACGGTAAAGCTGCTGAAGTGATTGTTTGCCGGGTGGCGGCGATGCCTTACCCGGCCTGGAAAACTTAACCCATCCTGTGCTCGCCCCGTAACATCGCCTCACGGTCAAACACCTTCTGGATCTCCCCGTGCGACATAAACGCCGCCCGGTCGGACATATGGGCAATCACGTCCGCATCGTGACTCACCAGCAGATAGGTCATCTCGTGCTCGGCCTTCAGGCGGTTGAGCAGGTTCAGGATCTCCGCCTGCACGGACATATCCAGCGCCGAGGTCGGCTCGTCCAGCAGCAGAAGCTGCGGGCGCAGCAGCAGCGCGCGGGCAATGGCAACGCGCTGGCGCTGGCCGCCGGAAAGCTGGTGCGGATAACGTTTACCCGCGTCGGCAGAAAGCCCCACCTCGTGCAGCGCATTGGCCACCTTTTCCGCGATTTGTGTCTCGCCATGGATGCTTAACGGCTCCGACAGCGTGCGCGCAATGGTGTGGTTCGGGTGCAGCGACGCCCACGGATCCTGAAACACCATCTGCACGTTGCGGCGAAGCTCGCCTTCAAAACGTCGCCCTGGCGTTAACGCTTTTCCCAGCAGCGCAATACTGCCGCGCCACTCGCGCTGCAGCCCAGCCAGCACGCGCAGAATCGTCGATTTGCCGCAGCCGGATTCACCAATCAGGCTGAAGGTTTCACCTTTCTCGATGACAAAGCTGGCGGCGGACACCGCCGTTTTCTCCCCGAAGCTCACCTGGAGATCCTTTACTTCAACGAGCGCCATTATCGGCCTCCTTCCACGGCTGCGAACGGTCGAGCGTTGGCAGCATCTGTCCATAAGTATGGACGTCTGGACGACAGGTCCACAGGGTGCGCGTGTACGGATGCGTTGCCTGCGGGAGTTGGCTTGCCGCCATCTCATCCACCTTTTCGCCCTGATACATCACCAGCACGCGGTCGCAGTGCTCCGCCACCAGCGGCAGATCGTGGCTGATTAACAGCATCGCCATCCGGCGTTCTTCGCACTGCTGCACCAGCAGTTCGAGGATCTGGCTACGCAGGCGGGCGTCCAGCGCGGAGGTAGGTTCGTCGGCAATCAGCACCTGCGGGTTGTTGACGAGCGCAATCGCAATCATCACCCGCTGGCCCATGCCCCCGGAAAGCTCACCGGGGTAGCGCTGGAGGACATGTTCGTTGAGTCCGACGGCGCGGATGATGTCGTGAATGCGTGCCTGGCGTTCTGAACGCGGCAGCCGCTGATGCAGCGTGAGCGCCTCATCAAGCTGGGCGGCGACGGTTTTCACGGGGTTGAGGGCGTAGCGCGGGTCCTGCATGACCATCGCAATCCCGTTGCCGCGCAGCGCCTGCCAGCGGCGGGAGCTCAGGTTCAGCAGGTCGTTGCCGAGCACGTTAAGCCGGTTAGCGCTTACGATGCCGGGCTTACGCACCAGCCCCATCAGGGCGCGGGCGGACATCGACTTGCCGGAGCCGGATTCCCCCACCAGCGCCAGCCGCTCGTTGCCAAGCGTGAAGCTCAGGTTGTTGACCACGCGCGCGGCGGGGTAGTCGATATTCAGCGTATCGACGATGACGCGGTGTTCAGTCATGCTGTGGCTCCAGTACGTCGCGCAGGCCGTCGCCCAGCAGGTTAAAGGCCAGGCTGGCAAACAGGATGGCTCCGCCCGGAATGGCGGCAATCCACC